>JACMNE010000116.1 GCA_014378715.1 Microbacteriaceae bacterium
AGCGACGCCACCGCGAGGCCCTCGAGCAGCGCCCCGGAGCTGTCGGTGCCGTTCTGCCCGCCCACGTAGAGCGTCGGGCCGGCCGGAAGGACCATACCCCGGGCGAAGGCGGGGCTCCGGTAGAGCTCGGGCGGGTCGATGACGAGGGGGACGGTGCTCATGGTGACGAGTATCCCGCCCCGGTCGGGGCAGCGCCACACCGGCTCTCCCCTGCGTGGCACGCTGGAGCCATGACTCTCGAATCCGGCACCGAACCCGCCGCCGAACCCGGTACCGATACAGGTACTGACCGGCTGATCCTCCGACGCTGGCGCGAGAGCGATGCCGATTTCATGTTCGACCTCTACTCCCGTTGGGAGGTGAAGCGGTTCATCGGCCGGGTGCCGCGGGTGATGGCCGACCGGGCGGAGGCGGCGACCCGCATCGCGTGGCTGCCCCTCCAGGACCACCCGGTGCAGGGGCTGTGGGCCGTCGCCCTGCGCGACACCGGCGAGCTGGTCGGCAACATCCTGCTCAAGCCGATCCCGGCCTCGGGCACCGATGAGCCCCTCCTGCCCTCCGGTGACATCGAGATCGGCTGGCACTTCCACCCCGACCACTGGGGCAACGGCTACGCCACGGAGGCAGCGGGGGAGGTGCTCCGCCGCGCCTCCCTGGCGGGCCTGCACAGGGTCGTCGCCGTCACGGCACCGCAGAACGTCGCGTCGCAGGCCGTCTGCCGGCGGATCGGGCTGATGCATGCTGGGCAGACGACGAAGTACTACAACGCGACGTGCGAGCTGTTCGTCGGGACGCCCTAGGGGCGCTGCGGGTGGGGGGTACCCGCGGCGACTACCCGCGGTCGCAGGTGCCCGACGAGACCTCGGCCTGGAGGTCCGGCGCCTGCACGGCCACAGGCTCGACCTCCTCCATCGCGAGCGCGTAGCCCACACCTGAGGTATCGGCCGACTTCGCGAAGATCACTCCCACGACCTCCCCGGACTCGCTGAGGAGCGGTCCACCCGACTGCCCTTGCTGCACGTCGGCGGCGAGGGTGTAGACGTTCCGCTCGGCCGTGGCGTCGCCGTAGATGTCGTTCACCTGCAGCGGTCCGACAGAGATGACCTGAGCGGCACCCGAGCGGAACGGCCCGCCGAAGGGATAGCCATCGACGATCGCGGCACTGCCCACGTCGAGGTTGCCTGCCAGGGGCAGGGCCTGTGCGGTGAGTCCGTCGACGGCGATCACGGCCAGGTCGTTCACCGGGTCGAAGTACACCACGCGGCCGGCGGGTGCGCCGAGGCCGGGCGCCTCGACCACGGGCTGGGTCACACCGGCGACGACGTGCGCGTTGGTGACGATGCGGTCCTCCGACACCACGAAGCCGCTGCCGGACTGGTTCTGCCCGCAGGCGTAGGCGTTGCCGGTGATGCGCACCACCGACCGGGCCGCCGCGACCAGGTCCGGGCCTCCCGTGTTGACCTCGGGGATCGCCGGAACCGGCCCGTTGAAGGCCTCGACGATGCTGGGAATGCCTTCGTCGACCGCGGCGGAGCGCACCTGCGCCAGGAACGCCTTGACCTGGGTCGGGGTGAGGGAATCTATCGAGCGGATGACGGACGACGACGCCACGGCGGGGGAGACGAACGGCACGCCGAGCGAGCCGACGCTCATCGCCACCATGCTCAGCACGAGAGCAGAGACGACGGTGCTCAGCACGGCGCCGAGCATTCGATCGATGACCCCCAGGGGTGTCTTGTGCACCTGGCGGCGCAGCGCGTAGCCGATCGAGCCGCCGATCGACAGGCCGCCGAGCACGAGAACGATGGCCGTGCCGAGGGTCGCCGGGGTGCGCCACTGCGGGTCGGGGACCCAGGAGCCGACGATCGGCACGAGGAAGAACGCGGCGACACCGCCCGCGACGAGCCCGACGATGCCAGCGAGGCTGCGGACGAGTCCGCTGCGGTAGCCGTAGACGAACAGGCCGAGGAGGACGAGCACCAGGATGACATCGAGGATCGTGGACGAGGTCATGGGGGTCTCCGTGGCTCAGGAGCGCGAAGGGCCCGCGCGATGTGGGGTACGGCGTCCCCTGGATAAGGGTACGCCGTCGGCTGCGGGAGATTCCTGAATCATGCAAGCCACCCGCGGCTGCCCTCCTGGCGGGCGCAGGTCACCCGGTCAGAACGCGTACCGCAGGATCGCCGCGACCGGGGATCCCTCCGGAAGGTCGTCGGTACGGGCAGCGCGCACGGTGCCGCCGGCACGCAGTACCCGGGCGGCGATCTCGTCCACAACACGGTAGGACGCGACATCCGCTGCCCCGTCCGCCGACACGTCGGTCAGGCTCAGCACCCCGTCATCGTCGATGCTGCCCTGCAGGACGGAATCCATGTCGAACAGCAGGTCGCCGACGGCCGCGGCGGTCGCGGCCCGCGCCACGTGGCCGAGGTCGCTCGTGGCGAGGTCGCGGCTGCGCTCGAGCTCGAAGCGCTCGCACCAGGCGGTGAGCTCCGCCACGTGCAGCTCGTGGAGGATCGCGCGGGCTCTGTCGGCGAGCTGGGCCGGGGTGAGCGACTCCGGATTGGCGTGCACCCCCTGCTCGGCGAGCCCGCGGTGGCGGTTGACGGCGCGGAACGCCGGTTCCAGGTCCACGCTTGCCGCGAGGATGAGTGGCACCTCGCCGGCCGGATCCTGGGCGATGCGGGCGAGCACGGCGTCGTGCACGATGCGGCAGTAGCGCCGCTGCTCGGTCTTGTCGCCGTTCGCCCCGAGCGCACGCGGCGGGGCGGACTGGTCGGCGGTCGTCAGGTGCTCGAGGGTCGTCGCCAGGTCGGCGGGCAGGTCGGGCAGGTCGAGCTCACGCAGCCGGTCGTTGTTGGTGAGGGAGTAGAGGTGCACGCTCCCCTCGGTCAGAGCGAGGATGTGTGCCGAGTGGTCGAAGGCGACCGCCCGCAGCAGGGTGCCGATGTCGAAGCGATCTCCGACCGTCGCCTGTGAGCGGATGTCGCCAACGAGCCGGAACACGCGCAGCGTGCCGGGAGAGGCGAAGACCGCGATGCCCCGGGACGAGTCGCCCCAGAGGTCGCCCTCGTCGCCGAGGGTCTCGAGGCGGTGGAGGAGCTCTGGCACGTCGTCGCTGCTCCGCTGCGGGTGCAGCGTACGAGCGACATCCGCCACCATGGTCTTGAGGGCGATGCGGGACTCGTCCCTCGCGGCGGGGAGCGGGGAGGTCGCGAGGTAGATCGAGACCGAGGCGGGGTGTCGTGAGCCCGAGAGCTCCTGGAGGTCGGACCGGGTGGGGAGCACGTGCGGCATCGTGGCAACTCCTTGGCTGTTGGGCGATCGTCATTGGTCGTGCCTCGACGCTACGCCCTCAGCCCGGGGTCGGACAATCCTCTGTCGCCGTACCCCTCGAACGGGTGCCCAGCGGGTCAGCGCCCCTCGAGCTCGGCCTTCTCCAGCCGGGCCTTCTCGCGGCGCAGGCGCCTGGCCTCGTCGGCCGCGCCCGCCTCGACGGGGGTGGGGGCGGTGCCCCCGAGATGCCGCGGCTGCCACCACTGGCCGGTGCCGTCGACGGGGTAGTCGGCCTGGAGGGTGTCGACGAGTCCCTGGAGGGTGCCCTTGAGGTCCTCGGTCGCCTGCGTCACGTCGTCGTCCGCGGTGACGACGATGGGCTCGCCGACCGCGTAGGTGATGGGCACCCCGAAGCGCTCCCGGAATCCGACCTTGTGGTTCTTGGTGAGCAGCCGCTGACCGCCCCACACCGCGACGGGGATTATGGGGACGCCAGCCTCGGCGGCGAGCCTGGCCGCCCCGGTCTTGAGCTCCCGCACGGTGAACGAGGAGTTCACCCCCGCCTCGGGGAACACCCCGATCAGCTCGCCGGCTCGCAGGGCGGCGACGGCGTCGGCGTAGGCGGACGCCCCGGCGGTCATGTCCACGGAGATGTGCCGCATCCCGCGGAGCAGGGTGCCGATGACGGGTTTGTCGAAGGCGCCTTTCTGTGCCATGAAGCGGATGCGCCGCCGGTTGTGCATCCACGCCGCCCACTCGACGAGGGCGAACTCGAGGTAGCCGAAGTGGGTCATGGCGATGACGGCGCCGCCACTGTCGGGGATGTTCCCGAGTCCGGTGGCGGTGCGGGTGAGCCGCCAGAATCCGAACAGGCTGCGGCCGGTCGCGACGGCGGTGCTGTAGATGGGTTCGAGGCGTCGCCGTTTCACGAGCTCATCGTAGATCGGGCCCCTGACAGATCGCCGTCCCGGCGCGAGATCTCGCCCGCGAAGGCGTCGAGGCCCTCCTCGTCGACGAGCACGAACGTCGCCTCGCGAACGGATGTCGAGTCCCCCGCCATGCGCAGGACCCTCCGCACCGAGCGCACGGCGGCGATCCGTTCGGGGGCGGAGGCGACAGCGGCGGTCATGCGGCCCCACGATAGTGTGAGAGCGCGGATTTCCCACCCCTGTGACATCCGCTGGAGAGGCGAATTTTATGGTGCACAAGGTGCAGGCCGTGGTCGTTCGGGCGAAGAACGCCCCAGTCACGCTCGAGACGATCCTCGTTCCCGACCCTGGGCCCGGCGAGGCGCTTGTCGACATCCTCACCTGTGGGGTGTGCCACACCGACCTGCACTACCAGCAGGGCGCGATCGGCGACAGCTACCCGTACCTGCTGGGACACGAGGCCACCGGGGTCGTCGCGGCGGTCGGTGCTGACGTCACGAACGTCAAGCCGGGCGACCGGGTGATCCTCAACTGGCGGGCGGTCTGCGGCGAGTGCCGCGCCTGCCGTCGCGGTGAGGCCCAGTACTGCTTCAACACCTTCAACGCCACCCAGAAGATGACGCTCGAGGACGGCACTGAGCTCTCGCCCGCCCTGGGCATCGGCGCGTTCGCCGAGAAGACCCTCGTCGCGGCCGGCCAGTGCACGATCGTCGACGCGGACGTCGACGCCGCCGCGGTCGGCCTGCTCGGCTGTGGCATCATGGCCGGCATCGGCGCTGCCATCAACACCGGGGGAGTCACCCTCGGCGACTCGGTCGCGGTGATCGGCTGCGGCGGGGTCGGCATCGCGGCGATCGCCGGCGCCAAGCTCGCCGGGGCGACCACGATCATCGCCGTCGATATCGACCCGAAGAAGGTGGCGCTCGCAGTGTCCCTCGGGGCCACCCACGGCATCGACTCCCGTGAGACCGACGCCGTCGAGGGCATCCGTGCCCTGACCGGCGGATTCGGAGCGGATGTTGTGATCGACGCCGTCGGCCGCCCGGAGACCTTCACCCAGGCGTTCTACGCCAGGGACCTGGCCGGCACCGTCGTGCTCGTCGGGGTGCCCTCCCCGGAGATGACGATCGAGCTGCCGCTGCTCGAGGTGTTCGGCCGCGGCGGGGCGATCAAGTCGTCCTGGTACGGCGACTGCCTGCCCTCGCGGGACTTCCCCATGCTCGTGAGCCACTACAAGGCGGGCAACCTCGACCTCGACGCGTTCGTGTCCGAGCGGATCGGCCTCGGCGACATCGAGGAGGCCTTCGGCAGGATGCAGCGCGGCGAAGTTCTGCGCTCGGTCGTCGAGGTGGTCGGCGCATGAGCGTCCGCATCGAGAATCTCGTGACCAGCGGCACCTTCTCCCTCGACGGCGGCACCTGGGACGTCGACAACAACGTCTGGATCGTCGGGGACGACGACGAGGTCGTGGTCATCGATCCGGCACACAATGCGAAGGCGATCGCCGTAGCGGTCGGCGACCGGGAGGTCATTGGAATCCTGCTCACTCACGCGCACGACGACCACATCCGCTCGGCCCGGGAGTTCAGCGACCTCGTCGACGCCCCGATCTACCTGAGCGCGGCCGACCGGATGCTCTGGGACGAGGTGTACCCGGAGGACGCGCCGGAGGCCGAGGTGGGCGACGGCGACACCTTCGAGATCGCGGGGGCGACGATCACGGCGCTTTCGACACCCGGCCACTCGCCCGGCTCGACCTGCTACCACCTGCCGAGCGAGGGGGTGCTGTTCTCTGGGGACACCCTCTTCAACGGGGGGCCGGGGGCGACGGGCCGCTCCCACAGCGACTTCCCCACGATCATTGCCTCGATCAGCGAGCGGCTGCTGGTGCTGCCGCCCGAGACGCTCGTGCTCACCGGACACGGCGACTCGACGTCGATCGGGGCGGAGGCACCGCACCTGGCGGAGTGGGTCGCGCGCGGGCACTGAGCAGGCACTGAGCCGCGGGGCGCTGCGCCCCGTTCCGCGCAACGTCGCGGGGTGCAGCCGCCGCGCTACGCGTCTCGGCGCTTCAGCAGCACCGCCGCCAGTGCGAGCAGGGCCACGACCCAGCCGACGAGCACCAGCAGCCCGATCGCGGGCTCGAGAACGGTCGCGCCGGTGAACATGTCGACGGCGCCGGATCCGGCCAGCGCGTACATCTGCGCTCCCGCGTTGCTCGGCAGGTACTTCGCGGCCTCGCCGATCCAGTCGGCCTTGGTGAGGAACGCGAGCAGCGGCAGCACATTCGGCACCACGAGGATGAGCCCGAGAGAGGCGGCGATGCCCCCGGCGCTCGAGCGGATGATCGCGCCGATCGCGAAAGAGAGCAGCCCGACCAGCGCGAGGTAGCCGGCCCCGCCGACGAGCGCCAGCAGGTATCCTGCCGTGATCTCGACGCCGATCCCGGCTCCGCTCAGCATCGCGAGGGTCATCGCGCCGGTCACCGCGATCGCGACAGCCGAGACCAGGAAGGTGGTCAGTGCGAAGACCAGCGCCTTGCCGACCAGGGCGGGCAACCGCTTCGGCACCGCCGTCAGCGTGGACCGGATCATGCCCGTGCCGTACTCGCCGGTGATCACGAGCGCGCCGAGCACCGCGGCCACGAGCTGCGTCATCGAGATCGGGAACGTCGCGGTCTGCACGGCCATGGTGGTCGCCGCATCACCCGTGATCCCGGCCCCGCCCGTCGCCCCGCTCGCCATCGCGAAAGCGATCAGTGCGCCGACGCCCAAGGTCAGCACGACGATGATCGCGTAGCACCAGACCGTCGAGCGCAGGCTGCGGAGCTTGATCCATTCCGAGCGGATGATGCCGCCGAAACTGACTCCGGACATGGTGACTCTCTGCAGTGGGGCAGTGCTCATCGGGTGGCCTCTCCGCCTGCGACGTATTCGACTTCGTTCTGGGTGAGGGCCAGGTAGGCGTCCTCGAGTGATGCGGCAGTCGGGGCGAGCTCGTGCAGCACGACCCCGGCGCCGGCGGCGAGCTCGCCGATGCGGGGCGATGCGAGACCGGCGACGATCAGCAGGTGTGGGTCCGCCGGATCGACGGTGACGGTCGACAGTGGGTCCGAGGCGGTCAGCAGCTCGGCGAGGCGCGCGGCATCGGGGCTGCGGACAGTCACCGCGGTGCCGGTCGCCTGGGCGAGGATCGCCTGCACCGGAGCATCCGCTATCACCCGCCCCCGACCCAGCACGATGATGTGGTCGGCAGTCTGGGCCATCTCGTTCATCAGGTGGGAGGAGAGGAAGATGGTGCGTCCCTCGGCGGCGAGGTGACGGGCGAGCTGGCGCACCCAGATGACCCCCTCGGGGTCGAGTCCGTTGACGGGCTCATCGAGGATGAGGGTGGCCGGGTCGCCGAGGAGCGCGACGGCGATGCCGAGGCGCTGGCCCATGCCGAGAGAGAAGCCGCCGACGCGCTTGCGGGCGACGGACTCGAGACCGGTCAGGGCGATGACCTCGTCGACGCGGCTGCGGCCGATGCTGTGGGTGGCGCCGATGGCGAGGAGGTGGTTGTAAGCGCTGCGTCCGGTGTGCACGGCCTTCGCGTCGAGCAGCGCCCCGACCTCACGCAGGGGCGCGCGGTGGGCGGCGTAAGCCTGGCCGTTGACGGTGACCGAGCCGGAGGTGGGGCGGTCGAGCCCCACGATAAGGCGCATCGTGGTCGACTTGCCGGCCCCGTTCGGGCCGAGGAAGCCGGTCACGAGGCCCGGCCTGACGGTGAAACTGACGTCGTCGACGGCGTTCTTGCTGCCATATCGCTTCGTGAGTCCGTGCGCTTCGATCATGGGGTGCGTCCTCCTGCATTGCCGGTTTGTCACCCGACGCTAGCAATGCCGGGGGACGCCCACATCCCCCGGCGTGGGGAGGAGCCCCTAGTCGGCGCTGACCTGGTGGCGGAAGCGGTCGCGCTTCACGTGCAGGTCCCAGAGGATGTCAGCCAGCTTCGCCGGGTCCTTCTCGGGGTCGCCGGCGATGATGCGTCCGCCGATGATGAGCTGGGACACCTGGATGCCCTCCTCGCCGAGCACCTCGTTGAGCAGCTGCGCGTAGGCGGCCTGGCCAGCGAAGGCGATCGAGGTTCCGGTCACGCCTCGGCCGGGGGTGACGGCGGAGCCGCCGTTCACGAAGAGGATCGTGCCGCGATTCTCGCCCAGGAAGCGCATTCCGGGCACCACCTGGTGCACGGCGGCGACCGGGCCGTAGATCGAGAACTCGACCGGCCCGACGAGGTCGGCCGGGGTGGTCTCCATCACCGGACGCATGAAGTTCTTCTGCGGCAGAGGACTGTACTGCAGCACCTCGATCGTGCCGAGGGTCTCGGCCACGTGTTCGAGGGTCGCGGCGATCGACGCGGGGTCGCGTACGTCGGCGGTGAAGCCGACGGCGTGGATGCCCTCGCGGGTGAGATCGTCGGCGAGGGTGTCGACGCGGGCCTGGTTGCGGGCGATGAGGGCGACGGAGAATCCTTCGGCTCCGAAGCGGCGGGCTGCGGCCGCGCCGAGTCCGGCACCGGCCCCCACGATTGCGATTGTTGTCATGTGGGGGACAAGGCCGCGGGCCGGGTCAGAATTCCACATGCAGCCGATTCTCAGGTCCGGCCCGCCATCCAGACCGGCTGGTTAGCCTGAACCCGACCAGACATCAGGAGCAGCACATGACAGTTCTCATCAGCGGATGTGGGGACCTCGGCACCGAGGTCGGCCTGCGGTTCGCCGCCCTCGGCCATCGCGTCATCGGGGTGCGCCGTTCGGCCGACCTCCTGCCGGCGCCGATCGAGGGACAGGCGGTCGACCTGCGGGTCGCGCGTCCGGTCGTGCCGGCCGACACCGACATCGTGGTGGTCGCGATCGCGGCCTCCGCCCCCACCCCGGAGGAGTACCGGGCGGCCTACGTCGACGGCCTGGCGAACACCCTTGTGGGCGTCGACGAGAGCGGGGCGACCCCGAGGCGCATCATCCTCGTGTCGTCGACGGCCGTGTACGACGTGCACGACGGCAGCTGGGTCGATGAGCGGTCACCGGCCGACTCCGCCGCCCCCAACGCGCGGATCCTCGCCGAGGCCGAGCAGCTCGTCGCCGCCAGGCCGGGCGCCGTCGTGCTGCGGCTGGCCGGCATCTACGGTCCTGGTCGCGACCGGCTGATCGGCCAGGTGCGGAGCGGTGCGGCTACGGTCGGCCCCGGCTCGCCACACACGAACCGCATCCACCGCGACGACGCGGCCGCGGCGATCGTGCACCTCGCCCTCATCGACGCCCAACCCGCTCCGGTCTACATCGGGGTCGACAGCTCCCCGTCCCGTCGCAGCGACGTCGTGCGGTTCCTCGCCGGGGAGCTCGGGGTGGAGCTCGACGAGCAGCCAGCGGATGTCGCGCCGACCGGCCAGACGTCCGAGGACCGCCGCGGCGGCGACAAGCGGTGCAGCAACGCCCTGTTGCTCTCGACCGGGTTCGCATTCACCTACCCGGACTTCCGTGCCGGGTACCGGTCGATGCTCGCCGGGGTGGGCACGCGGCACCCGTGATGGCGGGCGCGGCCCCGGCGGGGTGACGCGGCCGCGCAACATCCGCTGCGCGACAGCCGCTCGACGACAGGTCAGGCGCGGGACCGCACGATCCCGCGCAGGAACGCGGCCTGGCCCACGTGCTGGGTGCAGTCGTTGATGACGCTGACGAGGCGTGCTGCGAGGGTGACGGGCGGCTCCCATGAGGTGTCGACGACCGCCGCGAGGTCGCCCTCGGTGAGGGTGCGCACGTACGCGATGGTGCGCTCGTGCACCGCGTCGAAGTAGCCCGTGAGCAGGTCGCCGGACTCCACGCGCACGGCGGACACTTCGACGGAGGTCTGGCCGTATCCGGTCGCCTCGGTCTCGAAGGGCAGGCCGAAGCGCTTCTCCCAGCCGTCGGTGGCCCAGAGCTGGCCGGTACCCGCGGCGCTCGCGATGTGGTCGTCCTGCACCCGGGCGAGGTGCCAGACCAGCCAGGCGATCGAATTGGTGCTCGCGCTGGAGTTCTCGCCCAGGCGTTCGGCGAGTTCGTCGGGGCCCAGGCCCGACACCACGTGGTGCACGGTCTCGTAGACGCGGTCGAGGGAGTCGAGCAGGATGTCGTTGGCGATCGTCATAGGGCCGAACCTACCCGGTAGAGCCGGGCCTCCCAAGGGCGGAGGGTGGGATCGTCGCCGGTCGCAGGCTGGTTGCCGAGCACGAGGGTCGCGCCCGCTGGCACCGGCAGGGGGTCGGTGAGCGGTTCGTCCGAGGCATTGGCGACGACGATGAGACGGTCGGTGCCGTCCTCGCTCGTCCTGGCATACGCGAATAGCTGCGGATGTTGGGGCTCGAGTAACTCGAACCGCCCGAGTGCGACGGTCGCATCGGTGTGCCGCAGCGCGATCAGCTGCCGGTAGAACGCGAACACGGAGTCGGCGGCGGCGCGGTCCTCCTCGGTGTTGACGGTCGGGTAGTTGGGGTTGACCGCGATCCACGGGTCGCCCGTGGAGAAGCCGGCGTGGGCGGAGGAGTCCCATTGCATCGGGGTGCGGGCGTTGTCGCGGCCGCGGGCGTGCACCCCGGCGAGCACGGCGGCGGGGGAGGCGTCGAACTGCTCGACCTGCTCGCGGTAGTGGTTCACCGACTCGATGTCTCGGTAGTCGTCGATCGTGGCGAAGGTGACGTTGGTCATACCGATCTCGTCGCCCTGGTAGACGTAGGGGGTGCCGCGCATCAGGTGCAGAACGAGGGCCCAGAGGGTCGCCGATTCGACGCGGTACACGGTGTCGTTGCCGAAGCGCGAGACGAGCCGCGGCTGGTCGTGGTTGCCGAGGTAGAGGCTGTTCCAGCCGGTCTCGGCGAGCTCGGTCTGCCAGCGTCCGAGGATCTCCTTCAGCGCGACGAGGTCGAAGGGGAGCGGGTCGAACTTGTGGCTGCCGTGGTCGAAGGACACATGCTCGAACTGGAACACCATGTCGAGCTCCCTGCGGAGCGGATCGGTGAACAGCGCGGCATCCGCTGTGGACACGCCGGGCATCTCGCCAACCGTCACGTAGCTGCCGGGGTGGGCGGCGAAGACCTCGCGGTGCATCTCCTGCAGGAACCCGTGGATCTGCGGCCCGGTGCCGAAGCCGAGCCCACTGCCGCGGTCGGCGCCGTCGATGGCGTCGAGATTCTTGGCGATGAGGTTGATGACGTCCATGCGGAAACCGTCGACCCCGCGGTCGAGCCACCACCGCATCATGTCGTAGACGGCCTCGCGCACCTCGGGGTTCTCCCAGTTGAGGTCGGGCTGCTCCGTCGCGAACAGATGCAGGTAGTACTCGCCCGTGGTCTCGTCCCGGGTCCAGGCCGGGCCGCTGAACGCGCTGGTCCAGTCGTTGGGGCGGTCACCGTCTGGCCGCGCAGGACGCCACCAGTACCAGTCGCGCTTGGGGTTGTCGACGGATGACCGGGACTCGCGGAACCACGCGTGCTCGTCGCTAGTGTGGTTGACGACGAGGTCCATCATGATGCGCATGCCGCGCTCATGCGCCTCGGCGAGCAGGGCATCGAACTCGTCGAGGTCGCCGAAGACGGGGTCGATGTCGCGGTAGTCGGAGATGTCGTAGCCGTTGTCGTGCTGCGGCGACGGGTACATGGGCGAGAGCCAGAGCACGTCGATGCCGAGCTCGGCGAGATAGTCCAGTTTCGAGCGGATGCCACCGATGTCGCCGATCCCGTCGCCGTTCGAGTCGGCGAAGCTGCGCGGATACACCTGGTACACGACCGCGTTGGTCCACCAGGGGTGCGGGGTGGGCCGCGGGGCGGTTGTGGCATCCGTCATGGTGGTTCCGTTCCTGGTCGGGAGCTCGGGCCGCTGGCCGGAGTGGATGAGGGCGGGGCTCCCGTGCTCTCGGTCGCCATTGCGCCGGGACATCCGCTTCCTTTTTTCATTATTCAGGAGTTCCGGGTGACGAGCGGTGCCAGGAGAGACCGATCGGCGCCGGGGCGCACGGATATCGGCGAAATGGAGGCCTTCCATTCCGCAACTCTCCGTGCCTCCGCCGCGGGTTGCCACCTCCCGGCACTTCCGACTCCTGAATGCTGCAGAAACTCCTGAATGATGGCGAATTCGGTGCGGCAACGGTGCGCAATCCGACCGGCAGGGGTGCCGGCGCCGCCGTCGGCGACCGTGTGGAGGGTCCGGAATCGCAGATGTCCGTGCAGGTACCTGTGATCAGCGGCCCGTGTACGGAGATGTGTCGAGCGGATGACCGGTGGGACCGCATATCTCCGTACACCGGCCTGTTTCGCGGTACCGCTGTACGGAGATATGTCGTCCGGCCCACGGGAATCCGCCGACGCCGATCGTGGGTTACCCGCCCGGAGCGCCCCTTCCCGCCCCACCTCTGCTAATATCTGAAGGTTGCCGTCTAACGGCCGCGGATAAAGAGAGCCCACTCATCCTGAGACGGGCACCGCGCAATGAACGAGAAAGGGGATCCCATCTATGGCTCTTGCAGCTGAAATCAAGAAGGCGATCATCGACGAATACGCTACCCACGAGGGCGACACCGGGTCCCCCGAGGTCCAGGTTGCCATGCTCAGCCGTCGGATCAAGGATCTGACCGAGCACCTCAAAGAGCATAAGCACGACCACCACTCACGTCGTGGGCTGCTTCTGCTCGTTGGACAGCGTCGTCGTCTGCTGGGTTACCTGCAGAACATCGACATCGACCGCTACCGCGCGCTCATCGAGCGCATCGGACTGCGTCGCTAACCTCTCTTGAGAAAGAAGCCGTCACCCCCGGGTGGCGGCTTCTTTCGTTAACCGCCTCCCATCGGCTATAACGGACGCATGATCGATCACACCCAGCTCACGGCGTGGATGAGCGGTTACCTGCGCGCCTGGACCTCCAACGACCGCGAGGACATCGAGTCCCTGTTCACAGCGGATGCTGTCTACCGAACGTCTCCTTTCACCGAACCGTGGGTGGGCCATGACCAGATCGTCGCCG
Source organism: Microbacteriaceae bacterium (assembly GCA_014378715.1). GTDB lineage: Bacteria > Actinomycetota > Actinomycetes > Actinomycetales > Microbacteriaceae > Marisediminicola. The sequence goes on from JACMNE010000116.1 coordinate 13,238, forward strand.
GCTGGCTCGAGGGACTGGACGAGCCGGGCACCTGGGAGTTCGAGTGGCACCCGCGCATCGAGAGCGCCGACCTCGCGGTGATCGAGGGCGTCGCCAGGTACCAGGACGGCCGCACCTACAGCAACCTGTGGGTCATCGACCTCGACGACGCCGGCCTGTGCCGCGACTACACCGAGTGGTACATGCGCCAGCCCTAGGCTTTCGCCTGGCCCTTCGCAGCCGTGCGCGGCAGGGTCAGCAGCGTCGAGACACTGACCACGATGAGGATCACCGACCCGATCGTGACGAGCGCCGAGAGGCCGGCCGCGGGGAGCACGAACATCGCGACCCCGCCGGCGATCGCGATGACGCCGCTCACGAAGCCGAGCCAGCGCGGCACGATCGAGCCGCGCAGTGCCCCGAGGAAGTCGATCAGGCCCTCGGCGATCCAGCCGATGCCGATCACGAGCGCGAGCACCACGAGTGACTCGAACGGGTTCGCCAGGCAGAAGATGCCGGCGACGATGACGAGCAGCCCCATGACCCCGGTGAACCAGCGCAGGTTGGTGGTGAGGCTGTCCGCGACGAGGGCCGCGGTGATGCGGAAGATGCCCGACGCGATCAGGTAGCTGCCGAAGAGGATGGCGACCGTGAGCAGGGTCGCACCGGGGAACACGAGGCCGATCGCGCCGAGCACGATGCCGATGACGGCGACCGCGATCAGCTGTCCGCGATGCACCTTGATCAGGCCGATCGGGAGTCCGAGGAACTGCTGGGGGGCGCCGGTACCGGGGGAAGTCATGAGCAATTAATACACGAGCCCCCGTTCCCGTGCACCCCGTAGGGCATGCTGGGGTGATGAAGATACCTACTCTGTCTCTCAACGACGGACATGTTCTTCCCTCGGCGGGCCTCGGCACTTATGGTCTGCGGGGGGAAGAGGGCGTGGCATCCGTGGTCTCCGGCATCGAAGCGGGCTACCGCCTGCTCGACACCGCGCTCAACTACGAGAACGAGCGCGAGGTGGGCACCGCGATCCGCGAGTCGTCCATTCCGCGCTCGGAGATCGTGCTCACGACCAAGCTCCCCGGACGCGACCACGGCTACGACGAGACGCTTGCGAGTTTCGAGGAATCCCGCGCGAACCTGGGCCTCGACTACATCGACCTGTACCTCATTCACTGGCCGCTGCCCAAGGTCGACAAGTACCTCGACTCCTGGCGCGCGATGATCCGTCTGCGCGAGGAGGGGCTCGTTCGCTCGATCGGGGTGAGCAACTTCACCCAGGAGCACCTCACGCGCCTGATCGGCGAGACCGGGGTCGCCCCCGTCGTCAACCAGATCGAGCTGCACCCCAGGTTCACGCAGGTCGGCATGCGCGACTTCCACGCGAATCACGAGATCGCCACCCAGAGCTGGAGCCCGCTCGGCGCGAAGCAGGAGATCGCGGCCGACCCCGCGATCGTCGCGATCGCCGACGAGCACGGGGTCACCCCGACCCAGGCGGTGCTGCGCTGGCATGTGCAGCTCGGCGCCGTGCCGATCCCCAAGTCGGGCAACCCGCTCCGCCAGAAGGAGAACATCGACGTCTTCGGCTTCGAGCTCACCGAGAAGGAGATCGCCGCCATCTCCGCCCTCGAGTCCGGACGCCTCTGGGACGGCGACCCCAACACCCACGAAGAGTTCTAGTCGACGCGGTGGTGCCCGCGCCCGTCCGCCTGCTGAACGACGGGAACGAGCTCCCATCGATCGGGCTCGGCACGTTCGGACTGCGCGGTACGGCCGGTGTGCAGTCCATCGCATCCGCTGTCCAAGTCGGCTATCGGCTGGTCGACACGGCCCTGCGCTATCAGAATGAAGCGGATGTCGGCGCGGGGATCCGCGAGAGCGGCATCGCGCGAGAGCTGCTGACGGTCACCACGAAGCTGCGCGGCCGCGACCACGGGTACGAGCAGACGCTCCGTGGGTTCGAGCGCTCGCGCGCCAACCTCGGGCTCGACCACGTGGACCTCTACCTGATCCACTGGCCGCTGCCACGCGTTGATAAATACGTGGACTCCTGGCGGGCGATGATCAGGCTGCGCGAGGAGGGGCTCGTGCGCTCGATCGGGGTGAGCAACTTCACGCCGACTCACCTGGCCCGGCTGATCGACGAGACCGGTGTGACCCCGGCGGTCAACCAGATCGAGCTGCACCCCAGCCTGCCGCAGGCCGCGCTGCGGGAGTTCCACGCCGCCCACGGGATCGTGACGAGCGGCTGGAGCCCCTTGGGCCGCACCCGCGCGCGCGGCCCGGGCGGGATGCTCCGCGCCCAGGGTCGGAGCATCATTCAGGAGATCGCGGCGACTCGTGATGTGACGCCCACTCAGGTCGTGCTGCGATGGCATGTGCAGCAGGGATCTGTGCCGATTCCGAAGTCGGGCAATCCGCTGCGGCAGCGCACGAACCTCGACGTGTTCGGTTTTCTCCTGAATAATGCCGAGATCAAGGCGATCGCTGGGCTCGAGACGGGGCGCCGGCTGTGGTGGTCGGACCCGGACCGGCACCACGAGTACTAACTAGGCGACGGGCTCTGCGCCACGGGCTCTACGCGACGGGCGGGAGCTCCGCCCGCGCCACGTGGCTGCGCGCGTGCAGCACCGCCGCGTCGAGGTCGTCGAACAGGTGCTTCTGGTGCCGCAGCGAGTTGAGCACCCCCACGTGGGTCAGGAGGCCCAGGTGGCGGTCCTGGACCCCCTTGATGAGCACCGTGATGCCACGCCGCTCGAGGCCGCGCACGATCTCGGTCACGACCCGCGCTCCCGTGGCGTCGAGCACCTGCACCTGCGACATCCGCAGGATGACGACGTGCACGTTGGTGATCTCGCTGACCCGGTCGGCGACCCGCTCGGCCGCCCCGAAGAAGAGGGCGCCGTCGAGGCGGAAGACAGCGATGCGTCCGTCGCCCTCGACCGCGGCGCCGGGGATCTGCTCGCGGTGCACCCCGCTGGACTTGGCCATCGTTCGCAGGGCGAAGAACGCGGCCACGACGATGCCGATCTCCACGGCGACGATGAGGTCCACCGAGACCGTGACGATCGCGGTGATGAAGAAGGTGAGGGTGTCCGACCTGGTCGACCCGACGATGCTGCGCACCGTGGCGACCGAGACCATCTTGAAGGCCGTGAACATCAGCACCCCGGCGAGGGCCGCGAGCGGGATCCGCGACACGGGGCCGGTGGCCAGGTAGACGACGCCGATGAGCACGACGGAGTGCACGACCGCGGCGAGGCGGGTCTTGCCGCCGGAGCGCACGTTGACGGCCGTGCGGGCGATGGCGCCCGTCGCGGGCATACCGCCGAAGATGCCGGAGGCGATCGACGCGAGGCCCTGGCCGACGAGCTCCCGGTCGGCGTCGTAGGGTCCGGTGTCGGCGAGCGAGACGGCGACCCGTGCCGACAGCAGTGACTCGATGGCGGCGAGGGCCGCCACGGTGAGCGCCGGGGCGATCAGCACCGAGACCGTCTCGAGCGAGAGGTCTGGCAGCACGGGCAGGGGCAGCGATGACGGCAGCTCGCCGATCCGGGCGACGGGCAGCTGGAGCAGCTCGACCACCACGGTCACCAGGACGATCGCGATGATCGACCCGGGCAGCGCAGCCGACAGGCGCGGCGTGAAGAACATGATGGCGGCGACGACGAGCACGATGACGACAGGCAGGACCGCGTCCGGCCAGGCGGTTGTGCCGAGCGACTGCGCGGTGGCCACCACGGCGTTGCTGCTCTTGCCGGCGAGTACCCCGAATGCCGAGGGCACCTGTTGCAGGAAGATGATGACCGCGATGCCCAGGGTGAAGCCCTCGATGACGGGCCAGGGGATGAAGCTCACCGTGCGGCCGAGCCGCAGCATGCCGGCGATCACCACGATGATGCCGGCGAGCCCCGCGACGATGGCGACGGCCGCGACACCCTGGGTCGCGACGATCGGCCCGAGCACCACGACCATGGCCCCGGTCGGGCCGGACACCTGCACGTTCGAGCCGCCGAAGACGGCCGCGACGATGCCGGCGACGATCGCCGTGATCAGCCCGGCCTCGGCCCCGGCGCCGGGGCTCACCCCGAACGCGAGCGCGAGCGGCAGCGCGACGATCCCCACCGTGATCCCGGCGAGCAGGTCGCCGCGCCAGGTGCGGGGCACCTGCGAGTAGTCGCGCACCCCGGGAAGAAGGCTGCGGATGTAACGGGCCGAGGTCATCACGGCACGACGGGCCCTCATGAGCGGGGCGCTGTGCTGGAGACGTCCGCCTCACTGGTCTCGAGATGTCGCTGGGTGGTCTGGAGCACCTCGACGAGCAGGATGCGTGCGACCGACAAAAGGTCGGCGACCTGCGGGTAGGCGAGCCGGTAGAACACCTGGCTGCCCCGGCGGTCGGCGACCACGAGGTTGTGGCGTCTCAGCACCGACAGGTGCTGCGAGAGGTGCGACGGCTCCAGGCCCGTGTCGGCGAGCAGCTCGGACACGGAGACGTCGCCGCCGCCCGCGAGCCTCTCGAGGGTGCGGATGCGCACGGGGTGCGCGAGGCCCTTGAAGAGGTTGGCCTTGACCTCATAGAGAGGACGATTGTCCAGGGAAAAGTCGCTCACGTGCCGTCCATTCTGTGTCGCTTTATTCATCACTTAACATTTTCATCATATCACCGGTCGGGCGGGACAGACGCAATCCCCAGTCCGATGCTGTCAGGCTGGGCGGATGTTTCGCCGACATCCGCTCCTCGCCCTGTCGACATTCGCCTACCTGGGATTCGTCGCGTGGGTCACCCTCGGGCCCCAGCCGCTCGACGACCGCGGCAACACGCTGCTGTTCCGGGCGCTGCGGTTCTTCTCCCGCCACGACACGACCTCGTGGCTCACCTACAACCGGGTCGAGTTCCTGGCCAATGTCGGCATGTTCGTGCCCGTCGGGATGTTCTTCCTGCTGCTGTTCGGCAGGCGGATGTGGGTCGTGGCGATCATCGCCGGGGGAGCGCTCACCTGCGCGATCGAGTTCACTCAGATGTTCCTGCCCGACCGGGTCTCGGACGTGCGTGACATCGTGGCGAACTCGACCGGAGCGCTGGTCGGGGTGATCCTGACTCTCGTGCTGACGTGGGGAAAGGCGCGCCGGCTGAGGCGCGAGCGCCGGGCCTAGCTCTGCGGCGCGAGCACCGGCCTTATCCGGCCGGCCGATTCCGCACGAGGTCGAGCGGGTGGCACCATTCGCTGGTCTTATCAATACGTATTGACAAGCTATTCGGCGTGCGGGAGGGACCGGCTGGTAGGATCGGGGAGGTTGCCCCCGGGCATCCGCTGTACACAGGAGCAGGCAGGCGCCCCATCTTCGGGATGAATCGCGCGGACACCTCGTGTTCGCCCCGCCCCTGCACCATGGAGAGCCGCCACCCATACGGGGTTGCGGCATGAAAACAAAGAGGAGAAACCCCCATATGGAGGGTCCAGAAATCAAGTTCGCCGAGGCCGTTCTCGACAACGGCAAGTTCGGCAAGCGCGTCGTCCGGTTCGAAACCGGCCGTCTCGCACAGCAGGCCCAGGGAGCGGTCGCTGCCTACCTCGACGAGGAGACCATGTTGCTCAGCGCCACGAGCGCGAGCAAGAAGCCTAAGGACAACCTCGACTTCTTCCCCCTGACGGTGGACGTCGAAGAGCGCTCCTACGCGGCTGGCAAGATCCCCGGTTCGTTCTTCCGACGCGAGGGACGCCCGTCGACCGAGGCCATCCTGGTCTGCCGCCTGATCGACCGGCCGCTGCGCCCGTCGTTCGTCACCGGCCTCCGCAACGAGGTCCAGATCGTCATCACCGTGCTGAGCATCGCCCCCGGTGAGTTCTACGATGCGCTCGCGATCAACGCCGCATCCGCTTCCACCCAGATCTCGGGACTGCCTTTCAGCGGCCCGATCGGTGGCATCCGGATGGCGCTCATCGACGACCAGTGGGTGGCGTTCCCCAAGTACGAGCAGCTCGAGCAGGCCGTCTTCGACCTGACCGTCGCTGGCCGCCTCATTCAGGATGAGAACGGCAACGACGACGTCGCGATCATGATGGTCGAGGCCGAGGCGACCGAGTACGCCTGGGACCTCATCCAGGCCGGAGCGACCAAGCCGGACGAGTCCGTCGTGGCGCAGGGCCTCGAGGCCTCCAAGCCCTTCCTTCTTCAGCTGATCAAGGCGCAGGCCGAGATGGCTGCGCAGTCGGCCAAGGCGATCGCGGACTACCCCGTCTACCTGCCGTACACGCAGGCCGCCTACGACGCCGTCGCCGGGCTCGCCTACGACGAGCTCGTGGGGATCTACCAGATCGCCGCGAAGATCGAGCGCCAGGACAAGGACGACGAGCTCAAGGCCCGCGTCAAGGACGCTATCCAGGCCAAGGTCGACGCGGGAGAACTCGGCGACGACGTTCTCGCGATGGTCGGTGCCGCCTACAAGTCGGTCACCAAGACCGTCGTCCGCGGCCGCATCCTCTCTGAGGGCATCCGTATGGACGGCCGGGGGCTTGCTGACATCCGCCCGCTCGATGCCGAGGTCCAGGTCATCCCGCGCGTGCACGGTTCGGCGATCTTCCAGCGCGGCGAGACCCAGATCCTGGGTGTCACCACACTGAACATGCTCAAGATGGAACAGCAGATCGACTCGCTTGCCCCCGTCACGAAGAAGCGCTACCTGCACCACTACAACTTCCCGCCCTACTCGACCGGTGAGACAGGCCGCGTGGGATCGCCGAAGCGTCGCGAGATCGGGCACGGCTTCCTCGCCCAGCGCGCCCTGGTGCCGGTGCTCCCGCCCCGCGAGCAGTTCCCGTACGCGATCCGCCAGGTGTCCGAGGCTCTCGGCTCCAACGGCTCGACGTCGATGGGCTCCGTCTGCGCCTCGACCCTGTCGCTGCTCAACGCCGGAGTGCCGCTGCGCGCCCCGGTTGCCGGCATCGCGATGGGCCTCGTCTCCGACGAGGTCGACGGTGTGACCCGCTACGCGGCGCTCACCGACATCCTCGGTGCGGAAGACGCGCTCGGCGACATGGACTTCAAGGTCGCCGGCACCGCGGAGTTCATCACCGCGATCCAGCTCGACACGAAGCTCGACGGCATCCCCACCGCCGTGCTCGACGGTGCGTTGAAGCAGGCCAAGGAAGCGCGTACCGCGATCCTCAACGTGCTGAATGCGGCGATCGACGCTCCGGACGAGATGGCCCCGACCGCGCCCCGCGTGATCTCGGTGCAGATCCCGGTCGACAAGATCGGCGAGCTGATCGGCCCGAAGGGCAAGACGATCAACCAGATCCAGGACGACACCGGAGCCGACATCTCGATCGAGGACGACGGAACCGTGTATATCGGCGCCGTCGACGGGCCGTCGGCCGAGGCCGCGCGTGCCGCCGTCAACGCGATCGCGAACCCGCTCAACCCCGAGGTCGGCGAGCGGTTCCTCGGAACCGTCGTCAAGATCGCCACGTTCGGCGCGTTCGTCTCGCTCACCCCGGGCAAGGACGGACTGCTGCACATCTCCGAGGTGCGCAAGCTCGCAGGGGGCAAGCGAGTCGAGAACGTCGAAGACGTGCTCGCCGTCGGCCAGAAGATCCAGGTGGAGATCACCAAGGTCGATGACCGCGGAAAGCTGTCGCTCGCTCCGGTGACCGAGGAGACCGTCGGTGCAGACACCGAGGGATCCGGAGCCACCGCGGTTCACGCCGAGGCGCCAGCGGAAGGCTAGATCCTCGCACTGTGAAGCCCGTCCCCGTTCCGCGGGGGCGGGCTTTTCGCGTCTCGTGGGGGTTCGTGCCGGCAAGGCTAGGGGTGTACGGTTCGGGGCATGGAAGCTGGAACCAGGGACGACCCGTGGGCCCTCACGACCGCACCCGGGTCGTCGAACTACTCCATGTATGTCGAGGACGACGTGCTGGTCTGCGTGGTCGGCTCGACGACCCTCACGTACCAGGCGCGCGCGGTCGACGACCTGCGCGAGTGGCTTGTCACCCAGGGTGACTGGGTCGCCCTGGGAGGCGCCGACGAGAAGAAGGAGGCGCCGGAGGGCAGCGTCGAGGCGTGGGGACGCATCGAGTCGAACCCCGTCGGCGGCTGGTACGGCACCCGCAATGGCTACCGCGGACGCTTCGGCGTCTACCTCCCGCCGCTGCTCGAGCACCTCGGCTACGTCGAGCTGGAGCACAACCCCCGCAGCAACCGCGTCCGCGCGGTCAGTTCTTGAGTTCATCATTCAGGAGTTTGGGACGCGGCGGCCCCTGCCTGCCGGAAGATGACCGGTCGATACGGCCCGTGTCAGCCGGAACTCCTGAATGATGACAGCATGGCGAGCGTGAAACCGTTTCTGCTGCTCGCCACCCGCGCCGAGGACGCCGCGGCCGATGGTGAGTACCGGGCCTTCCTCGACGCCGGCAAGCTGTCCCCCGACCAGCTGCACAGGGTGCGCGTCGAGGCCGGGCCGCTCCCGGCCATCGACCTCGACGCCTACTCGGCGATCATCGTCGGCGGCAGCCCCTACAACGCCAGCGACCCCGTCGCCGACAAGAGCGCGACGCAGCTGCGGGTCGAGAGCGAGCTCGCCGACCTCCTCGATGAGGTCGTCGCCCGCGACTTCCCGTTCTTCGGCGCGTGCTACGGCATCGGGCTGCTCGGCAGCCACCAGCGCGGCGTCATCGACCGCACCTGGGGCGAGCCGATCAGCGCCGTGCGCGTGACCGTGACCCCGGACGGCGCGAACGATCCGCTGTTCGGCGGCCTCGAGCCCGCCTTCGACGCCTTCGTCGGGCACAAGGAGGCCTGCCGGGTGCTGCCGACCGGCGCCGTGCTGCTGGCCAGCGGCGAGACCTGTCCCGTGCAGGCATTCCGCATCGGCCAGAACGTCTACGCCACCCAGTTCCACCCCGAGCTGACCGTGCCGGGCCTCATCGCCCGCATCCGCGTCTACCGTGACTATGGCTACTTCGAGCCGACGGCGATGGAGAAGCTCATCACCGACGTCGGATCCTCGCGCGTGACCGAGCCGGGCCACCTCGTCGCCGCATTCGTGGAGCGCTACGCGGCCGCCTGACCCGCCAGCGCACCGCCCGATGCGCCCCGCGACAGGCCCGCGTCCCCCGAATGCTTGTCACTGTCGGCCGGGTTGCGTACGCTCGCACTAAGCCCGGCAACGATGCCTGGGCCGAGCCGGCCATCCCATCAGGAGCTGCCGGCTCTCTGAAATGGCACCGGCTCACCCGCCGCGTCCACGTCGGAAGGCCAAACTGCATGAGCACCATCGTGACCCGCCCGCACCGATCCGACGACCTGTCCGACGCCGAACGCGACTTCGTTCAACTCGTCACCCCCGACGGCCAGCGCCGTCCCCACCCCGTCTTCGACCCCTTTCTCGCGGATGTCACCCCAGCCCTCATTGCGGACCTCTACGAGGACCTCCTCGTCGTCCGGCGCATCGACGCCGAGGCCACCGCGCTGCAGCGCCAAGGCGAGCTCGGACTCTGGCCGCCGGTCCTCGGTCAGGAGGCCGCCCAGGTCGGCTCCGCCCACGCCCTCCGGAGCGACGACTTCGCCTTCACCAGCTACCGCGAGAGCGCTGTCGCCTACTGCCGCGGCGTGAAGGTCGCCGACCTGCTGCGCATCTGGCGCGGTACTTCGCACGGCGCATGGGACCCCTACGAGGTGAAAATCGCCGTGCCCGCCATCGTCATCGGCGTGCAGACCCTCCACGCCACCGGCTACGCCCTGGGTTGTCAGAAGAAGGGCTCCGACACCGTCGCCATCACCTACTTCGGCGACGGCGCGACCAGCCAGGGCGACGTCAACGAGGCCATGGTCTTCGCGGCCAGCTTCCGCGCCCCGGTTGTCTTCTTCTGCCAGAACAACCAGTGGGCCATCTCCGAGCCCGTGGGCCTGCAGTCGCACACCCGCCTCTCCGACCGCGCCCCCGGCTTCGGTATCCCGAGCCTGCGCATCGACGGCAACGACGTGCTCGCGGTGCTCGCCGCGACCCGCATGGCCCTCGACCGGGCCCGCGGCGGCGGGGGACCCACGTTCATCGAGGCGGTCACCTACCGGATGGGGCCGCACACCACCTCCGACGACCCCACCCGGTACCGCGACAAGGCCGAGCTCGAGACCTGGGCCCGCCGTGACCCGATCGACCGGATCGCCGCGCACCTCGACTCCCTCGGCGAGCTCACCGACGCCCTGAGGGCGCGGGTGACCGCCACGTGCGACGCTGTCGCCGCCGACCTGCGCGCCGCGTGTCTCGCGCTGGATCCGCCACATCCGCTCACCATGTTCGACAACGTCTACGCGCACCCGCACTCCGGCATCGACCGGCAGCGCAGTCAGTTCGCCGCCTACCTGGCGATGTTCGAGCAGCCGGGCACATCTCCCGAGGCCGGCGCCTGATGCCCACCCTCACCCTCGCGAAGGCGATCACCGCGGGACTGCGCCGCTCCCTGGACTCCGACGATCGCGTTCTGCTGCTCGGTGAGGACATCGGCGCACTCGGAGGGGTCTTCCGCGTCACCGACGGACTGCAGCGCGACTTCGGCGCCGACCGGGTCATGGACATGCCGTTGGCCGAGTCCGGCATCATCGGCACGGCGATCGGCCTCGCGATGGCCGGCTACCGGCCCGTCTGCGAGATCCAGTTCGATGGCTTCATCTACCCGGCTTTCGACCAGATCGTCTCCCAGCTCGCCAAGATGCACTACCGCACCGGCGGAACCGTCAGGATGCCGATCACGATCCGGGTGCCCTACGGCGGCGGCATCGGCGCCGTCGAGCACCACTCCGAGTCGCCAGAGGCCTACTTTGCCCACACGGCCGGCCTACGCGTGGTCACCTGCTCCAACCCGCAGGACGCCCACACGATGATCCAGCAGTCCATCGCCTGCGACGATCCGGTGATGTTCTTCGAGCCGAAGCGGCGGTACTGGACGAAGGGCGAGGTGGCGGATGTCGCGGACCCCCCAGGTCTCGGACGTGCCCGAATCGTCCTCCCCGGCATCGACGTCACGGTCGTGACCTACGGACCGCTCGTCGCGACAGCGCTCGAGGCGGCTGCCGCCGCATCCGCTGACGGGGTCTCGATCGAGGTCATCGACCTGCGCTCGCTGTCCCCGATCGACTTCGACACGGTCACCGACTCGGTGCGCCGCACCGGACGCCTCGTCATCACGCATGAGGCGCAGCAGTCCGGCGGGCTCGGAGCCGAGATCGCCGCGGTCGTCACGGAGCGCTGCTTCGACGCCCTCCGCGCCGCGCCCGTGCGCGTGACCGGCTTCGACATCCCCTACCCGGCCGCCTCGGTCGAGGAACACTTCCTGCCCGACCTCGACCGCCTCCTCGACGGTGTCGACCGGGTGCTCGACCGCGCCAACTCCCTGAGCGGATGGACCGCATGACCGTCACCGAATTTTCCCTGCCCGACCTGGGCGAGGGGCTCACCGAGAGCGAGATCGTTGCCTGGCGGGTCGCCGTCGGAGACACCGTCTCCCTGAACCAGATCATCGCCGAGGTCGAGACCGCCAAGGCGCTCGTCGAGCTGCCGTCGCCGGTCGCCGGCACCGTCAGCCGCCTGCTCGCCGAGCCGGGCGAGACCGTCGAGGTCGGTGCGCCCATCGTGGTGTTCGAGACAGCGGATGTTGCGGCAGCGGACGTTGCGGACATGCCCGTTGCCGCCGTGCCCGTCGCGGATGTGCTCGTTGCGGTGCCCGATGCCGCCGTGCCGGGCGCCGCAGTCATCGCCCCGGCCGCCGCCGCCATCGAGGAGCGCCAGAGCGTGCTCGTGGGCTATGGACCCCGCGTCGAAGGGGGCGCCCGCCCGAGGCGTCGGGAGCGTCCGGGACTGCCGCGCCACCCGGGGCGCACCGTGCTCGAGAGTCCGGTGCGCGCGGCCGCCGCAGCGGGCTCGCCCATGCCGGTGCAACCCCAGAGGCCCGCATCGCAGGGTCAGGCGTCCGCACCCGCGACCGTGTTCCTCACGGTCGACGTCTCGGCGACCATGTCCCTGATCGGGATGCTGTCCGCCCGCTCGCCGGAGCTTCGCTTCACGCCGCTCACGATCGTGGCGAAGGCGGTCTGCCTCGCGATTCCGCGCACCCCGGCTGTGGTCGCCGGCGCTGCCGCCGACACCGACACCGCCGCCGACACAGCCGGTGCCGCCCACTGCGGTGTCGACCTGCGGATCACCGCGTCGGTGCGGGGGAGTGAGGCACGCGACATCCGCTCTGCCGAGAGAATGGACCTGCGGCAGCTGGCCGAGGCGCTCGAGTCCGGCGGCACGCACCCGAACGGCCAGACCAGCACTGGCGCATTCGCCATCGTGCAGTTCGGGGGCGACGGTGGCACACCGGTCCTGGACGGCGGCGCGGCGGCGGCCCTCGCGGTCGGTGCCGTGCGGCGTGCGCCCTGGGAGCATGACGGTGCCCTCGCGCTGCGCGAGGTGCTCACGCTGACGCTCGCGTTCGACCCGACAGTCGTCGACAGCGCAGATGCGGCACGGTTCCTCGGGGACATCGGACTGGTGCTGCGCGACCCGGCTATGGGCCTGACGCTCGGGTAGTCGCGCGGCACGCGGTCAGGCACGGTCGGCCCGCCGTCGCTCGCGCCGGGTCATGGCCGCGCGCACCGGCTCTCTGCGTTCGCGCGATCGAGCCGGTCGTCCAGGTCGGCGTTCTCGGTGCGCAGGGTGAGAGCGGGCGGGCCGAGTGCGGTGAGCTTCTCGCGCTCGATCTTCTCGCGGCCCCACCAGTCGGGGTCGCGCACCCCATCGAGGTTCGGCAGTGGCGTGCCCGATCCGGCAGGTCGTCGAAGTCGCCCCGACGGATCGCCTGCTCGATGAGCACCTCGATGTACTGCACACGGTGCTCCACGGTGGGTTTTGACGCGGCATCTGCTTCGTCCTCGGTGCGGCCGTGGACCCGGCCGTGTGCGCCTCACCCCAACAACGCCGCGAGCGCCATCCCCTCCAGCAGCGGCCGCACGGTGGCGCGCGGCGCGACCGGCCGGCCGCCGGTCACCGCGCTGTGCGGCGTGGAGTTGATCAGCCCGAAGGTGGCCAGGGCGCGGATGCGGCGGGACGCGACATCCGCTGAGGGGTGGAGGGACCCGAGCACATCGACCCAGAGGGAAACGTAGTCGCGTTGCAGGGTGCGCACGCGGTGCCGGTCGTCGTCGGCGAGGCTGTCGAGGTCGCGGTCCTGCACGCGGATGACCTCGGGGTTGTCGAGGGCGAAGGCCACGTGGAAGTGCACAAGCGCGGCGATCGCAGCGCGGGCGTCGCTGTGCTCAGCGAGCACGGCCTGCCCGCCGGCGAGCAGATCGGCGCTGACGCCGGTGAGGATCGCGGCGAGCACGGCGGGCTTGCCGGGGAAGTGACGGTAGACGGCCGGCCCGCTGATGCCGACCGCGGCGCCGAGGTCCTCGATCGAGACACCGTTGAAGCCGCGGAGGGCGAAGAGGCGCGCGGCTGCCGCGAGGGTCGCGACCCGGCGGTCGGCCTTGGCGCGCGAGCGCAGGGTGGGCTGGGCGGGTGGGGCGGGTCGCGCGGGCGGCACAGCGGAGGACACGACTGACCCTCCCTCCGATGAGTGTTAGCCCACTATAGACATTTCCAGTTAGCGCGGTCTAACCTGATTCGGGTTAGTAAAATGTAACTGAATCGGATGGGATGGTCGATGGAGACCCTGGGGACGAACCTCGATGTGCGCGGCGACGCCGGCAGCGCCAACGACGCGGCCCAGCGCGCCCTCGTGGCCAAGCTCCGGCAGCGCCTCGCGACCACCGCCCTCGGTGGCCCGGAGCGGTCGCGGCAGCGCCACGTCGCCCGCGGCAAGCTCCTCCCGCGCGAGCGCATCGACGCGCTCCTCGACGAGGGCAGCCCCTTCCTCGAGATCGCCCCGCTGGCCGCGAACGGCCTCTACGACGACGAGTGCCCCGGAGCCGGAGTCATCGCCGGCATCGGCCTTGTCGCCGGGCGCCAGGTGCTCGTCATCTGCAACGACGCGACAGTCAAGGGCGGCACCTACTACCCGATGACCGTCAAGAAGCACCTGCGGGCGCAGGAGATAGCGCTCGAGAACCGCCTGCCCTGCATCTACCTCGTCGACTCCGGGGGCGCCTACCTGCCCATGCAGGACGAGGTCTTCCCCGACCGCGACCACTTCGGGCGGATCTTCTTCAACCAGGCGCGGATGTCGGCGGCCGGCGTCGCGCAGATCGCGGCCGTTCTGGGGTCCTGCACCGCAGGCGGCGCCTACATGCCGGCCATGAGCGACGAGAGCGTGATTGTACGGAACCAGGGAACGATCTTCCTCGCCGGGCCACCGCTCGTGAAGGCGGCGATCGGCGAGATCGTCACGGCAGAGGAACTCGGCGGGGGAGACGTGCACGCGCGTATCTCCGGCGTCGCCGACCACCTCGCCGACAGCGACGCGCACGCCCTGCAGATCGTGCGCGACATCGTCTCCACCCTGGCCGCCCCGCTGCCGCCGGCCTGGACCGTGCTCGAGTCCCGCCCGCCCGCCGTGGACGCGGCCGGTCTCTACGCCGCCGTGCCGGTCGACCCGCAGGTGGCCTACGACGTGCGCGAGGTCATCTCGCGCCTCGTCGACGCGAGCGAGTTCCACGAGTTCAAGCGCGAGTACGGCACCACCCTGGTCACCGGATTCGCCCGCATCCACGGCCACCCGGTGGGCATCATCGCCAACAACGGGGTGCTGTTCAGCGAGTCGGCCCTCAAGGGCGCCCACTTCATCGAGCTCTGCGACCAGCGCGGCACCCCGCTCGTGTTCCTGCAGAACATCGCCGGCTTTATGGTGGGCCGCGCCGAGGAGGCCGGCGGCATCGCCAAGAATGGCGCCAAGATGGTCACCGCCGTCGCGACCGCGCGGGTGCCCAAGCTCACGGTCGTCATCGGCGGCTCCTTCGGGGCAGGCAACTACTCGATGTGCGGCCGCGCCTACTCCCCGCGCTTCCTCTGGATGTGGCCGGCCGCCCGCATCTCGGTCATGGGCGGCGCCCAGGCCTCCTCCGTGCTCGCCACCGTGCGCCGCGAGGGGGCCGAGGCCCGCGGAGAGCCGTGGACCGACGAGGACGACGCCGCCTTCCGCGCCCCGATCGCCGCCCAGTACGAGACCCAGGGCAGCGCCTACTACTCCACCGCCCGCCTCTGGGACGACGGCGTCATCGACCCCGCCGACACCCGCACGGTGCTCGGCCTCGCCCTCGACGTCTGCGCGGCCGTCCCGCTGCCCGACCCGGCCTTCGGCCTCTTCCGGATGTGACCGCGATGACCCCCTTCCGCACCGTCCTCGTCGCCAACCGCGGCGAGATCGCCTGTCGCGTCCTCCGCACGCTCCGCAGCATGGGCATCCGCTCGGTCGCGGTCTACAGCGACGCCGACGCGGGCTCCCTGCACGTGAGGCAAGCGGATGTCGCGGTGCGCATCGGTCCGCCTGCTGCCGCCGCCAGCTATCTCGACTCCGCCGCCATCGTCGCCGCCGCGCTCGCCACCGGAGCGGACGCGGTGCACCCCGGCTACGGGTTCCTCAGCGAGAACGCCGACTTCGCCCGGGCCTGCGCCGCCGCCGGCCTCGTCTTCATCGGTCCGACCCCCGAGGCGATCGACCTGATGGGTGACAAGACGCGGGCGAAGGCCCACGTGTCCGCCCGCGGGGTGAGCGTCATCGCGGGGAGTTCTGCGCCGGATCACGGTGCCCTGGGAGACGCGGAACTCGCGACATCCGCTCGTGAGATCGGATTCCCCCTGCTGATCAAGCCGTCAGCGGGCGGGGGAGGCAAGGGCATGCACATGGTCGGGAGCGCGGACGACCTCGCGGCGGCGATCGTCTCTGCCCGGCGGGTGGCGCTCGCCTCCTTCGGCGACGACACCCTGCTGCTCGAGCGGATGATCGAGACCCCCCGCCACATCGAGGTGCAGGTGCTCGCCGACGCGCACGGCGCGGTGATCCACCTGGGGGAGCGGGAGTGCTCGCTGCAGCGCCGGCACCAGAAGGTCATCGAGGAGGCGCCGTCGCCGCTGCTCGATGCGGCGACCCGCACGCGGATCGGCGAGGCGGCCTGCGAGGTCGCCCGCAGCGTCGGCTATCACGGCGCCGGAACGGTCGAGTTCCTCGTCGCGGCTGCCGCTCCCGACGACTTCTTCTTCCTCGAGATGAACACGCGCCTGCAGGTCGAGCACCCCGTGACGGAGCTCGTGACCGGAATCGACCTCGTCGAGTGGCAGCTGCGGGTGGCGGCCGGCGAGCAGATGACCCTCTCTCAAACGGATGTCGCGGTCCACGGCCACGCGATCGAGGCGCGCGTCTATGCGGAGGACCCCCGCCGCGGCTTCCTGCCCGGCTCGGGCGAGGTGCTCGCGGTGCAGGACCCCCGCGACATCCGCGTCGACGGGGGGCTCGCGACGGGCACGATCGTGACGACCGACTACGACCCGATGCTCGCCAAGGTCATCGCGCACGGGGCCACACGCGCCGAGGCGATCGCGCGGCTCGAGCACGGGCTGCGCGAGACCGTCGTGCTCGGCCTGCCGACCAACATCGAGTACCTGCTGCTGCTGCTCGCCGACTCGCGGGTGCGCTCCGGCGACCTCGACACCGGCCTCATCGAGCGCACCCTGCCTGCGCTCGCGTTCGCCGATCCCGACCCGTCCGCGATCGCCGCGGCCGCCCGGCTGCTGGCCGGTCCCGCGGGCAAGGGGTCGAGGGGCGACGGCTCTCCCTGGACCCAGGCCAGCGGATGGCGCGTCGGCGCCCACCGCGCCAGGCGCATCGTGATCGACGTCCCCGAGCAGAGCGGGTACCGGCGAGTTGTGGCGAGTGTGGCTGCGGATGGCGCGGTGAGCGTGGACGGTGTGGACGTGCATGACGGTGTCCTCCGGACGGTACACAGCGCACGGGAGCCGGGCGGCGCGCTCTGGCTCGCCCGCGACGGCGTCACCTGGCGCTTCGGAGTGCCCAGCCGCGCCGAGCTGATCGGCGAGGCCCGCGCCGCGCTCATCCGCGCCCCGGGGGAGGCCAGCCCCGAGATCGCCTCACCGATGCCGGGAACGATCGTCGCGCTGCACGCCGCGACCGGCGACCGCGGCGAGGCGGGCGACCCGGTACTGAGCGTCGAGGCCATGAAGATGGAGCACCGTGTGCTCGCGCCGCTGTGTGGGGTTCTCACACTCTCGGCCCGCGCTGGCGACGTGGTGCGCGCCGGCGACGTGCTC
>JACMNE010000117.1 GCA_014378715.1 Microbacteriaceae bacterium
CCTGCAGATCTGCGACCGCGCCTACGTGCTCGACCAGGGCCGAGACGCCTACACCGGCACCGGCCGCGAGCTGCTCCGCGATCCGAAGGTCACCGAGCTGTATCTGGGCACCCTGGCAGCGGATGTCGACGCCGACACGAAGGCCCGCGGCGTCTAGCATTGCCCTCGATCCCGGTGACGGGCGGACGCGACATCCGCTGGCCATCGGTATCTTCTGCGTCCCGGCGGCATTCATTATTCAGGACATAGGCGTCAGCGCGGGCGTGCGGATGCCGCGGAGGCCCGTGATCGCGGGGCTCGTGGCGAACATCGGACGGTGCGAGCCGCCGAACTCCTGAATGATGACCATGGCCACCCACAGACAGACAGGAAGGGCCCGACCTCGCGGTCGGGCCCTTCCTGGTGCTGCCGGCGAGACTACTCCGCGAGGCTGCCGAACTCGGCGTTCAGCGCGGTGTACTTGTTGTCAGCACCGTACTGGTAGATGCCGATGTACGCCTCGGTGGGGTCGCCGTTGTCATCGAATGTGATCGGACCGGAGGCGCCGTCGTAGTCGATGTCCTCGCCGCTCTTGAGGAGCGCCAGGCAGTCGGCGAAGACGGTGCACTTCGTGCCGCCCTCGGAGACCGTCTTGAGGTTGTCACGGATCGTGGTCGGGTCGTCGCTGCCACCCTGCTCGGCTGCGAGGGCCGCGAGGATCACGGCGTCGTAGGCCTCGGCCGAGTAGCTGAAGTCCGTAAGCGCCGGGTTGACCTCGAGCAGTCGGGCCTGGAACTCGGCGGAGGCGAAGTTACCCGGAAGGGTTCCCTTCGCGCCCTCGAGCGTGCCGGCCGGGAACTCGTAGCTGTTCGAGAGGTTTCCGTCGACGAAGTAGACCTTGCTGCCGGAGAAGCCCTGCGTGTTGACGAGCTCCGGGATGATCGAGACCGTCTCCTGGAAGGCGATCACGGCGACCGCGTCCGGGCCGCTCGCGAGCAGCTCGTTGACGATGGTCGTGAACTGGGTGTCACCCGGGTTGTACGGAAGCGCCGCGGTGACGGTGCCGCCGGCGGCCTCGATGGCCGTGGTGGCGTTGTCGGTCAGGCCGATTCCGTAGGGGTCGTTGATGTAGATGATCCCGATGTTCTCATTGCCGTCGCCGACCATGAGATTTCCGAGCACACGGCCCTGGAGCACGTCGCTGGGGGCAGTGCGCCAGTACCAGCCGTCATCCGCGTAGGCCGAGAAGTCCGGCGAGGTGTTGGCCGGGGAGATCTGCACAACGCCGGCCGCGATCATCTGGTCGATGAAGGTGAACGAGACGCCGGACGATGCCGCACCGATGACGACGTCGGTGTCGAGGCCGATCAGTTCGGTGGCGGACTGCGTCGCGATGTCGGTCTCGCCGTCGCCGGAGTCGCGGTTGATGACGTTGACGTCGTAGCTGAAGTCCGACGCCTTGATCTCCGCTGCGGCGAGGTCGACACCGGCGAACTCGGGCGGGCCGAGGAACGCGAGGCTCCCGGTCTGCGGCAGGATCGTGCCGATCGTCAATACGCCGTCGGCCGCGCGACCGGCGGCCGCGCTGGCGGACGGGGTCTCCTCGGCGGGGGTGCCGGCGCAGGATGCCAGCAGAAGGATGCTGGCGGTGGCCGCGACAACCTTGAGTCCCGTCGAGAGTGCGTTCGAGCGGGAAGGCTTCGTGCCCTTCAGGAATGCGCTCATGGTGCTCCTCTTGGTGAATGGTGCGATGTGGTGTGAGATTTCGGACATAGATTTACCCGGTCCGTGCTTTGACGCTATAGAGCGAATTGGGCCCGCACAATACGACGCTGTTACGGGCGTGTAACGCGACCCAATCGTTACATTTGCATGGAGCGCATCGGTCAGCCGACCGTGACCGTGCCGGTGGCCGAGAAGGAGCCGTCGACGGCAGCCGTGAGCACCTCATATCCGGCCGCGGACACGCGGCCCGCGTCGTCGATGCCGAGGGCGCCGGAGACCCCGTCATAGTCGATGTCCTGACCGTCGGCGAGTGCAGCCAGGCACTGGCCGTAGCTCGTGCACGGCACCCCGTCCGCCGTCACACCCGGTAGTCGCTGGGCGATCGACGCGCCGCCGTCGTCGCCCGCGACGGACGCCGCCAGTGCCGCGGCGATCGTGGCGTCGTAGGCCGGAGCTGCGAGGGTGAAGTCGGTGACCGCCGGGTCCGAGGCGAGCACGGCGGCGCGGAGCGCGTCGACCCGCTCTCCCGTCGGCGTGGCAGCCCGCACGATGCGCACCCCGTCGACCACGCCGTCGCCTGCCGCCGCGGATGCCGTGAGCCAGATGCCGGAGCCGGAGACCCCGGCCGCGTCCAGCGCGGACACCACGGCCTCGACCTGACCGGCCGGCAGCGCGACGACCACGGCGTCCGCCCCGGCGCCGACGACCGCGGTGACGGCGGATGCGACATCCGCTGCCCCGGAGGGGACGACCTCGGCGGCCACGACGGCGTCGCCACCGATGCCGGAGGTGAGCGAGGCGAGCACGGCAGAGGATGTCGTGTCGTCGCCGTGAAGCACCGCCACGGTGGCGTCGGCGTTCTCGGCCAGGATCGCGGCCGCGATCGCGGCCCCGTCGAGCTCGGCCGAGGGAGAGGTGCGGAAGAGCAGCCCGGCACCCTCCGCGGCGGGGTCCGTTGCCCCGGTCGCGATCACGGGGATACCCGCCGCGGTCGCCTGGGGAAGCAGCAGGGCAGCGGATGTCGCGTCGCTCGGTCCGACGATCACGTCCACTCCCCGGGCCGCGAGGTCCGCGAACGACTCCACGACGCGAGGCGCCGCGGCATCCCCCGAGTCGCGGTGCAGGGCCTCGACTCTCGCGCCGAGCACTCCCCCGGCGGCGTTGATCTCGCGCACGGCCGCCTCGACCGCGGCGACCTGCGCCGGGCCCAGCGCGGCGGACGTGCCGGTGGCGGGCAGAATCGTGCCGATCAGCAGGGTGCCGTCGCCGCTCGGGGCGACGTCGACCGTGGGCGTCGGGCTCGGCGTCGGCTGGACGGGGGCCGCGGTGCAGGAGGACAGCACCACAACCGCGAGGACGGCCAGCAGGGGCACGCAGGTGCGGATTGTCGACATGGGGATCCTCTTCTCAGCGGAACGACCGCACGTCCCCACTGTGGCCTCAGGTGAGCAGCGGGACCATTCGCCGTGCCGCCCGGCCCGAAATGAGCATGTCGATGGTGAGGAGCACCAGGGCGGCCCAGACCAGCGCGAAACCGATCCAGCGCTCGGGCGGCATTGCCTCGCCGAGCAGGAAGGCGCCGAAGACGAACTGCAGCAGCGGGGCCAGGTACTGCACCAACCCGAGGGTGATCAGCGGCAGCCGGCGGGCGGCGCCGGCGAAGAGCAGGAGGGGCACGGCGGTGATGACGCCGGACCCGATGATCGCCAGGGTGTGCCACGGACTGATCGATCCGATGGTGAGTCCGGTCGTGCCGCCGACGATCGCCAGCTGGATGATCGCGACCGGCAGCAGCCACGCGGTCTCGAGGGAGAGGCCGCTGACGGCGTCGACGCGCGGGCCGACCCGCTTCTTCAGGAGGCCGTAGAACCCGAAGGAGAAGGCGAGGGTGAGGGAGATCCAGGGGAAGGTGCCGTAGCCGATCGCGAGGACCAGTACGGCGAGGAGACTGATGCCCACCGCGACCCATTGGACGGGACGGAGGCGCTCGCGCAGCAGCACGACCCCGAGCAGCACGGTGACGATCGGGTTGATGAAGTAGCCGAGCGCGCCCTCGAGCACCCGGCCGCTCAGCACGGCGAGCAGGAACACCTGCCAGTTGACGTAGATGAACGCCCCGGCGAGGCCGATCGTCAGCAGCAGCTTCGGCTGCCGGGCGATCGCGATGACCGTGGCCCACTTGCGGGTGGCCGTCAGCAGAACGGCGCAGAAGACGAGCGAGAAGAGGATGCGTGCCGCGACGATCTCGAACGGGCCCGACGGCGCGAGCAGGAGGAAGTAGACGGGCAGGAAGCCCCAGAGCGTGTACGCGCTGACGGCCTGGATGAACCCGGTCCTGCGTGTCGCGGCGAGCGTGTGAGGCGAGGACTCGGGCATTGTCAGAACCTTACTCCGCTTGCGACAGCACAGGCTGCGGATGCAGAGGCCACACCGCACAACAGCCCGCCGGATCTCCCCGGCGGGCTGTTGGTGGTGCGTGGTGGTGTCGCGGTTAGCGGACGACCACGGCGAGCACGTCGCGCGCGGACAGCACGAGCAGGTCGTCGCCGCCGTATTTGACCTCGGTGCCGCCGTATTTGGAATAGATGACCTTGTCGCCGACGGCGATGTCGAGGGGCACGCGGTTGCCGTTGTCGTCAATGCGACCCGGTCCGACCGCGACGACCTCGCCCTCCTGGGGCTTTTCCTTCGCGGTGTCGGGGATGACGAGTCCGGAAGCAGTCGTCTGCTCCGCCTCGACCTGCTTGATCACAATGCGATCCTCGAGCGGCTTGATGGAGACCGACACGTTTGACCTCTACTTTCTCAACGAAACTTGGGTTGGCACACTCTAGGTGAGAGTGCCAGAAGCAGCTTACGGGTTCGGTTAGCACTCACGCAATCGGAGTGCCAACCGCGCGAGCCGCCGCAGTCCGTCGTTTTGACAGAATGGGGGCATGGACACCGCCGAACTGCTTGAGATCCTCTCCCCGGAGGGGCTGCGGCTGCTCGATTCCATCCCCGACTACGATCCCCACGCGGATGTCGTGCGCAGGGTCAGCGACCTCCGGGCGGCCGGTCACTCCGCCGGCCGGGTCGCCGCCGTACTCGGCCAGTCGAAGCTCCGCGCGAAGGCCGTCGCCAAGTTCGGCGAGTTCGCTGCGCGAATGCTGTTCACCGAGGCGGGACTGGAGCAGGCCACCCGGCTGAGCGTCGCAGCCCTGCACGCGGGACGCTTCCGCGCCGCCGGGGTCACCAGCGTCGCCGACCTCGGCTGCGGGATCGGGGCCGACGCCCTCGCCATGGCGGCCATCGATCTGGCCGTGCTCGCGGTGGAGCGCGACGAGGTCACGGCGGCGATCGCCGCCTACAACCTCGCGCCGTTCGACTCCGTCGAGGTTGTAGGCGGCGACGCCACCACGGTCGATCTGGCCGGTGCCGACGCGGCCTTCCTCGACCCGGCGCGGCGCACGGCCGGGCACCAGAACACCTCCCGGCTGCGCGATCCGGCCGACTGGTCGCCATCGCTGGACTTCGCCTTCGCGCTGGGTGAGCGGATGCCGACCGGCGTGAAGCTCGGGCCCGGTGTGGACCGCGACCTCATCCCGGCCTCCGCCGAGGCGCAGTGGATCTCGGTCGATCGGGAGGTCGTCGAGGTCGGACTCTGGTTCGGGCCACTCGCCCGCCCCGACATCCGCCGGGCGGCCCTCGTGATCGGCGACCACGGCACGGCGGAGCTCACCGCGGGCAGGGACAGCGACGACGTCGAGGTCGGCCCGCTCGGCGAATACGTCTACGAGCCCGATGGCGCGGTCATCCGCGCCCGCCTCATCGGCGACCTGGCCCGACGCGTCGGCGCCACGATGCTCAGCCCCGGCATCGCCTACCTCACGGCGGCCACCCTCACCCCCACACCGTTCGCACGGGCGTTCCGAGTCGTGCGGGTGCTGCCCTTCGACGAGCGCACGCTCAAGCGGGAGCTCGCCGCACTGCGCATCGGCACCCTCGAGATCAAGAAGCGGGGAGCGGATGTCGACCCCGCCCAGTTGCGCAGGCGCCTGGCCCTGCGCGGGCCGGAGAGCGCGACGCTGATCATCACCCGCGTCGCCGGACGCCACATGGCGCTGCTGGTCGAGCGCGCCTGATGCGCTGACGGATCTGCCCGCCGAACCACACAGACGGGAGGGACGCGGGTTCTTCCGCGCCCCTCCCGTCTCAGCTCAGTTCACCTGCGGATCAGTACCCGTCGTAGGAGTTGGAGCTCGCAAACAGCGCGATCCAGCCGATGAGCGCGACGAGCGCGATGCCGATGCCGACGAAGCCGGTGATCAGCGCGGTGAGCCAGAAGGTGCGCGCGGGCAGCCCCTCGCGTTTGCGGCCGAGAAACCCGAGCACGATCGCGCCGGCCGGGATGAACAGACCGAGGATCGAGCCGACGAACGGCAGCACCACGATGCCGGAGCCGATGATGCCGACGATCCCGGCGATCATGCCGATGAGGCTCAGGGTCTTGGTGGCGGCGGGCGGCCCGGCCTGGGGGTACACGGGCTGCGCGTAGCCACCCGGCTGGGCTCCGGGCTGGGCATAGCCACCGGGCTGGGCGGGCGGCGCCGTGTATCCGGGCTGAGAGTAGGCGCCCGGCGCCGCATAGGCCGGAGGCACGGGAGGGGCGACGGGCGGGGCCGTCGGCGGTGGGGTCACCGGGGGCGCAGTGGGCGGTGCTGCGGGCGGCTCAGTCGGCGAGACGGGCGGCTGCACCGGATCGGCGGGGCCGTTGTTGGGGTCGGACATCGATACTCCTTAACGAAACGGCGGGGGAACAGTCCACAGCTTTTCACCGCTGGTTGCCGGTGTCAAACGGCGGGGGGCCGCCGACTCACGCCTGAATGCTGGTGACCGGCAGAGTGGAGTCGGCCGCGAATCCGAGCCCCGACGGGGCGTGACCGGCCAGGATCAGCTGTGCCCCCAGCGCCGCGATCATCGCGCCGTTGTCGGTGCAGAGCGAGAGCGGGGGGATGCGCAGCGCGACCCCGGCCGCCGCGCAGCGCTCGGCCGCGAGCTGCCGGATGCGGGCGTTTGCGACCACTCCCCCGCCGAGCAGCAGTCGGGGCACCCCGAGGTCGGTGCAGGCGGCGACGGCCTTGGTCAACAGCACGTCGGCAACGGCCTCACGGAACCCGGCCGCGACATCCGCCAGGGGAACCTCCTCGCCCGCGTCCCGCTTCTGCTCGACCCAACGGGCGACCGCCGTCTTGAGGCCAGAGAAGGAGAAGTCGTACCGATGCTCAGCGAGGTCCTTGGCCCGACTGAGCCCGCGGGGAAAGCGGATGCTGCTGGCGTCGCCGCCGACCGCGGCCCGGTCGATCTCGGGGCCACCGGGGTAGGGCAGGCCGAGTAACCGGGCGACCTTGTCGAAGGCCTCCCCCGCCGCGTCGTCGATCGTCTCGCCGAGCAGCTCGACATCGCTCACGAGGTCGCGCACGAGTAGCAGCGAGGTGTGGCCGCCCGAGACGAGGAGTGCCACGGTGGGCAGCTCGATCGCCGTGCCGTCGTCGCGCAGCACGTCGGCCCCGACGTGGCCGACGAGGTGGTTGACCGCATAGAGGGGCCTGTCGAGGGCCACGGCGAGCGCCTTGGCCGCGCCGACGCCGACCATCAGCGCCCCCGCGAGCCCCGGCCCGCTCGTCACGGCAATCGCGTCGAGGTCGGCGAGGGTGACCCGCGCCTCGGCGAGCGCCGACTCGATGGCGGGGGTCAGCGCCTCGAGGTGGGCGCGCGCGGCGATCTCGGGCACGACTCCGCCGTAGCGGGCGTGCTCCTCCATCGAGGAGGCGATGACGTTGGCAAGCAGGGTCGTGCCGCGCACGATGCCGATGCCGGTCTCGTCGCAGCTGGTCTCGATCCCCAGGACGAGGGGCGCGCTCACTGGGCGAGCTCCGTGCTCGCAGGCGCGATCGCGAGCTTCATCACGATCGCGTCGACGCCGTCCGGCTGGTAGTAGGCGGGGCGCACGGCGATCTCCTTGAAGCCGAGGTCATCATAGAGCGACTTGGCTCCCGGATTGTCGGCACGTACGTCAAGGAACAGCGTCTCAGCGCCCCGATCGCGTGCCTCGGTGATCAGGGAGCGCACCAGCAGGCGCCCCAGCCCACAGCGCCGGGCGGACTCGGCGACCGCGATCGTCTGGATGTCGGCCTCGTGTGCCCCACGCGGGCAGAACAGCCCGGCGTAGCCCTCGACGAACCCGGGGAACTCGGGCCGGAAGGCGACGAGGTAGTAGGCCTGCGGGTTGGCGACCTCGGAGCGCATCCCCCGGGCCGACCAGGCGTCGTTGTGGAAGCTGGCGGTCTCGATCTCCATGATCCGGTCCACGTCGTCGCCGTTAGCCCGGCGCAGCTGCCAGACCATCAGCTCACCCGCTTGGGGGCGCCGGGCACCGTGACGTCCGGGGAGCGGAGGTAGAGCGGGGTGGCTGAGGCGAATTCGCGGCCGGACGCGAACATCCGCTCGGCCAGCATGCCCAGGGCGCCGCCGGAGACCTCGGTGGCGTCGACCCGGCGATAGCCGTCGAAGCCGGGCACCACCTCGGCCAGCTCGGCGGGGCGGGCCAGGCCCGGCTCGCCGTCGCGCGCCGGCAGTCCGGCGTCGTCGAGTCCACGGTAGGCGGACCAGTAGACCTCGCGGCGGCGGGCGTCGGTGACGACGAGCAGCGGGCCGGTGGAGCCCGTCGCGGCGAGTTCGGCGGCGAAGAGATCCGCGGCGATCGCGTCGTGGCTGACCACCCGCACGACCGGCACGCCGGCGCCGAGCGCGAAGGCCTGGGCCGCGGCGATTCCGACCCGGAGCCCGGTGAACGGGCCGGGTCCCATGCCGGCGACGACGCAGGAGATCGCAGTGGTCGGCACGCCCGAGTCCGCGAGGCATCCGGCGATGAAGTCGCCGATCACCTCGGAGTGCGCTCGGGTGTCTGCGGAGGAGCGCTCCGCGATGATCCCGCGGTCGCGGTCGACGACGGCGACGGTGGTGCCGGCCGAGGTGTCGATCGCGAGGAGCATCCGCCCAGTTTATTGGCGATCAGATGAACGGATGTCGTCTCCAGCGCTCACCGCGCGGGGTGATCGTCACGACGCGGGCCTCGACGGCGTCGTCGATCTCGCTGTTGTCGATGTCGGCGTCGTCGATCGCGGTGCCGGTGATCTCGGTGCCGGTGCCTGCCTCGGCGTCGTTGTGGCCAGTGTTCGCCACATCCGCTCGAGGGGGGTCGAGGCGCGCGCCCGTCGGACGGTCGATGCGCACGGAGAGCACCGAGTCAGTGAGGGCGTCGAGCATGCCTGCCGCCCACTCGACCACGACGATCGAGGCGGCGAAGTCGATGTCGAGGTCGTCGAGCTCGGCGGCGCTGCCGAGCCGGTAGGCGTCGACGTGCACGAGCGGCGGGCCCCCGGCCGGGCGCGGGTGGGTGCGGGCGAGCACGAAGGTGGGGCTAGTGACCGCGCCGCGCACACCCAGCTCCGCACCGAGGCCGCGGGTGAGGGTGGTCTTGCCGGCGCCGAGCTCGCCGTCGAGCGCCACGACGTCTCCCGCGCGGAGCTGGCGGGCAATGCGGCGGCCGAGACCGGCCATCTGCTCGGGGGTCTCGATCGTGAGGCGGATGCTCATGACCGGTAGCGGTGCTCGATGCGCCCGCCGAGGCGCGTGACGATCTCGTAGTTGATCGTGCCCGCCTCGCGCGCCCAGTCGTCGGCCGATGGCACACCGGTCGCCGGGTCGCCGAAGAGCACGGCGCGGTCGCCGACCGCCACCGGCGCGTCGCCCACGTCGACGACGAACTGGTCCATCGCGATCCGCCCGGCGACGCGGTACGTCACGCCGTTGATCGACACGGGGCCGGCGCCGGAGGCCTGCCGCGGCACCCCCTCCGCGTAGCCGAGGGGTACCAGGGCGAGGGTGGTCTCCGCGGTCGTGCGGTAGGTGTGCCCGTAGGAGACACCGGTGCCGGCGGCGACGCGCTTCACCGAGACGATCGCGGCGCTCAGCTCGAGGGCGGGGCGCAGTCCCAGGTCCGCGGAGGTCGCGTGCTCGAACGGTGACAGGCCGTAGATGCCGATGCCGACGCGCACGAGGTCGAATCGGGTGGACGGCGCGCGCAGGGCGCCGGCGGTGGCGGCGAGGTGGCGGATGAGATCGCGGAGCCCCACAGCGTCAGCGATGGCTGCGGCCTGGTCGAAGACGGCGACCTGCGCGGCATCCGCGTCCTCCCCCGCGTTGGCCAGGTGGCTGAACAGGCCGCGGATGCGCAGCAGCCCGCGGCGCTCGAGCTCGGCCGCCCGCTCGAGCACCCGGGCGGTGTCGCCCTCTGCGACTCCTCCCCGGCCCAGTCCTGTGTCGACCTTGAGGTGCACACTGGCCGTGCCGGCGGAGTGCGCGACGGCCTCGAGTTGGGCGAGGGAGCCGACACCGATGTCGATGCCCTCAGCGATGGCCTCCTCGAACCGCGCCTCCGGGCCGTGCAGCCAGGCGAGCACCGGCACGGTGATGCCGGCCGCGCGCAGTTCGAGCG
Source organism: Microbacteriaceae bacterium (assembly GCA_014378715.1). Classification (GTDB taxonomy): domain Bacteria; phylum Actinomycetota; class Actinomycetes; order Actinomycetales; family Microbacteriaceae; genus Marisediminicola. The sequence continues at coordinate 10,244 of JACMNE010000117.1, forward strand.
CCTCGGCGATCTCGACGACTCCGAGCCAGTCTGCGCCGCCGTCGACCGCGGCCCGCGCGCTCGGCACGGCGCCGTGCCCGTAGCCGCGCGCCTTGACGACGGCCATCAGATGCCCGGTGCCGGTGGCCCGGCGCAGCGCAGCGACGTTGTGAGAGATGGCGGAGAGGTCGACCAGCGCCTCACGCAGCGGGCGAGCGGATGTCGCGTCCGCCCCCGATGCGGACGGGTCCCCGGTCATCGCGGCCCACCCTCCGCCACGACGAACGCGATCGCGACGCCCGCGTCATGGCTGATGCTCACGTGCACGCTCGAGATGCCGCGCGCACGCACGGTCTCGGCGACGGCGCCGCCCAGGTCGAACGAGGGATTGCCGAGGTCGTCGCTGACGATGCGCATGTCGTGCCAGCGCACACCGGCCGAGTCGCCGATGGCCTTGATCAGCGCCTCTTTCGCCCCGAAGCGCCCGGCGAGGGACCGCAGGGAGGGGGTGCGGTCGCCGTGCAGCTCGCTCGGAGCGAAGAGCCGCGGCAGCAGCTTCGGCGTGCGGGAGGCCGCCCGCTCGAACCGCGCCAGGTCGACGACGTCGACGCCGATCCCCACGATCATCGCGGGCGGGTCACTCGACCGTGACGGACTTGGCGAGGTTGCGGGGCTGGTCGACGTCGAGTCCCTTGGCCGCGGCCAGTTCCATGGCGAAGATCTGAAGCGGGGCGACGGCCAGGAGCGGCTCGAACAGGGTCGAGGCCAGCGGGATGGGGATGACCACGTCGGCGTAGGGCAGCACTGAGGCGTCGCCCTGCTCGGCGATAGCCAGGATGCGGGCGCCGCGGGCGCGGATCTCCTGGATGTTGGAGACGACCTTGGGGTGCAGGGAGTCCTTGCCCCGGGGGCTCGGCACGACCACGAAGACCGGCTGGCCCTTCTCGATCAACGCGATCGGGCCGTGCTTGAGCTCACCGGCCGCGAAGCCCTCCGCGTGGATGTAGGCGAGCTCCTTGAGCTTGAGCGCGCCCTCGAGGGCGACGGGGAAGCCCGCGTGGCGGCCGAGGAAGAGCACCGCGCGGGTGTCGACCATCCAGCCGGCGAGCTGCTTGATCGCCTCGTGCTGTTCGAGCACGGTCTCGAGCTGGCCCGGGAGCGCCTGGAGCTCTCCGGCGAGCCCGGCGATCTCTGCCGCGCTGAGGGTGCCGCGGACGGAGGCGAGGTGCAGGCCGAACAGGTAGAACGCGGCGACCTGGGCGACGAAGGCCTTCGTCGAGGCGACCGCGACCTCGGGTCCCGCGTGGGTGTAGACGACGGCGTCGGACTCCCGCGGGATCGTGGCGCCCTGGGTGTTGCAGATCGAGAGGGTGCGGGCGCCCTCCTCCTTCGCGTACTGCACGGCGCGCAGGGTGTCCATGGTCTCGCCAGACTGGCTCACCGAGATCACAAGGGTGCGCGCGTCGATGATCGGGTCGCGGTAGCGGAACTCGTGCGACATCTCCACGTCGACGGGGATGCGCGCCCATTTCTCGATCGCGTACTTCGCGAGCATGCCGGAGTAGGCGGCGGTGCCGCAGCCGAGGATGACGATCCGGTCGATGTCGGCGAGCGAGTAGTCGAGCGCGTCGAGCTCCTCGAGGTGCACAACACCGTCGTGGATGCGGCCGAGGAGCGTCTTCGCGATGGCCTCCGGCTCCTCGCTGATCTCCTTCGCCATGAAGCTCGACCAACCGCCCTTCTCGGCTGCCGACGCGTCCCAGGCGATCTCGAACTCGTCGGTCTCGACGGCGTTGCCGTCGAAATCAGTGACGACGACATCATCCGCTGTGATGGTCACGATCTGGTCCTGGCCGATCGCGACCGCTCGGCGGGTGTGTTCGACGAAGGCCGCGACGTCGGAGCCGAGGAAGTTCTCGCCGTGGCCGAGCCCGATGACGAGCGGGGAGTTGCGGCGGGCGCCGACGACGACGCCCGGCTCGTCGCGGTGCAGCACGAGCAGGGTGAACGCGCCGTGCAGGCGGGCGACGATATTGCGCAGGGCCAGCTGCAGGTTGCCGGTCTTCTGGTACTCGAGGCCCACGATGAGCGCGGCGACCTCGGTGTCGGTCTCGCTCGTGAAGACGGTGTCGGGGTGGGACTCGAGCAGCTCGCGCTTCAGCTCGGCGAAGTTCTCGATGATGCCGTTGTGGATGAGGGCGAGCTTGCCGTCGTCGCCGAGGTGGGGGTGGGCGTTCTGGTCGTTCGGTCCCCCGTGGGTGGCCCAGCGGGTGTGCCCGATGCCGGTGGAGCCGTTCGCGATCGCGCGGGCGTCGAGGTCGTCGACGAGCACCTGGAGCTTGCCGGCGCGCTTGCGGGTGTGCAGTTCGCCAGCGGGGTCGATCACGGCGATTCCGGCCGAGTCGTACCCGCGGTATTCGAGCCGACGCAGCCCCCCCAGGAGTACTTCGACGCTCTTGTTGGTTCCGACGTAGCCCACGATTCCGCACATGGGAGTCGATTTTACGCGACGACGGCCGGGGATCCGATGCAGGCGCGGCCGTCGTCGGCCGAGGGTCGCCGGGCCGACTAGTCTTTGGCCTATGGCCGCGTTCATCCCAGGGCAATCGCCAGCAGGCGGTCACGGCTCCCCGTTCACCGAGATCGACCGGGCGCGGTGGGCGGAACTCGCCCCCGCCACCAAGCTCCCGCTGAGCCCGACCGAGGTCGTCGAGCTGCGCGGACTCGGCGACATGCTCGACCTCAACGAGGTCAGCGAGGTCTACCTGCCGGTGAGCCGGCTGATCAACCTGTACGCGGCCGGCGCCAAGAACCTGCACCGCGCCACCAGCAACTTCCTCGGGCAGCGCGACGCCAGCACCCCGTTCGTCATCGGCGTCGCCGGGTCGGTCGCGGTCGGCAAGTCGACGATCGCACGTCTGCTGCGGGAGCTCCTCGCCCGCTGGGACGACACCCCCCGCGTGGAGCTCGTGACGACCGACGGGTTCCTGCGGCCGAACGCGGAGCTCGAGCGGCTCGGGCTGATGGCTCGCAAGGGCTTCCCGGAGTCGTACGACAGCCGCGCCCTCCTGCGCTTCGTCAGCAAGATCAAGAGCGGTGCGGCCGAGGTGCGCGCCCCCTTCTATTCACATCTCAGCTACGACATCGTGCGCGACGCGGAGATCGTCGTGCGCCGCCCGGACATCCTCATCGTCGAGGGCCTCAATGTTCTGCAGCCGCCGACCCGCGCGCACCGTCTCGCGGTGAGCGACCTGTTCGACTTCTCCGTGTACGTCGACGCGCGCAGTGACGACATCGCCACCTGGTACGAGGAGCGGTTCCTCAAGCTGCAGCAGGGCGCATTCTCGAACCCGAAGTCGTATTTCCACCGCTATGCGAGCCTCACGACCGACGAGGCCAGAGCGAAGGCGCGCGAGATCTGGGACCGCACGAACGGCCCGAACCTCGCCGAGAACATCAAGCCGACCAGGTCGCGGGCCACCCTGGTCCTGCGCAAGAACGCCCGCCACGCCGTCGACCACATCCTCCTCCGCAAGATCTAGGCACCCGCACTCTCGTGGGCTGCGCCGCGCAGCCCCTGTTCACACGCGCAGACCGCCCGGTGCCGGTCGTCATTCAGGAGTTCCGGGCCGCGGGTGGCCAGAACGGCGCCGATTCCGTCACTCTGGTGAACACTCGTCACAGCAGTGACGGGGGCTCCTGAATGATGATCAGACCAGCGGATGTCGCGTGGTGCGGCCCGGGCGGTCAGACGCCGGCGGAAGCGGGGGTCGCGAGCTCGGCGCGGACGACGTCGGCGAGGTGGCCGGCGATGCGGTCGGCCGTCGCCTGGTCGGTGGCCTCGACCATCACGCGCACGAGCGGCTCGGTACCGGACGGCCGCAGCAGCACGCGTCCGGTGCTGCCGAGCTGGGACTCGGCCGCGGCGACGGCGCCCGCGACCACGGTGTTGGCCGCGAGGGCCTGCCGGTCGACGCCGGTCACGTTGATCATGATCTGCGGGTAGACGGTCATGACGGAGGCGAGCTCCGCGAGCGTCTTGCCGGTGCGGGCCATCTCGGCCATGATGTGCATCCCGGTGAGGATGCCGTCGCCGGTGGTCGCGTGCTCACTCATGATGACGTGGCCGGACTGCTCGCCGCCGAGGCTGAGCTGGTGCTCGCCGAGCGCCTCAAGCACGTAGCGGTCGCCGACCTTCGTCTCGAGCACCGTGATGCCATGCTCGGCCATCGCGACCTTGAGGCCGAGGTTGCTCATCACCGTGGCGACGAGGGTGTCCTCGCGGAGGAGGCCGCGGTCCTTCATCGACAGCGCGATGATCGCCATGATCTGGTCGCCGTCGACGGTGTTGCCGTGGGCGTCAACGGCGAGGCAGCGGTCGGCGTCGCCGTCGTGGGCGATGCCGAGGTCGGCGCCGGTGGCGAGCACGGCTGCGGCGAGCCCTCCGAGGTGCGTGGAGCCGACGCCGTCGTTGATGTTGAGTCCGTCCGGGTCGGCGCCGATGACGGTGACCCGGGCCCCCGCGTCGGTGAAGACCTGGGGCGAGACGCCGGCCGCGGCGCCGTGGGCGCAGTCGAGAACCACGTGCAGGCCGTCGAGGCGGTGCGGGAGGGTGCCGAGGAGGTGGAGCACGTAGCGGTCCTCGGCGTCGGCGAAGCGGCGGATGCGGCCGACCTGCACCCCGGTGGGGGCGAGCTTCGGCTTGCTGAGGGCCTCTTCGATGCGATCCTCGACGATGTCAGGCAGTTTGGTGCCGCCCTGGGCGAAGAACTTGATCCCGTTGTCGGGAGCGGGGTTGTGTGACGCGGAGATCATGACCCCGAAGTCGGCCCCGATGTCACCGATCAGGAAGGCGGCTGCCGGAGTGGGCAGCACACCGGCGTCCAGCACGTCGACCCCGGAGCTCGCGAGCCCCGCAGATACAGCGGCGATGATGAACTCGCCGGAGATGCGGGGGTCGCGCGCGACGACCGCGACCGGGCGGCGCCCCGAGGCGCGCCGACCATCCGCGATTCGTCCTTCTCCCAGCACGACGGCAGCCGCTTGGGAGAGGGACAGCGCGAGCTCGACCGTGAGGTCGTGGTTCGCGAGTCCCCGAACACCATCTGTACCGAACAAACGCGGCATGGAGGGAGGTCCGTTATCGGAGCGCGATTAGCGCTTCGAGAACTGAGGAGCCTTACGCGCCTTCTTGAGTCCGGCCTTCTTGCGCTCCTTGACGCGGGCGTCACGGCTGAGGAAGCCGGCCTTCTTCAGGATGGCGCGGTTGTTCTCCTCGTCGATCAGGTTCAGCGAGCGGGCGATGCCGAGACGCAGCGCGCCGGCCTGGCCGGAGGGGCCACCGCCGGTGATGCGTGCGATGACGTCGTAGCTGCCGATGAGGTCGAGAACCTTGAACGGGTCGTTGATGAGCTGCTGGTGCAGCTTGTTGGGGAAGTAGTCCGCGAGCTCGCGGCCGTTGACCGTGAAGGTACCGGCACCCGGGGTGATGCGCACGCGGGCGATGGCCTGCTTGCGACGACCGACGGCCGCTCCGGGAACGTTGAGAACCGCGCGCGGGGCCTTGGGAGCCGAGTCAGCGGGCGTCTCGGTGGAGTAGTTGTCCTGCGCGACCTCGCCGAGGACGGCGGTGTCGAGAGAGTCTGAAATCTTCGCCATAGTAAGGGAATCCTTTGGTTGCTTCTGGCGGCGCTACTGCGCGACCTGGGTGAGAGTGAAGGTCGTGGGCTGCTGCGCAGCGTGGGGGTGCTCGGGGCCGGCGTAGACCTTGAGCTTCGTCAGCTGAGCGCGACCGATCGAGTTCTTCGGAAGCATGCCGCGCACGGCCTTCTCAACCGCGCGGGTCGGGTGCTTCGCGAGCATCTCGGCGTAGGTCGTGGCGGTGAGGCCGCCCGGGTAACCCGAGTGGCGGTAGGCCTTCTTCTGGGCGAGCTTGGAGCCGGTGAGGGCGATCTTCTCGGCGTTGATGATGATGACGAAGTCACCGGTGTCCATGTGGTTGGTGAAGATCGCCTTGTGCTTGCCGCGGAGCAGCGATGCGGCGTGGGTCGCGAGGCGGCCCAGCACGATGTCGGTGGCATCGATGATGAGCCAGTCACGCTGGATGTCATCGGGCTTGGGGGAATATGTGCGCGTCACAGTGAATGCTGCTTTCTGTCGAAATGAGGTGTTCGTGAATCCCACTCCGTGGAACGTTCCCGATGGGAACCTTGCCGGTGGAGGGCTCAACTTCGGATGCCGCGCAATGGATAGCGCAGGCACCAAGGGTAGAGCCTAGTCGTTGTCGCCCTGCCCGGTCAAACCGCGCCCGCCGTACGCGGCCTCGATCGCTCTGGCCGTCTCGATCCCGGGCCGTCGCCTGCGGGTCAGCTCGGCACGCGCCCCGACCTCGTCGTCTGGCGGGTAGGCGACCGCGACGAGGGTGAGTCCCTTGGCCGGCATGACCTTGAAGTCGTTCGACCTGACGATCTCCGAGCGGATGTCGGCGAGCCGCGCCACCTCGAGTTTGCCCTCACCCACAGCGACGCAGGCTCCGACCAGGGCGCGCACCATGCTGTGGCAGAACGCGTCGGCCTCGACCGTGGCCACGAGGACCCCGTCGGCCATGCGCTGCCAGCCGAACTCCTGGAGGGTGCGCACGGTCGTCGCGCCCTCGCGGGGTTTGCAGAACGCGGCCCAGTCGTGGAGGCCGATGAGGCTCTGCGCCGCGGCGTTCATCGTGTCGACGTCGAGCAGTGCCGGATACCACAGGGTGCGGTGCCGTTCGAGCGGGTTGCGGGGGGCGGCGGTGTCGGCGATCCGGTACTCGTAGCTGCGGGAGAGGGCGGAGAACCGCGCGTCGAACCCTGGCACGGCGATGGACGATCTTGCCACCCAGACGTCGCTGTTGAGGCCCGCGATGCCGTTGATCCGTCGGCCGAGGGACGCCGGACCGTCGAAGACGCGGCCGGCCATCTTGCCGCGGCGCGGGCGGTCGAGGCTGCGCAGCTGGTGCGGGGCGAGATCGAGGTGGGCGACCTGCCCGGTCGCGTGCACCCCGGCGTCGGTGCGCCCGGCGACAACGAGCCGCGGGATCGGAGCGTGCCGGCGGAGAATGACGGCGAGAGCTGCCTCGACCTCACCCTGCACGGTGCGGATGCCCGGCTGGGTGCTCCAGCCGGTAAACTTGGTGCCGTCGTACGCGATGTCGAGACGGAGACGGGTCGTGGTGGGCTCGGGCCGATCGGCAGTCTCATCCTCCATCACAGTCACAATTCTATTGGCGTCGCCCGGAGCATTTCCGGCGTTCGCACCCGGGGAAGGGGGTCGTCTGATGGCCGAGCACCCCGGCACACCGACCGCCGCCCCGACCACCGCCCGCTTCGCCGGGCTCGATGGCCTGCGCGCCATCGCGGTCACGGCGGTGCTGCTCTACCACCTCGCTCCCGGTGTGCTCGAGGGCGGGTACCTCGGCGTCGATCTCTTCTTCGTCATCAGCGGATTCCTGATCACCTCGCTGCTGCTCCGGGAACGGGCGGCGACCGGACGGATCGGCCTGCGCGCCTTCTGGCTGCGCCGGGCCAGGCGACTGCTACCCGCTCTCGGCCTACTGCTGCTGGCTTGCTGCACCGCCGCCTGGGTCATCGGCGGCGATGTGCTGGTGGGGCTCGGCCGCCAGCTGCTGGGCGCGACGACCTTCAGCAGCAACTGGCTGAGCATCGCCGGCTCGCGGAGCTACTTCGAGAAGACGGCTCCCGAGCTGTTCCGCAACCTCTGGTCGCTGGCCGTCGAGGAGCAGTTCTACCTGGCCTGGCCGCTGCTGCTCGCCGGGCTGCTGCTTCTGCGCGGCCGCGCCTGGCCGTGGGCGGTCGTCAGCGGGCTCGCGCTGGCCTCCGCACTGGCCATGGCCGCGCTCCACGTGCCGGGAGCCGACGCGACGCGGGTCTACTACGGCACGGACACCCACAGCTTCGGGCTGCTCGCCGGGGCCCTGACCGCGCTGGCCGTGCGCGCGCTCTCCCTCCGCGCCGCCTCAGACCTCCCGGGCCTCGCCCCTGGCCGTGCCCTGCCCGCCGCCGTTCCGGTCACCGTGGCGCTCGGCGCCCTCGGGGGCACCATCGCCGCGATGGTCCTGCTGCCCGCCGACTCCGCGCTCGCCTACCGTGGCGGGCTCGCCGCCGTCGCCGTGCTCGCCTCCGCGCTGATCTGGGCGGCGGTCACCCCCGGCTCCCCCGTCGGCCGCGCGCTGGACGCCGCCCCGCTGCGCTGGGTCGGCGAACGCTCCTACGGCCTGTACCTGTGGCACTGGCCGGTGTTCGTGCTCGTAGTCAGCGCCCTCCCCGGCTGGTCGCGCACCGGGGCACCGGGCTGGGCCCTCGGCGGCATCGCCCTGATCGTCACGGTCGCCGCCGCCTCGTTCTCCCACCGCTTCGTCGAGCAGCCGGTGCGCCGGCTCGGCTTCCGTGCCGCGACCCTGCGCCCAGCGGTGCCTGGCGAGGCGCATCGCCGCATCGTCGCGATCGGCGCCACGGTCGCCCTCACCCTCGGCGGCATCGCCGGCACATCGGCCGCCCTGGGCGCGAGTCCCTACCGCAGCGATGCGCAGGCCAACATCGAGGCGGGCATCCGCTCGATCGAACGGGTCTCCCCTGGCGCCTCAGACCAGCAGGCTGCGGATGTCGCGACCCCCCTGCCCGGAGGCGACCGGATCACCGCGATCGGCGACTCGGTGATGCTCGCTTCCGCCCCCGAGCTGCAGAACGCGTTCCCCGGGATCTCCATCGACGCCGTGGTGTCGCGGCAGCTGGCGGACGCGCCAGCGCTTCTCGCCTCCCTCCAGGCACAGGGCACCCTCCGGCCGGTGGTGCTCATCGGCCTCGGGACGAATGGCCCGATCGACGACGTGACGCTCGAGGGCATCCGCACCGAGCTGGGGGCGGCGCACGAGATCGTCGTCGTCAACGTCCAGGCCCCGCGAGGCTGGACCGACGGCGTGAACGCGGAGTTGACGACGTTCGCGGGACGCCACCGCGACGTGGAGCTGGCCAACTGGCGGGACGCGATCGCCGGCAACCTGAGCCTGCTCGCCCGCGACCAGATCCACCCGGGAGGCGAGGGCGGCGCCGTGTACGCGGCGGCCGTGCGGGACGCGCTGCAGCGCCTCGCGGAAATCCCTCCGCTGCTCCGGCCGGGCGACTACGGGCTGGCGCCCCGCCCCGAGTAGACGCAGAAACGGCCCCGGCCCCCCGCAAGGAGGACCGGGGCCGTTCAGGTGGTGGTGAGGGTCGTGCTACTTCTTGTCGTCCGCGGCTGGCGCGTCGGCGACAGCCTCGTCGGCGACAGTCTCGTCAGGAGCGGCGTCGGTCGCGACATCCGCTTCGACGGTCTCATCAGCAGCAGTCTCGTCGGCTACAGTCTCGTCGGCGACGGTCTCGTCCTCGTCGGCGCTTTCCTCGACGACGGGACGGGCCGGCTTGTCGGCCTTGGCCTTCGGCTTTGCGTTCAGCGGCTCGAGCACGAGCTCGATCTGGACCATCGACGCGTTGTCTCCCTTGCGGAAGCCGAGCTTCGTGATGCGGGTGTAGCCGCCCTCACGGAACTCGACCAGCGGCGCGATCTGCGTGAACAGCTCGTGGATGACGCTCTTGTCGCCGATGATGCCCAGCGCGCGACGACGGTTGTGCAGGTCGCCCTTCTTCGCGAAGGTGATGAGGCGCTCGGCGACGGGGCGGAGGCGCTTGGCCTTCGTCTCGGTCGTCTTGATGGACTTGTACATGAACAGCGACCTGGCGAGGTTCGCGAGCATGAGGCGCTCGTGGGCGGGTCCGCCTCCGAGGCGAGGGCCCTTAGTGGGTGTAGGCATGGTGTTGTGTCTCCGGAATCTTGATGGTCAGTAGAGCGACGAGTCGCTAGTTGGTCTCTTCGACGGCGTCGTCGTAGCCGCTGTAGAAGTGCGCTCCGTCGAATCCGGGGACGGTGTCCTTGAGGGACAGTCCCATCTCGACGAGCTTGTCCTTGACCTCGTCGACCGACTTCTGGCCGAAGTTGCGGATGTTCATCAACTGGGTCTCGGAGAGGGCGACGAGCTCGCTCACGGTGTTGATTCCCTCGCGCTTGAGGCAGTTGTAGCTGCGCACGGACAGGTCGAGGTCCTCGATCGGCATGCTGAGCTCGGACGAGAGAACGGCGTCGACGGGTGCCGGGCCGATCTCGATGCCCTCTGCTGCCGTGTTGAGCTCGCGAGCGAGTCCGAACAGTTCGGTGAGGGTGCGTCCGGCCGACGCGATGGCGTCGCGGGGCGTGATGGCAGACTTCGTCTCGACGTCGACCACGAGGCGGTCGAAGTCGGTGCGCTCTCCGGCACGGGTCGCCTCGACGCGGTACGTCACCTTGAGAACAGGCGAGTAGAGCGAGTCGATCGGAACCTGGCCGGCTTCGCTGAACTCGCTGCGGTTCTGCGTCGCGGACACGTAGCCGCGGCCACGCTCGATGGTCAGTTCGAGTTCGAACTTCGCCTTGTCGTTGAGCGTCGCGATGACGAGCTCCGGGTTATGGATTTCGACCCCGGCCGGAGCCGAGATGTCGGCGGCCGTGACCTCACCTGCGCCCTGCTTGCGCAGGTAGGCGGTGATCGGCTCGTCGTGCTCACTGGAGACGACGAGGCCCTTGATGTTGAGGATGACCTCGGTGACGTCTTCCTTGACACCGGGCACGGTGCTGAACTCGTGGAGCACTCCGTCGAGACGGATGCTGGTGACAGCGGCGCCGGGGATCGAGGAGAGGAGGGTGCGGCGGAGCGAGTTGCCGAGGGTGTACCCGAATCCGGGTTCCAGGGGCTCGATGATGAACCGCGAGCGGAACTCGGTGATGTTCTCTTCGGTGAGAGTTGGACGCTGTGCAATCAGCACTGTTGTTTCCTTTCGGCGAAGTGTCCGCTATTTGACACTTGAGGCTCCAGACCGGGTGGCGAGCCCGCTCGTGTATTGAGTTGTCACTTGTTCGTAAATCTTGGGGCGCGGGGGCCGGACCCGTGAGGGCCTGGCCCCCGCGGAGGGGGTTAGACGCGGCGACGCTTGGGCGGACGGCACCCGTTGTGCGCCTGGGGCGTCACGTCGTTGATCGAACCGACCTCGAGGCCAGCGGCCTGGAGCGAGCGGATCGCGGTCTCGCGGCCTGAGCCCGGTCCCTTGACGAACACGTCGACCTTCTTGACACCGTGCTCCTGCGCCTGGCGGGCCGCGGACTCCGCGGACAGCTGGGCGGCGAACGGCGTCGACTTACGCGAGCCCTTGAAGCCGACCGTGCCGGACGATGCCCAGCTCAGGACGGCACCGGTGGGGTCGGTGATCGTGACGATGGTGTTGTTGAACGTCGACTTGATGTGGGCCTGGCCCACGGCGACGTTCTTCTTCTCTTTGCGACGCGGCTTACGAGCGGCCGATTTTGGTGCTGCCATGATGTTCTCCTAAAACGGTTATGGCGATACGAGCAGTGCTCGCTATCGGGCCTTCTTCTTGCCGGCGACGGTGCGCTTCGGACCCTTGCGGGTGCGGGCGTTGGTCTTGGTGCGCTGTCCGTGGACGGGGAGTCCACGACGGTGGCGGATCCCCTGGTAGCTTCCGATCTCGACCTTGCGGCGGATGTCGGCGGCCACCTCACGACGGAGGTCACCCTCTACCTTGAAGTTGACCTCGATGTAGTCACGGAGCGCGATGAGCTGGTCATCGGTCAGGTCCTTCACGCGGATCTCGCCGCTGATGCCGGTGTCGGCGAGCGTCTTGAGTGCGCTCGTACGGCCAACGCCGTAAATGTATGTCAGTGCGACTTCCACGCGCTTATCGCGCGGGATGTCCACTCCTGCTAGACGTGCCATGAGGCTTCTCCTGCTGGTGAAAGAGGTCTGTAGCCATTCCTGTGCAGTGGCCTCCACCACTGGTGTCCCCCCGGCTGGCGGGGATCTGGAACGCTAATTATCTGGAGCGGGTGCTGCCTGTGGTGCGGGTGGTGCGGTGGAGCTCTGGATCAGCCCTGGCGCTGCTTGTGACGCGGGTTCTCGCAGATGACCATGACGTTGCCGTTGCGACGGATGACCTTGCACTTCTCGCAGATCGGCTTGACGCTGGGATTGACCTTCATAATGTTTCCTTGTGTTCGCTGTCCTCGTGCCTGCGAAGTCCGCAGGCCGTTACTTTCCAGCAGGCCTACTTGTAGCGGTAGACGATTCGCCCACGTGTCAGGTCGTACGGGCTCAGCTCCACAATCACGCGGTCCTCTGGGAGGATCCGGATGTAGTGCTGGCGCATCTTCCCCGAGATATGGGCAAGGACTCTGTGACCGTTGGTCAACTCAACGCGAAACATCGCGTTGGGCAGAGCTTCGACTACTGCGCCCTCGATCTCGATGACACCGTCTTTTTTCGCCATATCCTCTTCGTCGCTATAAGTTGTTGTTGCTGGTCGTGCGTTGGATTGTGATGTCCCCCGGCGCGCGAAAGGCGCAGCCGCTTGCACGCCGAAGCGAGCCCGAGACACCAAGGATCAATCTTAGGTCATTCCCGGGCGTTTCGGCAACCTGCGCCTATACTCCGGCCGACCGGCCTGTTCTGAACTGCACGCCGGCGACGGTGCGGGAGAGATCGGCGAAGAGCTCGGTGCCGGGCTCGAGCCCGGTGACCCGCGTGGCGAGATCATCCGCTGCCATCACACCCAGCAGGGTCTGCAGCTCGGCGCTCTCCGGGTCTTCCGGCAGGTCGAAGCGCAGGGCGGCGCCCATGGCCCGCACGATCGCGGCCGGGTGCGTGCCGAGGGCCGCGAGCCCCACGGCAGGCGACACGAAGCGCTCGTTGCGGCCGAGCTTGCGCAGCGGCTGGCGTCCGACCCGCGCCGGGGTATCCGGCAGCGCCGGGTTGGCGAAGCGCTCGAGGGTGCGGTCGACGTAGGCCAGGTGGTCGGCCGGGTCGAAACCGTGCCGCTCGATCAGCAGAGCCGATGTCTCGCCCAGCACTGCACGCACCTCTCCGAGCACCGCGGCGTCGCTCACCGCCTCGAACAGCGACGGCACCCCGAGGAGGAAGCCGTGGTAGGCCACGGTCGCGTGCCCGGTGTTGACGGTGAAGAGCTTGCGCTCGATGTAGGGGGCGAGGTCGTCGACGAAGTGCGCCCCGGTGATCGGGGGCACGGGGACTCCGGCCTTCTCGAAGCCGCGCTTCTCGATCGCCCACTCGAAGAAGTCCTCGACGAGGACATCGAGGCCGACCCGGTCGCCGTGCTGCGGCACGATGCGGTCGACAGCCGTGTTGGCGAAGACGGCGCGGGCGGCGATCCAGTCCTCGCCGTGCCCGCCGAGGTCCATGCGGATCTCGGCGGCGAGGATGTCGGTCGCCCCGAGGGCGTTCTCGCATGCCATCACGGTGAGCGGCGGCAGCGAGGCGGCGCGGGCGAGCATCGCGGCGGCGATGAGCGGCGCCACGAATCGCAGGATGCCCGCGCCGACGGCGGTCGTCACCACATCCGCTGTGGAGATCTGGGCGATCACGGCCGCCTCGTCGCTGCGGCTGTCGAGTGCGGTGTAGTTGTCGACCGTCCACGTGGTCGACTGCGCGCCCGCCTCGACCACCCGGTAGGAGTCGGAGGCGGCGAGCTCGTCGATCACGGCGGCGTCGACGTCGGCGAAGACGACCTCGTAGCCGGCGTTGTGCAGGATGAGCCCGACGAAGCCGCGCCCGATGTTGCCGGCGCCGAAATGGACGGCCTTCACTCGTTGACCTCTTCCAGGAGGGTGTAGATGTCGGCTGCCGTCCCGGCCGCCAGGAGCTTTGCGACCTCGTCGTCATCGCTGAAGATGATGGCGATCTTCGAGAGGATCTCCATGTGGCCGTTGTCCTTACCCGCGATGCCGACGACGAACCTCACCTCGCTGCCGTCCCAGTCGAGCGGGGTGTCGTACCGCACGAACGAGAGCGCCGACGCGAGGATCGTGTCCTTGCCATCGTTCGTGCCGTGCGGGATCGCCAGGAGGTTGCCCATGTAGGTCGAGGTCATCGCCTCGCGCTCGAACATGTACCCGAGGTAGTCCCCGGTCACCGCGCCGGCGGCCACCAGGATCGCCCCGGCCTCCCGGATCGCCTCGTCCTTGGTCGACGCCGTTCCGCTCGCGATGATGTGGGAGGGGGCGAGTACCTGTTCGGTCATGGGGTGTCCTGTCTGGTTGGGCGGGTTGGGCGGGTTGGGCGGGTCGAGCCTACTGCTGGCCCTGGACGAGGGTGACGACCTCGTCGTACTTCGGGCTGGCCATGAAGTTGTCGACCGAGATGTGCTCGGCCGTCGCGTTCTTCTGGCGGGCGCGTTCGGTGAGGTCCTGGTGGGTGATGATCAGGTCCTCGGTTCCCGTGAGGTTGGCGATCGACAGGTTGACGACGGTGATCCCCTCGACGCCGGCCTTCTTCAGCTTGTTGCGCAGCACGCTGGCGCCCATGGCGCTCGAGCCCATCCCGGCGTCGCAGGCGAACACGATGTGCTCGATCTTCGCTCGCACAGCGGTGGCCCCGGCATTCTCTGCGGCCTGCTCGGCCTGCTCGGCCTGCTCGGCCTGGTCGGCCTGGTCGGCTCCGAGGAGTCCGGTGACGGTGCTCTTCTTGCCCTTGAGATCGTCCATCCGCGCGGCGGCACCGGCGAGTCCGGCGTCGCCGGCCTCGAGCAGCTCGAGGTCGCGCTTGCGGCTGGCGCGCAGGATGACGGAAGCGATCAGGAACGACACCCCGGCGGCTCCGAGCACGGAGAGGATGACGCCGATGTAGCTGGGCGGCGGGGTCGCGGCGAGCACGGCGAAGATGCTGCCGGGCGAGGCAACCGAGCGGAGCCCGGAGTCGAATGCGACGTTGATGGCGATTCCGGTCATGCCGCCGCCGATGGTCGCGAGGATGAGGATCGGTTTCATCAGCACGTAGGGGAAGTAGATCTCGTGGATTCCGCCGAGAAACTGCACGATGATCGCGCCGGGCGCTGAGGCCCTGGCGATGCCCGTGCCGAACACGGTGAACGCGAGCAGGAGGCCCAGTCCCGGGCCGGGATTCGCCTCGAGCAGGAAGAGGATCGACTTGCCGGTGTCCCCGGCCTGCTGCACGGCGAGCGGGGTGAGGATGCCCTGGTTGATGGCGTTGTTGAGAAAGAGCACCTTGCCCGGCTCGATGAGCAGGCTGGCCAGCGGCAGGAGTCCGGCGTTGACGAGGGCGTCGACGGCGCCGCTGATGGTGTTGCTGAGTCCGGTGACGATCGGGGAGATCCCGAAGAATGCTCCGAGGGCCATGGCCGTGCCGAGGATGCCGGCCGAGAAGTTGTCGACGAGCATCTCGAAGCCCGGGCGGATCTTGCCCGCCCAGAGACCGTCGACCTTCTTCATGATGTAGGCCGCGAGCGGTCCGACGATCATCGCACCCATGAACATGGGGATCGTGGTGCCCACGATGACTCCCATAGTGGCGATGACCGCGACGACACCACCCCGGGTGTTGTAGACCATCCGGCCGCCAGTGTTGGCGATGAGGAGGGGGAGCATGTAGATGATCATCGGGTCGACGAAGCCCGCAAGGGTCGAGTTCGGGGTCCATCCGGTGGGGATGAACAGCGCGGTGATGAGACCCCAGGCGATGAACGCGGGGATGTTCGGCATGACCATTCCGCTGAGGAAGGAGCCGAACCGCTGCACCCGGACCCGCACCCCCGGGGACTTCGTGGCCGGGCTCTGGGCCTGGCCCGTCGATGGTGACGTCGTCGTCATGACTGTGCTCCGTTCGGTTTGGTAATGCTGTCTGCGGTGATGGTGCTGATGGTGGTGGTGGTGGTGTCCGCGGCCATGACGGCGGCGCGTGCCTCGCCCGCGCTGTTCGCGGCGAGCGCGAGCTCGGCGAACTCGCGGGCCTCGGCGAGGGTGAATCGGGCGAGCTCGGCGCGCATGGGGGCGAGGGCAGCAGGGGACATCGAGAGTGATGTCGCCCCGAGCCCGACGAGAACGACGGCGAGAAGCGGGTCGGCCGCGGCCTCACCGCAGATGCCCACGGGCTTGCCGAGCGCCGCGCCCGCCTCACCGACCTCGCGCACGAGGCGCAACACGGCGGGGTGCCAGGGGTCCTGGAATGCGGCGACCGAGCCGAGCAGCCGGTCGGCAGCAAGGGTGTACTGGGTGAGGTCGTTGGTGCCGATGCTGGCGAAGTCGGCCTCGGCGAGGATCCTGTCGGCCAGCAGAGCGGATGAGGGGACCTCGATCATCACGCCGACCGTGTCGAGTCCGGTCTCCCGGGCGATGCGCGAGAAGTAGCGAGCCTCCTCGACGGTCGAGACCATCGGGGCCATCACCCACAGTTCGGCGTCGGTCGCGGCATCCGCTCTCGCCAGTGCGGTGAGCTGGTCGCGCAGGATCTGCTCGTTGGCGCGGAGGGCGCGGAGTCCGCGCAGTCCGAGGGCCGGGTTCTCCTCCTGTGTCGCATTGAGGAAGCTGAGCGGCTTGTCCGCTCCGGCGTCGAGGGCGCGCACCACGACCTTGCGGCCGGGAAAGGCGGCGAGCAGGCGGGTGTAGTGGCCCTCCTGCTCCTCGACGGTGGGCGCGGAGGTGGCGTCGAGGAAGAGGAACTCGGTGCGGAAGAGTCCGACGCCCTCGGCGCCGAGGGCGACCGCCTCGGCCGCCCCGTCGGCGGAGCCGAGGTTGGCGAGGAGGGGCACGGCGGTGCCGTCGCGCAGGGCGCCAGGACCTGTGGGGGCGGGAGCGGCGGCGGCGAGCGCCTCGGTCCTGGCGCGGGCGTCGGCGAGCTGCTCGGGAGTGGGGTCGACGGTGACGGTGCCTGAGCGGGCGTCGACGATGGCGAGGTCGCCGTCGGCGAGGTCGAGGGCGCCGGGGGTGCCGACGACGGCGACGATCGACTTCTCGCGAGCGAGGATCGCGGTGTGGGAGGTGGGGCCACCGTCACTGGTGACGAGGGCCAGCACCCTGTCGAGGTCGAGCAGGGCGGTGTCAGCGGGGGCGAGATCGCGCGCGATCAGCACGAAGGGGTGGCCGGGGTCGGGCACCCCGGGTACGGAGACCCCGAGGAGGTGGGCGACGACTCGCCGGGAGACGTCGTCGAGGTCGGTGGCGCGCTCGGCCATGTAGCCGCCCATGCCCACGAGCAGGTCACGGAAGCTGGCGAAGGCCTCGTGGACTGCGCGCTCGGCGGTCGTGCCGCCCGCGATGCGCGCACTGACGTCGTCGATGAGCGTCGGGTCCTGGGCCATGAACGACTGGGCCTCGAGCACGTCCTTCGCCGAGCCGCCCGCGCGTTCGCCGCGCAGGCGGATGAGCGCGGCGGTCGCCGCGAGAGAGACGGTGGCCCGTTCGGTCTCGGTATCGGCCGAAGCTGTGGCCGGTTCGTCGCTGGGCTCGGGAAGGGGATCCGGCATCCGCAGCACGGTGCCGATCGCGACGCCGCGACCTATCCCGACACCGGTGAGGTGGGTGGTCATCGTCAGGCCGCGTCGTGGTCGGTGGCGAGGATGGAGACGAGCCCGGCGACGACGGCGGCCGCATTGTCGCCGTCGGCGGAGACCATGACCTCGTCGCCGAAGACGATGCCGAGGGAGATGACACCAAGGATGCTGGCGGCGTTGACCTCCTTGCCCGCCTTCGCGAGGCGCACGGGGAGGCCGGACTTCGCGGCGGCCTGCGTGAGAAGGCCGGCCGGGCGGGCGTGCAGCCCGTTGGCCGACGCGATGACGACGGTCTGCGAGGCGGTGGAGTCGGTGGCGGATTCTGCGGTCTCGGTCATCTGGGGTTCCCTGGGGTTGTGTGTCGGGCGGGCTGGGCTTGCTGGGCAGGACTGAAGGCGAGGTCCAGCGCGATGTCGGCACCGGCCGCGTCGAACGTCACGACGGGCAGGAGGCGCACGGGCATCCCGCCAGCGCGAACGGCGATCCCCTCGAGGGAGGGACCGAGGTGGCTGGCGACGAGGATGACGTCGGAGGGCGACATCCGCTCTGCTGGGGAGGAGGAGACATCGGCCGCGCTGCCGGCGGAGACGGTGGCGTCGAGACCGCGGGCAGTGATACGCACGCGCATCCAGTGGACGAGGAACGAGCTCGATGCTCCGGCACCGCAGATGACGAGGATCCGCTTCATGCCACGCCTCCTCGCGTCGTTCGACTCTGGAATTCCATCCTCGCTCCGGGGGTACAGGCCGCGCCAACAGGGTTCCTTCCGCACCCGCGGAAGCGCGGGGTCCGGCGAGGTGATTAACTGGAATCCCCGACACCCCCTGAGAGCCATGAGCGACAAACACGACCGACTGCTGGGCCTGCTCGTCGCGAGCGACGGCTGGGTCACCGCCGCGCAGCTCGCCGACCACCTGGGGGTGAGTACCCGCAGCGTACGCAGCTACGTGACGGCGGTGAAGGCGGGCGCCGCCCCGCTCGAGGTGATCGCGTCGTCGACGAGCGGGTACCGGCTCAACCGCGATGTCTACGCGGGATTCCTCGCGGGTCGCCCCTCGCGCCTCGCCGACGCGGAGAGCCCCCGGGACCGCGCCTACCATGTGCTCAGGCGGCTCAGCGATGCGCCGCTGGGCGTGGACATCTTCGCGCTCGCCGACAGCATGTATGTGAGCGAGTCGACGATCGAATCCGACCTGCGCCGGCTGAAGGGGGAGCTGGCAGGGTCGGGGCTCTCGCTCGTGCGTGATGGGGCCACCGTGCGGATCACGGGCACGGAGTACGACCTGCGTCGGGTGCTCAGCCGGCTGTTCCGCGACGAGGGGGCGCAGGGATTCCTGGCGCTGGAGAGCATCGAGCGGGAGTTCTCGTCGTCTAACCTCCGCGCCTTCAAGACCGACCTGATCGCGCTGCTCGACTCCCACGGCTATGTCGTCAACGAGTACGGGCTCAACAACGTCCTGCTGCACGTGGCGATCGCGGTCGACCGCGCGAAGAACAGCCTGCCATCGGTGGAGGCGGCATCAGGTGATTCTGCGGCGACCCCGGCGGGACTCACGGCCGGGGTCGGCGACCTCGTCGACACGCATTACGGGGTACGCCTCGTCGACGGCGACGTCGACTACCTCGCCCTGCTGCTCACCACCCGGGTCATCACCCGGGGCGCGATGGGCGCGGACGCGGCCGGCACGCGCGAGGTGCCGGAGCTCGCGATCGTGCAGCGGATCGTGGCACGGGTGAGCGAGGAGTACCTCGTCGACCTCGACGACCACGACTTCGCCCTGCGGCTCGCCCTACACATCGGCAATCTCATCGCGCGAGCGAACGACCGCTCGTTCTCCCACAACCCGCTGACCCGGTCGATCAAGACCGCCTACCCGATGATCTACGAGGTCGCGGTCTTCATCGCGAGCGAGATCCAGCGGGAGGCGCGGATCACCGTCAACGACGACGAGATCTCCTACATCGCCCTGCACGTGGGGTCGCACCTCGAGCGGGAGTCCCGGCGGGAGCGCCGGGTGACCTGTGCGCTGGTCTGCCCGAACTACCACAACATGCACGTGCTGCTGCGGCAGCGCCTCGAGGCCGCGCTGGGCGACGAGCTCGAGGTGGACATCGTGATCACCCGCACCGATGTGGACTGGTCCGAGCTCCGGGCCGACCTGGTTCTGACGACGATCCCGGCGTCCGCGTCCTTCGCCGACAACGTGGTGGTCGTGCAGCCCTTCCTCACCGAGGGCGATGTCGAGGCCGTGCGCCGGTCGATCGGCCGCGTCCGACGGCAGCGACGCCGCATCCGCTTGAAGGAAGACCTGCTGCAGTTCTTCGATGCGTCGCTGTCCCTGCGCGAGTTCCACATGTCCGACGAGCCGTCGATGATCCGGGCGCTGGGTGAGCGGATGCAGGCTGCCGGCGTCATCGACGCCGACTACATCGACGGGGCGATCGAACGCGAGCGCATGTCGTCGACCGCGTTCACCGACACGCTCGCGGTGCCCCACGCCCTCGCCATGACGGCACGCCGCACCGCGATCTGCATCGCGGTGAACGAGCTTTCCATGCCCTGGGGCGAGAACCGGGTCAATGTGATCGCACTGGTGGCGTTCAGCGCGAGCGACCGCTCGTCGTTCCAGAGCGTCTTCGACCAGTTCGTGTCGGTGTTCGCCGACCGCGACGAGGTGCAGCGTCTGGTGCGCGGTTCCGTCGACTTCCCGTCGTTCATCGACGGGCTGATCCACGGCATCGACAAGTAGGCCGGGCGCCCCTAGGGGATGGGTGTCGGCCTGACTCCGAACGGCGCGAGGCCGGCGGCTCCCCCGTCGTCGGCGGTGAGCACCCAGATTCCGGAGCGGTGCACGGCGACCGAGTGCTCCCAGTGGGCGGCCATTGCGCCGTCGGCGGTGGCGACCGTCCAATCGTCGTCGCGTACCCGGGTGTCGATCGTGCCCATCACGACCATCGGCTCGATCGCGATGACGAGCCCGGGCTTCACGGCGGGGCCGCGGCCGCGCACGCGGTAGTTGAACACGGGGGGCTCCTCGTGCATCGACCGGCCGATGCCGTGGCCGACGTACTCCTCGAGGATCCCGTAGGCACGGCCGTCGGCCTGCGGGTCGGCCTCGAGGGAGTCCTCGATGGCCGCGCCGATCTCGCCCAGATGGCGGGCGCGGGAGAGCGCCGCGATACCGGCCCAGAGGGAGCGCTCGGTCGCGGACGACAGCGCCTCGCGCTCGGTGACCAGCGCCGTGCGGGTCGGGTCGGGCAGAACGACGGTGAACGCGGCGTCGCCGTTCCATCCACCGAGGTCGGCGCCGCAGTCGATCGAGACCACGTCGCCCGGCTCGAGCAAGCGGGAGTTCGGGATGCCGTGCACCACGTCGTCGTTGACCGAGGCGCAGATGGTGTGCGCGTAGCCGGGCTCGAGCTGGAAGTTCGGCCTGGCCCCTGCCGCGCGGATCGTCGCCTCGGCGATGGCGTCCAACTCGAGGGTCGTCACCCCGACACGGAGGTTCTCGCGCACCGCCGCGAGAGCGTCCGCGGTGATCCGGCCGGGCTCCACCATCAGCCGCAGCTGCGCGGGGGTCTTGTAGATCGAAGTGCGCAGTGCCACGGCAGTTATTCGGCCGTGCCCGATTCTGGCAGTGAGATGCCGCGGGCGCCGAGGGACTCGGCGATGCGGTTGCCGACGTCGTCGATGTCGCCGAGGCCATCGACCTCGACGAGGATCCCCCGCTCGCCGTAGACGGCCACGAGCGGCGCCGTCTCCCGGGCGAAGACGTCCTGGCGGTGGCGGATGGCCTCCTCGGAGTCGTCGACCCTACCCTGTTCGACCGCGCGCTTGCGGAGGCGGGCGACGACCTCGTCGGTGTCGGCGACCAGCTGGATGACCACGTCGAGGCTCTGACCGCGCGAAGCGAGCAGGGTGTCGAGGAAGGACACCTGGTCGAGGGTGCGCGGGTAGCCGTCGAGGAGGAAGCCCTGGAGCGCGTCGGTCTCGGCGAGGCGGCCGACGACGAGCTCGTTGGTGAGCGAGTCGGGCACGTAATCGCCGGCGTCGACGATGGCCTTGACCTGCACCCCGAGCGGGGTGCCCATGCGGATGTTGTGACGGAAGATGTCGCCTGTGGCGATCGCGGGGATCGAGAAGCCGGACGCGAGACGCGACGCCTGGGTGCCCTTGCCCGCCCCTGGCGGCCCGACGATGAGCAAGCGGGGCTTGGTGGTCACGGCCGACGTCATCGCAGGAGCCCTTCGTAGTGGCGCTGTTGCAGCTGCGAGTCGATCTGCTTGACCGTCTCGAGGCCGACCCCGACGATGATGAGGATGCTGGCACCGCCGAACGGGAAGTTCGCGTTGCCGCCCACCGTGGCCAGGGCGATCAGGGGGATCAGCGCCACGATGCCCAGGTAGAGCGAACCGGGGAGGGTGACTCGGGTCAGCACGTAGTCGAGGTACTCGGCGGTCGGTCGGCCGGCGCGGATGCCCGGGATGAACCCGCCGTACTTCTTCATGTTGTCGGCGACCTCCTCCGGGTTGAACGTGATGGCCACGTAGAAGTAGGTGAAACCGACGATGAGCAGGAAGTACATCGCCATGTAGAGCGGGTTGTCTCCCGTGCGCAGGTTGTCGGAGATCCAGGTGACCCAGGCGGCGGGGGCCCCACCGTCGGTCGGCTGGTTGAACTGGGCGATGAGCGCAGGCAGGTACAGCAGCGAGGAGGCGAAGATGACGGGCACCACGCCGGCCATGTTGACCTTGATCGGAATGTAGGTGTTGTTCCCGCCGTAGGTGCGTCTGCCCACCATCCGCTTGGCATACTGCACGGGAATGCGGCGCTGCGATTGTTCGACGAACACCACGGCGCCCATGATCAGGATTCCGACCGCGAGCACGAGCAGGAAGACCTCGAAGCCCTGGGCGATCTGGATGCCCCAGAGGGCGCTCGGGAAGGTGGCCGCGATCGAGGTGAAGATGAGGAGCGACATGCCATTGCCGATGCCGCGCTCGGTGATGAGCTCACCCATCCACATGATGAGACCGGTGCCCGCGGTCATGGTGATGACCATCAGGAGGGTCGCGTACCAGGACGGGTCGCTGATCAGATTGGCGCACTCGGGCGCCCCGCTCGTCGACGGGAAGAGCGCGCCGCTGCGGGCCACCGTGATGAGGGTCGTGGACTGGAGGATCGCGAGGGCGATCGTGAGGTAGCGGGTGTACTGCGTGAGCTTCGCCTGGCCGGACTGGCCCTCCTTGTAGAGGGTGTCGAAGTGCGGGATGACGACGCGCAGCAATTGCACGATGATGGACGATGTGATGTACGGCATGATGCCGAGCGCGAAGACCGAGAGTTGGAGCAGGGCCCCGCCGCTGAAGAGATTGACGAGCTCATAGAGACCCGTGGTCCCGTCATTCGACGCGATACACGCCTGCACGTTGCCGTAGTCGACGAACGGTGCGGGGATGAAGGAGCCGAGGCGGAAGATCGCGACGATTCCGAGCGTGAAACCGATCTTCCTTCGAAGGTCGGGTGTGCGGAAAATCCGCCCGATCGCTCTGAACACGAGTCCTCCTGGGTTGCTTGGGGATGCAAGCGAGTGGAGCTCCCCGGAGGGAGCTCCACTCGCTTCACACTGTCACGGCCGCTGGGCGGCCGAGACGACGCTGTTGCGTCTTTCTACTTTACCGAACCGCCGGCGGCGACAATTTTCTGTTCGGCTGAGCCGGACACCTTGTCGACCGCGACGTTCAGCTTAACTGCGATGTCGCCGGAACCGAGAACCTTGACGAGCTCGTTCTTGCGGACGGCACCCTTGGCAACGAGGTCGACGACGGTGACATCTCCCCCGGCCGGGTACAGCTCGGCGAGCTTCTCGAGGTTGACGACCTGGTACTCGACGCGGAACGGGTTCTTGAACCCGCGCAGCTTCGGGGACCGCATGATGAAGTTGATGTTTCCACCCTCGAACCCGGGGCGCATCGTGTAACGCGCCTTCGTGCCCTTGGTGCCTCGTCCTGCTGTCTTGCCCTTCGACCCCTCACCGCGGCCGACTCGCATGCGGTCCTTCTTCGCGCCGGGAGCCGGGCGGAGGTGGTGCATCTTGAGGACCTGGGGACGGGTGACGACCTCGGGGGTCGCCTTGGCGGCTGCCGGCTTCTTGGCCGCGGCCTTGGGGGCCTTGGTGCTCTCTTCAGCCATTAGTCAATCTCCTCGACCTTGACCAGGTGGGCGACGGTACGGACGTAGCCGCGGTTCTGCGAATTGTCTTCGCGGACCACGACGTCGCCGATGCGCTTGAGGCCGAGGCTCCGAAGCGTGTCGCGCTGGTTCTGCTTTTCACTAATTTTGGACTTGATCTGGGTCACCTTCAGGCTCGTGGCCATCAGACACCTGCCTTCGCGTCAGCCTGGGCACGCAGGAGGCGTGCCGGCACGACGTGCTCGACCGGAAGGCCACGGCGTGCGGCGACCGCGGCGGGCTCTTCGAGCTGCTTGAGGGCAGCGACGGTGGCGTGCACGATATTGATGGTGTTCGACGAGCCGAGCGACTTGCTCAACACGTCGTGGATGCCGGCGCACTCGAGGACGGCGCGAACCGGTCCTCCGGCGATGACGCCGGTTCCGGCGGACGCCGGGCGAAGCAGGACGACGCCGGCTGCGGCCTCACCCTGCACGGGGTGCGGGATGGTGGCGGCGACGCGGGGGACGCGGAAGAAGTTCTTCTTCGCCTCCTCGACACCCTTGGAGATGGCGGTGGGGACCTCGCGGGCCTTACCGTAGCCGACTCCGACGAGTCCGTTGCCGTCGCCGACGACGACGAGGGCGGTGAAGCTGAAGCGACGACCACCCTTGACGACCTTCGACACGCGGTTGATCGTCACGACGCGCTCGAGGAACTGGCTCTTCTCGCTGTCGCGTGCTCCACGCTGCTGGTTCGGGTTGCGCTCACGTCCGCCACGGCGAGCCTCACGAGGCTCGGTCGCGTTGGCGTTGTTGTCGGTCCCGGCCGCCGTCTCGACGACCGCTGTCTGGACGACCGCGGTTTCGGTCGATTCAGGCTCCACGGCTGCTTTCGGCTCCACGGCCTGCTCCTTGTTGTCTGGTGCGTCGCTCACAGGTCCAACCCGCCTTCCCTGGCTCCGTCTGCGATGGCCGCGATGCGACCGGCATACTTGCTGCCGCCACGGTCGAAGACGACCGCCGCGATACCGGCCTTCTTCGCGCGGTCGGCGATGAGCTCGCCGATCTTGCGGGCCTTGGCGGTCTTGTCACCATCGAAAACACGCATCTCGGCCTCGAGGGTCGATGCCGACGCGAGGGTGAAGCCCTTGCTGTCGTCGACGACCTGCACGAAGACGTGACGTGCCGAGCGGGTGACGACGAGGCGCGGACGCGCCTCGGTGCCAACGACCTTCTTGCGAAGACGTGCGTGCCGGCGGCCCTTGGCGGCCGACTTGCTCTTGCCTCTGGTTCCGAGACCCATTCTACTTACCACTCTTTCCGGCCTTGCGGCGGACTACCTCGCCTGCGTAACGCACACCCTTGCCCTTGTACGGCTCCGGCTTGCGCAACTTACGAATGTTTGCGGCGACTTCTCCAACGGCCTGCTTGTCGATGCCATGCACCGTCAGCTTGGTGTTGCCCTCGACTGCGAAGGAGATGCCCGCGGGGGGTACCACGGTGACGGAGTGCGAGAAGCCCAGGGCGAACTCGAGGTTCTCTCCCTTGGCGAGCACCCGGTAGCCGGTACCGACGATCTCGAGCCCCTTGGAGTAACCCGTGGTGACACCGATGATCTGGTTGGCAATCAGGGTGCGCGTCAGGCCGTGCAGCGAGCGCGATTCGCGCTCGTCATTCGGGCGGGTGACGAGCACCTGGTCGCCGTCGAGGCTGACCTCGATCGGGCGGGCGACGGTGAGCGCGAGCTCACCCTTCGGACCCTTGACGGTGACGGCTGAGCCGTCGACCGTGACGTTGACGCCGGCCGGGACCGGGATGGGGAGTCTTCCGATTCGTGACATCTGTGATTACCACACGTAGGCGAGGACTTCCCCACCCACGCCTTTCGAGGTTGCCTGGCGGTCCGTGAGGAGGCCGGATGAAGTCGACAGGATTGCGACGCCGAGGCCGCCGAGAACGTTGGGGATCTCGGTGGACTTCGCGTAAACGCGCAGTCCGGGCTTGGAGACGCGCTTGATGCCCGCAATGGAGCGCTCGCGGTTCGGGCCGTACTTGAGGTCGATGGTCAGCGTCTTTCCGACGCGCGCGTCCTCAACCTTCCAGCTGGCGATGTAGCCCTCGGACTTGAGGATCTCAGCGATGTGCGACTTGAGGTTGCTGCTCGGCATCGACACGGTTTCGTGGAAGGCCGAGTTCGCGTTACGCAGTCTGGTCAGCAGGTCTGCGACCGGATCTGTCATTGTCATATCAGGTGTTTCCTTGTCTCGTCTGGTTTCCTCACCCGTTACACGGATGACGACCTGGTCGATTGGTGGAGCGGGGAATTACGGGGTGTTCTGGGCGTTGCGGAACGGGAAGCCGAGTGCCTTGAGCAGCGCGCGGCCTTCCTCGTCGTTGCGAGCCGTGGTGACGAGCGTGATGTCGAACCCACGCACGCGGTCGATCTTGTCCTGGTCGATCTCGTGGAACATGGACTGCTCGTTGAGGCCGAAGGTGTAGTTGCCGTTGCCGTCGAACTGCTTGTCCGACAGGCCGCGGAAGTCGCGGATACGCGGGAGGGCGAGCGACAGCAGCCGGTCGAGGAACTCCCATGCGCGGTCGCCCCGCAGGGTGACGTGCGCGCCGATGGCCTGCCCCTCACGCAGTTTGAACTGCGCGATCGACTTGCGGGCGAGCGTGACCTGAGGCTTCTGGCCGGTGATCGCCGTGAGGTCCTTGACGGCCCCATCGATGATCTTGCCGTCGCGGGCAGCCTCGCCGACACCCGTGTTGACGACGATCTTCACGAGTCCGGGCACCTGGTGCACGTTCGTGAAGCCGAAATCCTTCTGGAGCTGAGCAGAGATCTCGGTGAGGTACTTCTGCTTCAGGCGCGGCTGGATCTTGCCAGCCGGCGCAGCGGTTGCGGTGTCAGTCATTACAGGTCCTCACCTGACTTCTTGGAGTAGCGGATGCGGACGGTCTTGGTGACGCCGTCCTTCTCCACTTCCTCGAGGCGGAATCCGACGCGTGTCGGCTTCTTGGTCTTGGGGTCGACGATCGCGACGTTCGACACGTGGATCGGAGCCTCCTGCTGCTCGATGCCCCCGGTCTTGCTGCCGCGCTGCGTCTGTCCGACGCGCACGTGCTTGGTCACGAAGTTGATGCCCTCGACGATGACGCGGTTGCGCTCGACGAGGACCTCGAGGACGCGCCCCTGCTTGCCGCGGTCGCCGCCGCGGTCTTGGCGACGGCCGTTGAGGACCTGGACCAGGTCACCCTTTTTGATGTTTGCCATGGGTTACAGCACCTCCGGTGCGAGCGAGATGATCTTCATGAACTTCTTGTCGCGAAGCTCACGACCGACCGGTCCGAAGATGCGGGTCCCCCTGGGGTCCCCGTCCGCCTTCAGGATGACGGCGGCGTTCTCGTCGAACTTGATATACGAACCGTCTGAGCGACGGGTCTCTTTCTTCGTGCGAACGATGACCGCCTTGACGACGTCACCCTTCTTGACATTGCCGCCGGGGATGGCGTCCTTGACGGTCGCGACGATGACATCGCCGAGACCGGCGTAGCGGCGGCCTGAGCCACCGAGAACGCGAATCGTGAGCAGCATCTTGGCGCCGGTGTTGTCGGCGACCTTGAGGCGTGATTCCTGCTGAAGCATCTGTTTCTCCTACTGGAAGTAAGCGCGGACGCCTACTTGGCCTTCTCGAGGATCTCGACGAGGCGCCAGCGCTTGGTGGCGCTGAGCGGACGGGTTTCGCTGATGAGGACCATGTCGCCGACTCCGGCGGAGTTGGCCTCATCGTGGACCTTGACCTTGGAGGTACGGCGGATGACCTTGCCGTACAGCGGGTGCTTCACGCGGTCTTCGACCTCGACGACGATGGTCTTGTCCATCTTGTCGCTCGTGACGTAGCCCCGACGCTCCTTGCGGTGACCGCGAGCCGAGGCATCCTTGACGTCGTGAGCGGCGTGCTCGTGGCTCGTGCTTGTTTCCTTGGCCGTTGCCATTACTTCGCCTCCTCTTTCTTGTCTGTGGTGTCTTCGGTGGTGGTGTCGGCGGTGACGGCGTCAGATGCGACATCCGCCTTCGTGGTCTTCTTCTTCGCGGCCTTGGTCGCCTTGGGGGCGGCCTCGACCGGAGCGGGCGTGGCACGGATGCCCAGCGTGCGCTCGTGGATGACCGTGTAGATCCGGGCGATGTCGCGCTTCACGGCGCGCAGGCGGCCGTGGCTCTCGAGCTGTCCGGTTGCCGACTGGAAGCGCAGGTTGAACAGCTCTTCCTTGGCCTTCTTGAGTTCTTCGACGAGTCGCTCGTCTTCGAAAGTGTCGAGCTCGACTGTGGCGAGCTCCTTGGAACCGATCGCCATTATGCGTCGCCCTCCTCGCGCTTGATGATGCGTGCCTTGAGGGGCAGCTTGTGAATGGCCCGAGTCATGGCTTCGCGGGCGACAGTCT
This sequence comes from Microbacteriaceae bacterium, assembly GCA_014378715.1. Taxonomy (GTDB): domain Bacteria; phylum Actinomycetota; class Actinomycetes; order Actinomycetales; family Microbacteriaceae; genus Marisediminicola. The sequence goes on from JACMNE010000117.1 coordinate 38,275, forward strand.
CGGTGACGCCGCTGAGCTCGAAGAGCACACGACCCGGCTTGACGTTGGCGATCCACCACTCGGGAGAACCCTTACCGGAACCCATGCGGGTCTCGGCAGGCTTCTTGGTGAGCGGGCGGTCGGGGTAGATGTTGATCCACACCTTCCCACCGCGCTTGACGTGACGCGTCATAGCGATACGAGCGGCTTCGATCTGGCGATTGGTGACATACGCAGACGTGAGCGCCTGGATGCCGTAGTCGCCGAACGAGACCGTCGTGCCACCGGTCGCCTGGCCACTGCGGCCGGGGTGGTGCTGCTTGCGGTGCTTGACCTTGCGGGGAATCAACATGGTTATGCCTCAGCTCCTACTGCTGCCGGGGCAGCTTCGGTACGGGGGGCTGGCGCGCCGGCACCGGCGCCACGACGCGGACGGTCGCCATCACGGCGGTCGTCACGACGGTCGGGGCGCGAAGACTTGGCGTTGGCCTGCTCGCGCGCGAGCTCCTTGTTGGTGATGTCGCCCTTGTAGATCCAGACCTTGACGCCGATCCGGCCGAAGGTCGTCTTGGCCTCGTAGAACCCGTAGTCGATGTTCGCGCGGAGGGTGTGCAGCGGAACGCGGCCCTCGCGGTAGAACTCCGAACGGCTCATTTCAGCGCCGCCGAGGCGACCGGAGACCTGGATGCGGACACCCTTTGCTCCGGCGCGCTGGGCGCCCTGAAGTCCCTTGCGCATCGCACGACGGAACGCGACGCGAGCGGTGAGCTGCTCCGCGATCCCCTGTGCGACGAGCTGGGCCTCGGCCTCGGGGTTCTTGACCTCGAGGATGTTGAGCTGGATCTGCTTGCCGGAGAGCTTCTCGAGGTCGGAGCGGATCCGCTCGGCCTCGGCTCCACGACGACCGATCACAATGCCCGGACGGGCGGTGTGAATGTCGACGCGGACGCGGTCGCGGGTGCGCTCGATCTCGATGCGAGCGACCCCCGCACGGTCGAGGCTCGTCTTGAGCAGGTTGCGGATCTTGATGTCCTCGGCGACGTAGTCGCTGTAACGCTGTCCGACCTTCGTGCTGTCCGAGAACCAACGCGACACGTGGTCGGTGGTGATTCCCAGGCGGAAGCCGTAGGGATTTACTTTCTGGCCCATTACTTCTTTCCTGACTTCTTCGAAGCTGCGGCAACATCGGCGGTCTCGTCCGGCGTGGCCAAGACGATCGTGATGTGGCTGGTGCGCTTCAGGATCTGGAATGCGCGGCCCTGTGCTCTGGGCTGGAAGCGCTTGAGCGTTGTTCCCTCATCGACGAAAGCCGTTGAGACGAACAGGTCGGCCTCGTCCAGGTAGCTGTTGCTCGCATCGGCCTTGACCTTGGCGTTGGCCATGGCCGAGGCGACGAGCTTGTACACGGGCTCGCTGGCACCCTGGGGTGCGAACTTCAGGATGGCCAGGGCCTCCACTGCCTGCTTGCCGCGGATCATGTTGACGACGCGACGAGCTTTCGTGGGGGTCACGCGGATATGACGCACGCGTGCGATCGACTCCACCATTTCTCTCCTCCTTACGTCGCCGCGCTAGCGGCGACGACCCTTCTTGTCGTCCTTCTCGTGTCCACGGAAGGTGCGGGTGGGGGCAAACTCTCCGAGCTTGTGCCCAACCATTGTCTCGGTGACGAACACCGGGATGTGCTTGCGACCGTCGTGCACCGCGATGGTGTGACCCAGCATGGCCGGGATGATCATCGAGCGGCGCGACCAGGTCTTGATCACGTTCTTGCTGCTTGCGGCGTTCGCGCCGACTACCTTGCGAAGAAGGTGGTCGTCAACGAAGGGGCCCTTCTTGAGACTGCGTGGCATCCTCTACAACTCCTACTTACGCTTCTTGCCGACGTTACGGCGGCGGACAATGAGCTTGTCGCTCTCCTTGTTGCGGTCCCGGGGACGGCCTTCCTTCTGGCCCCAGGGGCTCACAGGATGACGTCCACCGGAGGTCTTACCCTCACCACCACCGTGCGGGTGGTCGACGGGGTTCATGGCAACACCACGGACGGTCGGGCGGATGCCCTTCCAGCGTGAGCGACCGGCCTTGCCCCAGTTTATGTTCGACTGCTCGGCGTTGCCGACCTCGCCGATCGTGGCGCGGCAGCGTGCATCGACGTTGCGGATTTCACCACTGGGCAGACGAAGCTGCGCGTAGGGGCCGTCCTTGGCGACGAGACGAACGGAGGCACCAGCGGAGCGTGCCATCTTGGCGCCGCCACCCGGCTTCAACTCGATCGCGTGAATAACGGTTCCCGTGGGGATGTTCTTCAGCGGCAGGTTGTTGCCCGGCTTGATGTCGGCGGAGGCGCCAGACTCGACGATGTCGCCCTGGGCCAGCTTGTTCGGCGCGATGATGTAGCGCTTGGTGCCGTCAAGGTAGTGCAGGAGCGCGATGCGTGCCGTGCGGTTGGGGTCGTACTCGATGTGAGCGACCTTGGCGTTGACGCCATCCTTGTCGTTACGACGGAAGTCGATCACACGGTACTGGCGCTTGTGGCCACCACCGATGTGACGCGTCGTGATGCGACCCTGGTTGTTACGTCCACCGCTCTTGGAGAGCGGGCGGAGCAGCGACTTCTCAGGAGTCGAGCGTGTGATTTCTGCGAAGTCC
>JACMNE010000025.1 GCA_014378715.1 Microbacteriaceae bacterium
GAAAGCGCTCCGCACTCGGCGTGGGCATCCGGATGGCCACCTCCGAGATCCTGGTGCTCGTCGACTCGGACACCTCGTGGTTGCCGGGGCTGCTCGAGAATGCGCAGAAGCCCTTCTCCGACCCGTTCGTCGGCGGGGTGAGCACCCCGCAGCACGTCCACCAGCGTCCCCCCTCGGCGCCGGGCCGGAGCCGGCAGGGAACCCCGAATTCCTGCGCGAGGGATACGCGGTGGCCGGGGTGCGCATCGCCGCTCTCGGGGCGGCATTCACGTCCGACTCCGACGATGTGCGCGACGCACCGGCCCTCGACGTCTCACGGATGCTCCAGCTCGAATGCGCGCTCGTCTCGGTAGCGGATGTCGTCGCCCTCCTCACTGAATGGCAGGAGTTCCGCGACGCCGACCCCACGGCCATCGTGCCCTCGTCGCGCACCGTCGGATCGTCGACGGGCGGCACGCGCTCGATGCCGACGCCTACCGCGCAGCCGGCTGGGAGTACCGGGCGCTCGGCCGGCCGGCCCAGCCCCGCATCGCCGTCGCAGGACGACGGTCGGGTCCACAGACGGCGGTCTGATGGGCGTCGGACGGCCGCCGTTCGGTGACCTGCCGGACGGCGAACGGACGCCAGGTGGTGAACTAGCCGGGCGGCCGGACCGGCTCGGTGATGTCGCCGACGATCGCGCCGAAGGACGCGATCAGCGCGTCGGCGTCGACAAACAGGCTGTAGCCGTGCTCGCCGGCCCCCATCGCGATGCGCTGGCCGACGATCGACGCGTCGGCGTGGACCGGCCAGGCGGTGCTGCTGCCGAGGGGGGTGATGGTTCCGCGCTCGTAGCCGGTCGCCGCCAGCGCGAGCTCGGCCTCCGGCAGGCGCAGCCGGTTCACGCCGACCTCCGCGCGCAGCTTCGGCCAGGAGATCTGCCGGTCGCCCGGGACGAGGGCGAACAGGAAGTCGCCGTCGCTGCGCTTCACGACCAGGGACTTGACGATGGACCGGGTCGGCAGCCCCAGCAGGGCAGCGGCCTCCTCGAGGCTCGACGCCGCCTCCCGGTGCACGAGCTCGATCGCGAGACCGCGGGACGCGGCATCCGCTTGGACACGAGCCCGGCCGGTCGGAGGCGTTGCGCCGAGCAATGGGTCGACCACGCGGGCTCCGTTCGGGAGTACAGCCGGGTTCTGGGACAATTGACCGGTGACCACCTTTGCCGCCACTGCGCCCAGCCTACAGATCGGACCCATCGCCCTCGATGTGCCCGTGGTGCTCGCGCCCATGGCCGGGATCACCAACACGGCATTCCGGCGGCTCTGCCGCGAGTTCGGTGCCGGGCTCTACGTGAGCGAGATGATCACCAGCCGCGCCCTCGTGGAGCGCACGCCCACGAGCATGCGGCTCATCCAGCACCACGAGTCGGAGACGACCCGCAGCATCCAGCTCTACGGCGTCGACCCGAAGACGGTCGCCGAGGCGGTCACGATGCTCGTCGCCGAGGACCGCGCCGACCACATCGACCTCAACTTCGGCTGCCCGGTCGCCAAGGTCACCCGCAAGGGCGGGGGCGCGGCCCTGCCCTGGAAGCGCACCCTGTTCCGCGAGATCGTCGAGGGTGCGGTCGGAGCGGCCGGAGCCGTGCCGGTGACCGTGAAGATGCGCAAGGGGATCGACGACGACCACCTCACCTACCTCGAGGCGGGCCGCGCCGCGGAGGGCGCGGGGGTCGCGAGCATCGCCCTGCACGCCCGCACGGCCGCCGACTACTACAGCGGCACCGCCGACTGGGACGCGATCGCCACGCTCAAGCAGACGATCAGCAGTGTGCCCGTCCTCGGCAACGGCGACATCTGGTCCGGGCCCGACGCCATTCGCATGATGGAGCAGACCGGCTGCGACGGTGTCGTCGTCGGACGCGGCTGCCTCGGCCGGCCGTGGCTCTTCGGTGACCTCGTCGCCGCCTTCCGGGCGAAGCGGACCGGGGAAGCGTATGAGACCGCTCAGCCCCCGCTCGGCACCGTCGCGACGACCCTGCGACGCCACGCGGTACTGCTCGCTGAGTTCCTCGACAGCGAGGAGTGGGCCTGCCGCGACATCCGCAAGCACATCGCCTGGTACTTCAAGGGGTATGCGGTGGGGAGCGACATCCGCTCGAGTCTGGCGATGGTCACGAGCCTGCAGGAGATGGACGACCTGCTGGGCCGCCTCGACCCCGCCCAGCCCTACCCGGGTGAGGGCGCCGAAGGGCCCAGGGGGCGCGCCGGCTCGCCGAAGAAGCCCGCACTGCCCGACCGCTGGCTCGAGAGCACCGAGCTCGGGGCCGCTCATCGCGCCGAGCTCAGCGAGGCAGAACTGAGCACCAGCGGTGGGTGAGCCGGTGATCGCGGCCGCGCGGTACACGGAACACGATGCCGCCCGCTGGTTCCCCGAGGAGCACTCGAGCCGCCGCAGCGACTTCGCCCGCGACCGTGCACGCCTGCTGCACTCGAGTGCCCTGCGGCGGTTGGCTGCGAAGACCCAGGTGCTGAGCCCCGCCGCCGGCCTCGACTTCGCCCGCAATCGCCTCACCCACTCACTTGAGGTGGCCCAGGTCGGCCGCGAGCTCGCGACGAGCCTCGGGCTGGACCCCGACGTCGTCGACACCGCCTGCCTCGCCCACGATCTCGGGCACCCTCCGTTCGGCCACAACGGCGAACGCGCCCTCAACGACTGGGCGAGCGACATCGGCGGGTTCGAGGGCAACGCGCAGACCCTGCGGCTGCTCTCCCGCATCGAACCGAAGGTGTTCGGCCCCGATGGGCGCTCCTACGGCCTCAACCTCACCCGCGCGAGCCTCGACGCGAGCTGCAAGTACCCGTGGCCGTCGAGCGAGTCGATCGGCGACCCGAGCGGCCGGGCGAAGTTCGGCTTCTACGAGGACGACATCGAGGCATTCAGGTGGATGCGCGGTGACGCGCCCGCCCGTCGACGTTGCATCGGGGCCGAGGTGATGGACCTCTCCGACGACATCGCCTACTCCGTGCACGACTTCGAGGACGCCGTCGTCGGCGGGTACATCGATGTCGCGTCCCTCGGCGCACGGATCGACCACGACGCACTCGTGGTGTCGATGTTCGACTGGATCGGCGGAGAGGTCAGCCACGACGAGCTCATTGCTGCCTTCGACCGACTCGACTCCCTCGACGTGTGGATCGACACCTGGGACGGAAGCCGACAGGCCCACGCCAGGCTCAAGAATCTCACCAGCACCCTGATCGGCCGGTTCGCCGGTGCCTCGACTGCCGCGACCCTCGCCGCCGCCGCCGACCCGACGAACCTGATCCGATTCGGCGCGACGGTCATCGTCCCGCGCCACGTGCAGGCGGAGATCGCTGTGCTGAAGGGCATCGTCGCGGCCTTCGTGATGAGCCGCAACACCCGCCAGCCGCTGTACGTGCACCAGCGCGAGATCCTCACCGAGCTCGCCGATGCCCTGTGGCTGGACCCATCGCACCTCGACCCCGGGTTCGCCCTCGACTTCACGACGGCCGGCACGGATGCCTCGCGACGCCGGGCAGTCGTCGACCAGGTCGCGAGTCTCACCGACCAGTCGGCCGGCACCTGGCACGAGCGGCTTGTGGAGAACACCGGGCGCTGACGTGCGGCACGTGGGCACCCGGACACGAAAGTAGAATCGACACCGTGGCCGGGCTGATCAGACGAAACGATATCGACGAGGTTCGGGCGCGGGTCAACATCGCCGACATCGTCGGCGACTACGTGACTCTGAAGGGTGCGGGCGTCGGCTCGCTCAAGGGACTGTGCCCCTTTCACGACGAGCGGAGCCCCAGCTTCCACGTGCGGCCCCAGGTCGGCAGATACCACTGCTTCGGCTGCGGCGAGGACGGCGACATCTTCAGCTTCCTCCAGAAGATGGACCACACCACGTTCACCGAGGCCGTCGAGCGGATGGCGGCCAGGATCGGCTTCGAGCTGCACTACGAGGACGGTGCCCAGGCGAACCCCGACCACGGCAACCGGGCCAGGATCCTCGCCGCCAACAGGGCGGCCTCCGACTACTTCACCGCGCAGCTCGGCTCCCCAGAGGCCGAACCGGCCAGGGCGTTCCTGGGGGAGCGCGGGTTCGATCCCGCCGCCGCCCAGCGCTTCGGCGTCGGCTTCGCCCCCCAGTCCTTCAACGCCCTCGGCGCGCACCTGAAGTCCCTCGGCTACAGCGAGGCCGAGCTGGTCACGTCCGGCCTGCTCAGCCAGGGTGACCGTGGCGCCTACGACCGCTTCCGCGGCCGCCTCGTCTGGCCGATCCGCGATGTCACCGGGCAGACCCTCGGCTTCGGCGCCCGCCGCCTCCTCGACGACGACAAGGGCCCGAAGTACCTCAACACCCCCGAGACGCCGGTGTACCACAAGTCCTCCGTTCTCTATGGGCTCGACCTCGCCAAGCGCGACATCTCCCGCGGCCGCCAGGTCGTCGTCGTCGAGGGCTACACCGACGTGATGGCCTGCCACCTCGCCGGCGTCACGACCGCCGTCGCCACCTGTGGCACCTCCTTCGGCGTCGACCACATCAAGGTCATCAGGCGGATGCTGGGGGACGTCGCCAACGACAACACCCGGGGCCTCGGCGAGGTCGTGTTCACCTTCGACCCCGACGAGGCGGGGCAGAAGGCCGCGACCCGCGCGTTCGGCGAGGAGCAGCGGTTCGCCGCGCAGACCTTCGTCGCGGTCGCCCCCGACGGCCTCGACCCCTGCGACCTGCGCCTCGAGCGCGGCGACGATGCCGTGCGCCGGCTGATCGACTCGAAGAAGCCCATGTTCGAGTTCATGATCCGCCGGGTGATGGACGCCCACAACCTGAACACCGTCGAGGGCCGGGTGGCCGCCTTGAGAGCCGCCGCCCCCGTCATCGGCGGCATCCGCGACCAGGCCCTCAACGTCGGCTACGTGCGCGACCTCGCCCGCTGGCTCGGGATGGACCCGGCCGAGGTCGGCCGCGCCGTGCGCGCTGAGGCCCAGCGGGTGCAGGCGGAGCCGGCGCGCACCCCGCCGCGCTACACCTCCGACGGCTCGGTCGAGCCGCCAGCCGCCCCGCGCGGTCCGTCGATGGCCGACCTGCCGGGCGACTTCGTGACGCGACTCGAGCGCGACGCCCTGATGGCGATCCTCCAGTATCCGGAGGCCGTCGGACGCGAGCTCGCCATGCGCGTCACCCAGGTGGAGTGGTCGAACTCGTCACTCGCCGTCGTCCGTGACGGCATCGTGGTGAGCCTCGACGCCTTCGACTCGCCCACCTGGCTCGACCGGGTAATCGACGAGGTGCCCCAATCGTTCGCCTCGCTCGTCAAGGAGCTCGGGGTCGCACCGATCCCAGTGAAGGACGACGCGGAGCTTCCGCTGTACTGCACGGGAGTGACATCCGCTCTGATCGACAAGGACCTCGTGCGGCGCAAGCGCGACCTGCTGGGTGAGCTGCAGCGGCTCGACGGTGTGGCCGACCCGGTCAGGTCGCGCGAGTTGCAGACGGAGCTCGTGCGGGTCGAGCAGGAGCGGCGCGCCCTTCGCGAGGACTGACGCCGCCGGGTGGTCGGCAACTCGCTCACCCGACTGTTGCAGGTGGGTAAACATTCCGGCCGGGCGCACGTTGGGACCCGCTTGTACCCCCCGAATATGTTACGACTGGTAATACAGCAGCCGAACGGACGTCATTCCGTGTGCCGTTCTGCATCTCATGCCGTCGCACCACCCCACCGAAAGAGGTAGTCGATTTTGTCTGATCACTCCGTATTCCGCAGGCGTTCGCTCATCGCGCTCGCCGGCACCGCGACGCTCACGCTGGCTCTCGCCGGCTGCGCCTCGGGCGCCAGCACCGACCTGTCGCTCGACGGCATCATCGTCGGCACCACCGACCCCGTGACCTCGCTCGACCCCGCCGGGTCGTACGACAACGGCTCGTTCGCGGTGCAGAACCAGGTGTTCCCGTTCCTGTTCAACAGCCCATACGGCAGCCCGGACGTCGAGCCCGACATCGCCGTCTCCGGCGAGTTCACCGCGCCGACCGAGTTCACCGTCGTCCTCAAGGACGGCCTGCAGTTCGCCAACGGCAACCCTCTGACTGCCTCCGACGTCAAGTTCACCTTCGACCGTGTCATGAAAATCGCGGACGGCAACGGCCCGTCGAGCCTGCTCGGCAACCTCGACAGCGTCGACGCCGTCGACGACACCACAGTGGTCTTCAACCTCAAGGCCGCCAATGACCAGACATTTGCGCAGGTGCTCTCCAGCCCGGCCGGTCCGATCGTCGACGAGGACGTCTTCTCGGCGACCGAGCTCACCGACCCGGCCACCATCGTCGCCGGCGACGCCTTCGCCGGCCAGTACAAGATCACCGACTACACGCAGAACCAGCTCATCCAGTACGAGGTGAACCCAAACTACGACGGCCTCCTCGGCAAGGCGAAGACCGACTCGATCACCACCCAGTATTTCGCCGACGAGACGAGCCTCAAGCTCGCCGTGCAGCAGGGTGATGTGGATGTGGCCTTCCGCAGCCTCAGCCCGACCGATGTCGCCGACCTCAAGACCGACGACAACGTCACTGTCTACGACGGCCCGGGTGGAGAGATCCGCTACATCGTCTTCAACTTCAACACCCAGCCGTTCGGTGCGCAGACGCCCGAGGCCGACCCGGCCAAGGCCCTCGCCGTGCGCCAGGCCGTCGCCGACTCGATCGACCGCCAGGAAGTCGCCGACCAGGTGTACAACGGCACCTTCGTGCCGCTGTACACCTACGTGCCCTCCGGCCTGACCGGCTCGACGGACGCGCTCAAGCCCCTGTACGGCGACGGCGAAGGCGGCCCGGACCTGGAGAAGGCGGCAGCAACCCTCGCGGCGGCCGGTATCACCACCCCGGTGACGCTGAACCTGCAGTACAGCCCCGACCACTACGGCAGCTCCTCCGACGACGAATACGCGGCCTACAAGAGCCAGCTCGACGCGACCGGGCTGTTCACGGTCAACCTCCAGTCGACCCTGTGGGACACCTACAGCCCCGAGCGCCGCACCGGCGCCTACCCGCTGTACCAGCTCGGCTGGTTCCCGGACTACTCGGACGCCGACAACTACCTGACGCCTTTCTTCGCTCCGGCGCCCGGAACGGACGGCACGCTGGAGCCCGGCGGGTTCCTCAAGAACGGCTACGACGACGCCGCGGTCAACGCGTTGCTGCAGCAGCAGCTCGTCGAATCCGATGTCGACGCCCGCACCGGCCTCATCGAGGACATCCAGAACCAGGTCGCGAGCCAGCTGTCGACCCTTCCGCTTCTCCAGGGAGCCGGCGTCGCCGTGACCGGAACGGACATCCAGGGGGCGGCAGACACCCTCGACGCGTCGTTCAAGTTCCGCTACGCGGCGCTCAGCCGAGGCTGACCGCCGTCGATCTGACCGCGGCGGGTAAGCTGTCGCGAACTGAGTGAGGGGTGTTCCGCCGCGAGGCGGGGCACCCCGAACCATGTCTGTACCGGAAGGATGAATCGCGCCCGTGTCGTTACTCCAGGAGGGGGAAGCCCCGACCAATCCGCCCGAGAAATCGGCGGCGCGGGGGTCGTCGGGGGGAATCGGCCTCAGCCGGTACATCCTCATCCGCTTCGCTCTGATCGTCCCGACGGTGTTCATCCTCGTCTCACTCGTCTTCTTCCTCATGCGCGTCGTCGGGGACCCGATCTCGGCCTCGGTCGGCGACCGGCTCACCGCAGCGCAGCTCGCGGAGCGTCTCGCTGCGGCCGGCTACGACCGGCCCATCTTCGTGCAGTACGTCGAGTACCTCGGCCAGCTGCTGCGCGGTGACTTCGGCCGCACCCTCACCGACAACCGGCCGATCTCCGAGGTGCTCTTCACCTATGGGGGAGCGACCCTCGAGCTCGTCTTCTACGCGCTCATCGTCGCCTTCGTTGTCGGGATCCCGCTCGGGATGATCGCTGCCTACTACAAGGACCGGTCGGCCGACGCCGTGCTGCGGATTTTCGCGATCCTCAGCTACGCGACCCCGGTCTTCTTCGCCGGACTTCTGCTCAAGCTCACCCTCTCGGTCTGGCTCGGCTGGCTGCCGCTCGGCGGACGGGCCTCGACGAGGGTGCAACTCGCGCTCAGCCGCATCGACGACCCCACCGGCATCTACCTCATTGACGCGCTGCGATCCGGCAACCCGGTCATCATCGGCGACGTGCTCATGCACGCGATCATGCCGGCGCTGGCGCTCGGGCTTCTCACGGCCGGGGTCTTCCTGCGCCTCGTGCGCACCAACGTCATCGCGACACTCTCGAACGATTACGTCGACGCGGCCCGGTCGCGGGGAGTGAGTGAGTTCCGACTCGTGCGCAAACACGCGTACAAGCCGGCTCTCATCCCGATCGTCACGGTCATCGGCCTCCAGATAGCACTCCTGTTGGGGGGTGCGGTGCTGACGGAGACGACCTTCGAATGGCGGGGCCTCGGCTTCCAACTCGCCCAGTACCTCGGGGCGAGGGACTTCGTCGCCGTGCAGGGGATCGTCGCCCTGCTCGCCGTCATTGTGGCGCTCACCAACTTCATCGTCGACGTCATCGCCGCCCTGATCGACCCGAGAGTGCGGTACTGACATGACCGAAGCCACCACCGTGCCCACCGCGCCAGGGGCCAAGCCGACCCTGTTCCAGCGTCTCCCGATCGTCAGCCACGTGCGCCGGAGCGTCGGGGTGCAGCGGGGGATGCTCGTCGCCGGGCTCATCATCTCGAGCGTCTTCCTCATCGCCGCCCTCTTCGCCCCGCTCATCGCTCCCTACGGGTTCGCGCAGTCGCGCGACGAGAACGGCATCTTCGGCAAGCAGCTCCCGCCGTCACCCGAGCACCTGTGGGGGACCACCGTCGGCGGATTCGACGTGCTCTCACGGGTGATCTGGGGAACCCAGACCGCGATCTCCGTCGTGGTCATCGCCGTCGTCCTGTCGATCTTCATCGGTGTGGTTCTCGGTCTCATCTCCGGCTACCTCGGCGGCTGGCTCGACCGCATCCTCATCGTCATCGCCGATGCGATCTACCCCTTCCCCACCCTCCTCCTCGCGATCGTCATGTCGATCGTGATCAGCGGCGGACGGTCCAGCCTGTGGAGCGGGATCTTCTCGGCGGCGATCTCCATCACCGTGGTGTTCATCCCGCAGTACTTCCGGGTCGTGCGCGCCGAGGCCATCCGGCTGAAGGCGGAGGCCTTCGTCGAGTCCGCCCGGGTCGTAGGGTCGAGCACGGGGCGGATTATGTTCACTCACGTGCTGCGGAACTCCACCCGCACGCTGCCGCTCATCCTCACCCTCAACGCCTCCGAGGCGATCCTCACCCTCGCCGGCCTCGGATTCCTCGGATTCGGCATTGCCCCGACATCCGCTGCCGAGTGGGGCTACGACCTCAACCGGGCCCTCTCGGACGCCGCGAGCGGCATCTGGTGGACCGGCCTCTACCCGGGAGCCGCGATCGTGCTCCTGGTGCTCGGCCTCACCCTCGTCGGTGAGAGCGTCAACGACATCTCCGATCCGAAGCTCCGCACGCGCAAGCGCCTCAGGAAGGTCGCCGCATGACGAACATCCTCGACATCCAGAACCTCGGCGTGAGCTTCGCGACCGACGCGGGCGAGGTGCAGGCCGTCGACGGCGTGAGCCTGTCGGTGAAGGCCGGCGAGGTGCTCGCGATCGTCGGGGAGAGCGGCAGTGGCAAGACAGTGACCGCGAAGACGATCCTCGGCCTACTGCCGGACACGGCGAGCACCAGCGGCGCTGTCGTCCTGGGCTCGAACAACGTGATCGCCCTCGACAAGAGGGCGCTGCGCGCGATCAGGGGCACCGATGTGGCGATGGTGTTTCAGGAGCCGTCGCTCGCCCTCAACCCGGTGTTCACCGTCGGCTGGCAGATCGCCGAGGGCCTACGCGCCCACGGCAGGTTCTCCCGCGCCGCCGCCCGGGTCAAGGCGATCGACATCCTGCGCCGGGTCGGTATCCCGGAGCCGGAGTCCCGGGTCGACTACTACCCGCACCAGTTCTCCGGCGGTCAGAAGCAGCGGGTCGTCATCGCCATGGCCCTGGTGCTCGAGCCCGAGCTCATCGTCGCCGACGAGCCCACCACCGCGCTCGATGTGACCGTGCAGGCCGAGATCCTCGACCTGCTGCGCCGCTGCCGCGACGAGTTCAACGCCGCCATCGTGCTGATCACCCACAACATGGGAGTCGTCGCCGACCTCGCGGACCGGGTCGCCGTGATGTACGACGGCAAGGTCGTCGAAGAAGCGGATGTGACGACCCTCTTCTCCGCCCCGCAGCACGAGTACACGAAGAAGCTCCTCGGCTCGGTGCCGTTCATCGGGCAGGGCACGGCGTCCACGACCGCCAGGGCGATCGAGCGATCGTTCGGCAACCACGCGACGATCGTGGAGGCCAGGGGCCTCAAGATCGAGTATCCCGGCAGGCTCGGGCGGGGCGGGTTCCGCGCCGTCAACGGGGTCAGTTTCACAATCCAGGCGGGCGAGGTGCTCGGACTCGTCGGCGAGTCCGGGTCGGGCAAGACCACGATCGGGCGCGCCATCGCCGGCCTCACCGCGGTTACCGGGGGGAGCCTCAAGGTGCTCGGCACCGAGGTGCGGGGGCTTCGGGAACGGGGGTTCCGGCCGCTGCGCGCCGACATCGGCTTCGTCTTCCAGGACCCCGCGTCGAGCTTCAACCCGCGGCTCACGATCGCCGAGTGCGTCGCCGAACCCCTGATCGTGCACGGGCGGGCGGGGGATGCCGCCGCCGCGCGGACGCGCGTCGACGAGCTGCTCGAGGCCGTGCAGCTTCCGAAGGTGTTCGGCGACCGCTACCCGCACGAGCTCAGCGGTGGACAGCGCCAACGGGCGAGTCTCGCCCGTGCCATCGCGCTCGGTCCCAAGCTGCTCATCGCCGACGAGCCGACCAGCGCACTCGACGTGTCGGTGCAGGCCCGGGTGCTCGAGCTGTTCGCCGAACTCCAGCGGGAGTTCGGGTTCGCCGCCCTGTTCATCAGCCACGACCTCGCCGTCGTCGACCTGCTCGCCGACCGGATCGCCGTGCTCTACAAGGGTGAGCTCGTCGAGGAGGGGACGGGGGCCGACGTGCTGGTCACCCCCCAGCACCCGTACACCCGGCGGCTGATCGCCTCGCTGCCCGTTCCCGACCCGGTGCGCCAGGCGGAGCGGCGGGAGGAACTCCACCGACTGCGCGAGATCGGCTGATCGTGAGCGCGAAGCCGTCGACCGGGGCCGTCGTCTCGGCCAGGGATCTCTCCATCGAGTACAGCGCCGGCGCGTCGCCGACCCGGTTCCTCGCCGTGCGCGGGGTGAGCTTCGACCTCGCGGCGGGGGAGGTGCTCGGGGTGATCGGCGAGTCGGGGTCGGGCAAGTCGACGCTGGCGATGGCGATCGCCGGACTCGCGGAGCCGGGGTCGGCCGACGACCGGCTCCCGGCCATCACCGGCGGCAGTCTGCGCGTGTTCGACACGGAGCTGCGGCGGATCGGCCACCGGGCCCGCTCTCGCGTGACCCTGCGTGTCGGCTACCTGCCGCAGGACGGTGCCCAGCGCCTCAACTCCCGGATGACCGTGGCGGAGAACGTGGGGGAACCCATCTACCTTCGGGACCGGCGTTTCGACACCGACCTCGCCGGACAGGCCGTGGCCACCCTCATCGACGCCGTGCACCTTCCGCTGTCAATCCTCGGCCTGATGCCCTACGAGCTCAGCAGTGGGCAGCGGCAGCGGGTCGCCCTGGCGCGCGCCCTCATCCTGGAGCCTGCGCTCCTGGTCGCCGACGAACCCATCCGGGGGGTCGACATCATGGTGCGCCACGATGTGCTCAACGTGATCCCCGAGCTGCAGTTGGACCGCGGCTTCTCGGCGATCGTCGTCAGCAGCGACCTCGCCGTGATGACGGGCGTCACCGAGCGCATCGCCGTGCTGCACGAGGGCATCATCATCGGGCTGGACACGCTCGACAACCTCACCACGAACCCGGAGCATCCGTACCTCAAAGCCCTGGCCAGGGCGATCTCCGACCAGCCCGGGCGGGTCGGATGACCGCCGAGGCAGCGCAGCACCGCCCGCAGCAGGGTCCGCAGCACCGTGCCGTTCTGGCCGCCAGCGCCGGGGTGGTGGCTGACGCGTCCCGCCCCACCGTCGGGCCGATCGCCCTGCTTCCCCACGGCAACCCGGTATTCGAAGCCGCGGTGGTCGCCGGTGGGGGCACGGTCACCGCACTCACCCCTCAGACCCGCGGTATCGTCTGGCTCGCCTCCGCCGACCCGGACGGGCTCGTGGCCGTCCTGGCCGCCAACCCGCAGGTCGAGTGGGTGCAGTTGCCCTGGGCGGGCGTCGACGCGTTCTCGTCCGTCCTGGCGCCGTTCGCCGATCATCCGCTGCCGCTATGGACCAGTGCGAAGGGCGCCTACGCGCAGCCCGTGGCCGAGCACGCACTCACGCTGGTTCTCGCGGTATTGCGGGTCATTCCCACCCGGGTGCGCGCGACGGGTTGGTCCGCGCTGCCGGAGGGCCGCTCGCTGTACGGACTGCGGATCGTTCTGGTCGGCGCGGGTGGCATCGCGATCGAGCTGCTGCGCCTTCTGGCGCCATTCGGTGTCGAGGTGACCGTCGTGCGACGCAGCAGCGAGCCCCTGCCAAGTGCCGCCCGCACGGTGACGGTCGACCGGCTCGACGAGGTGCTTCCCACAGCGGATGTTGTGGTGATCGCCGCCGCGCTGACCGGCGGCACCACCGGGCTGTTCGACGCCCGTCGGCTCTCCTTGCTCGGCCGGCACGCCGTACTCGTCAACATCGCACGTGGGGGACTTGTCGACACCGACGCCCTCACCGATGCCCTCGCGGCGGGGCGTCTCGCCGGGGCCGGGCTCGACGTCACGGTGCCGGAGCCGCTGCCCGACGGACATCCCCTCTGGAACGAACCCCGGGTGATCATCACCCCGCACAGCGCCGACACGCCCGACATGACAGCGCCCCTCCTCGCCGAGAGAATCAGGCTGAACGTCGCCGCCTTCACCGGCGACGGCCGGTTTGTCGGGGTTGTCGACCCCTCCGCCGGATATTAGCCGCACTCCGCCGCCGGGGGAGTGTCCGTCCGGGGGCCGCGACGGGCTGCTCGATTTTGCACACGCCCGTCCTTTGGTAAGGTAGACAAGCTGTTTACAGCAATCCTCGATAGCTCAATTGGCAGAGCAGCCGACTGTTAATCGGCAGGTTCTTGGTTCGAGTCCAAGTCGAGGAGCTCGAAGGCCGCAAGGGGCTCCACCCCCTGCGGTCTTTGTTCGTTCAGCGGTCGGAGGGCTACTCCCGGGGGTGTAGCCACCCGACACCCCGGGGCGGATGCCGCGCGGGCACCCCGTCGCTAAAATTCCTCTATGCGACCTCCGTCCCGCGTCACCGAGTGGCACGACCGGTGGGAGCGGTACCCCCACCTCGAGCACCGCGGGTCGCCCGAGGCACGGCTGTGGATCCCCGTCATCGTCGCGTTCCTCATCCAGGTGCCGCCCTCCATCTTCCGCGCTCGGGTCCTGGGTACTCCGGAGACCACGACCCTGCTCGTGGCCGGTGTGATCATCGCGGCGATCGGTCCGCTGGCGCTCATCGCCGCGAGGCGATATCCCGGCCCCGTCGTCGCGGTGGTGTCAGCGGCGGCCTCGGCCGACCTCATCGTCACGAGCTCGTCCTGGGGTCCGCCCTACATCGCGCTGGCCTTCGCGCTCGTCGGCGCGATCGTGCGCGGCGCACGGCTGTGGGCTTGGACCGCGGTGTCGGCCGCATGGCTGGCCACCCTCGCGATCGCGATCGGGCTCGATCTATCCTGGCAGCCCGCCCGCATCGCGGGGATCACCCTCGGTATCCTCGTGGTGCTCGGGGTGGGCGAGAGTATGCGCACCCGCCGGGAGCGGTTCGAGCAGGTGGGCCGTACGCTCGCCGAGCGCCGACAGACCGAGGTGCAGGCTGAGCGGGTGCGGATCGCCCGCGAACTCCATGACGTGCTCGCGCACTCCCTGAGCCAGATCAACGTGCAGGCGAGCGTGGGGCTCCACCTCGCCGAGAAGCAGCCGCAGACGGCCGTCGCCGCGCTCGCCAGCATCAAGGAGACCAGCAAGACCGCCCTCGACGAGGTACGTGCCGTTCTCGGCATACTTCGGGCCGAGGGGGGAGCGGATGTCGGCGCCCCCCTCGTTCCGGAGCCCGACCTCTCCCGGCTGCCCGGCTTGGTGGCGAGTGTCTCCTCGCAGGGGGTGCACGTGGCACTGGACGATCGCACGGCGGCGGGTGAGGCGGGGGGTGCAGTCGGGGCGGGCGCAGCAGCTCCCGTCCGTCCGTCGGCGGCCGTGCAACTCGCCGTCTACCGGATCGTGCAGGAGTCGCTGACCAATGTGGTGCGCCATTCGGGAGCCACCTCAGCGACGGTGACCATTGCCGAGGTCGCAGATACCCTCGAGGTGACCGTGCGGGACAACGGGTCGGGGGCTCCCCAGCTCGAGCTGCCCCGCAGCCCGGATGGCGCCCACGATGCTGCGCGCGACGGCACACGCCGGGACGGCACGGTCGGGCGTGGCCTCCTGGGGATGCACGAGCGCGCAGAACTGCTCGGCGGCACTCTGGAAACCCGCTCCTCTCCCACCGGGTTCGAGGTGCTCGTGCACATCCCGCTCGGGGCCGACTCCGATGCCCCTGCAGTTCGCGCGTCCACCGTCCCCGCGACATCCGCTGCAGAGAGAGCACCCAGCCCATGATCCGAGTTGCCATCGCCGACGACCAGCAGCTCATCCGCGCCGGCTTCCGGTCGCTGCTCCAGGCCGAGCCCGATCTCGACGTCGTCGGGGAGGCGGGAACCGGCGAGGAGGCCGTCGCCCTCGTGCGGGCCCAACTGCCCGACGTGATCCTCATGGACATCCGGATGCCCGGCGGTGACGGACTCTGGGCGACCGGGGCCATCGCCTCCGACCCGGCCCTCTCGGCCACGCGCATCGTGATCGTCACGACCTTCGAGCTCGACGAGTACGTCGGCAGAGCCATCCGCGCGGGTGCGAGCGGGTTCCTGGTGAAGGACACCGAGCCGGTCGAGCTCATCCGCGCCGTGCACGTCGTCGCGGCAGGCGACGCACTGCTCTCCCCGAGCGTGACCCGACGCCTGCTCGAACGCGTCGCGACGACACTGACCGAGAAAGCGGATGCCGCGTCCCTGGCGGTACTCACCGAGCGGGAGCGAGAGGTGCTGCGTCTCGTCGGGCAGGGTCTGACCAATGACGAGATCGGCCGGGCGCTGTTCCTGAGCCCGCTCACCGCGAAGACCCACGTCTCGCGGATCATGAGCAAACTCGCCGCCCGCGACCGGGTGCAGCTCGTCGTCGTCGCCTACGAGACCGGGCTGGTGCTCGCCGGGCACTAGGCCCGCCCGGGGGAGTAGCGGACCCGCAGGGGTCATCCATCAGGTGTACCGCCGAATCATCCGCTGGGCAGATTCGCCGTCCGGACCGTCGGACGAGAGTGGGGGCACCGGTTCCGTCGGAACCCCAATGGAAGGAATCACCCCATGTCCGCACTCCTGGCGACGCACCTCGCCACCCCACTGACCACCCCACTGACCGCCTCACTCAGCACCTCTCCGCTAGCCTCGGCCCAGCTGTCCTTCGCCCATCACGACTACGGCCCGTTCGGGGGCGGATTCGGGTGGCTCGTGCTCCTCATCCCCCTGTTCTGGGTCGGTCTCATCGTGCTCATCGCCGTCCTCTTCGGGCGCCGCTGGCGTCGGGCCGCGATGGGCCCGGGCGGCCGCGCTTGGCACTCATCACCCATCACGGGTGCCGAGGCCTCTCTCGCGGAACGCTTCGCCCAGGGCGACATCGACGAGACGGAATACCGCAGCCGCCTCGAGGTGCTGCGCGCGAGCCGACCCCAGCCGCAGAAGTAGCGGTGGGGCCCGGCCGAGGCCCGGCCGGGGGTGCGCGGTAATGTCGATGCTGGACCGCGAACCTCCGCGGCCGGATTGAGGGCCGCCCGTGAACGCATGGATCATCGCGAACGCCGGGGCGACGGTGGGAATCCTGATCGGGATCGCCGTCCTCGCCCTCGTCCTCCTCATCCTCTGGCTCGCCGGGGTGCGCAACATTCGCCTGCTCTCCCTCGAACTCAACGCCGCCGACCGGGAGATCACCCGACTGGACTCCTCGATCGCCGAGCAGGCGGCGCGGCTCCGGATCGTTCGCGAGCTGAACGAGGTGGCGGTGGACTCCGTGTCGGCGATCATCCGCCTGGCGGACAGCGCCCGCTACATCGTCGAATCCGATCCCACTGTTATGGCCCGCACGGCCTCCCAGATCGCCACGTCGGGGCGCAGCACCCTGGCCGGCCTCCGACGGATCGTCTCCGTGGCCGGCACGGGGGAGAGCGCGCCGAGACCGAGCATCAGCTCGCTCGACGACCTCCTCGGGTCTATGCGGACACAGGGACTCACCATCACCTTCTCCGAGACCGGAGAGCGTTTCGATCTCCAGCCCGGGGCGGATGTGGCGCTCTATCGCATCCTCGAGGAGGCAGTGAGCAACGCACTCAGTTATGGCGGACCCGGGACCGACGTGCGCGTCTCGTTCACCTGGACCGCAGAGGGCGTGCAACTGCTGGTGGACGACGACGGGATCCAGTCCGACGGGCGCCGACGCGGCCTCGACCCGGGCGACATCACGCAGCAGCGCAGATACTCCTTCCAGGACGACCTCAACACACTGACGGGCGAGGTCACCGGCGAGGGCATCGCCGAGATGCGCGAGCGCGCCGTCGCATTCGGCGGGATCTTCAACTCCTACCCGGTACCCGGCGTCGGCTTCTCGGTGTCCGCGATCTTCCCCGCCCTCCGTTTCGACAACGGGGTGCACGGAGTCAACCTCAACCGTTGATGCTGGGCTGATGCGCTGGCCATCACCTCGCTTCCATCCCGTTCAGCGTTGCCCGAGTCGACACCCTGCCGCCGTGGCGCGGCCTGCGCCCAGGGTCGATGCTGGCCGGGGGAACGAACCACGGGACGCCGTTCTCGAGATAGACCCCCCACCCGTGATCGTGGATCCCGTGATGGTGGCAGCCACCGACATCACTTCCGCTGACAGGCCAACGACCAGGATTTCCTGTGGAGAACACCCCCGACGTGCCCGCCTGTGGAGAGGAGGTCGCCGATCGTGCGCCACGGTCCGGCCGACGCTATTCGCCGAGGTCGTCCACCCCGGGCAGCCAGGACAGCCCGGGCTTGCCCCATCCGCTCTTCTTGATCGTCTTCGACGCGGCCTTCGATGACGCGTGCTCCAGGCGGTCGACGTACAGGGTGCCGTCGAGGTGGTCGTACTCGTGCTGGAATATCCGGGCCAGCCAGCCCGTCGTCGTGATCTCGAACGGGACCCCGTCGAGGTCCACGGCGCGCAGGATGGCCGCGTTCGACCGCAGCAGCGGGAACCGCTCGCCTGGCACCGACAGGCAGCCCTCGGAATCCTCGTCCTCGTCGGCCGCGCCGGCCGGGGTCGGGGTGATCCAGAGTTCGGGGTTAATCGCCACGCCCCGCGACCGGAGTCCGTCGTCATCGGTCCAGTCGAAGACGAACACGCGCAGCCCTGCGCCGACCTGCGGGCCCGCGAGCCCGACGCCGGGGGCGACCTCCATGGTCTCGAACATGTCCCCGACCAGCGCGCGCAGGTGTGCCCCGAAGTCGACGACGGGAAGGGCGGGGGAGTGGAGAACGGGGTCTCCCGTGATGAGTATCGGAAGAACGGCCATTCGCCAAGAATATCGGTCACCCAGCCATTAGGGTCATCACGTGCTGCCGTTCGACCTGACTGACCTCACTGACCAGGTACTCACCCTCACCCCCCGCCAGGGCTTGGGGATCCCTGTTGCGCTCGTCGGCGCCGTTTTCCTGGCGCTCGGCGCCCAGTTGCAGCACCGTGGTGTCGGGAAGGTGGAGGTGCAGCTCGGCGGGAAAGCACAGGGACTCAGCATCCGCCAGCTCGTCGCGCTACTGAGTCGGCCGTCCTGGCTGATCGGCACCGCGATGCTCGGACTCGCCGTGCTCTTCCAGCTCACGAGCCTCTACCTGGCGCCCCTGATCGTGGTCCAGCCGCTCGGCGCCGTGGCGCTGGTCATCACCGCACTCCTGAATGCACGCGTCACGAAGGTCAAACTCGACCGGCTCACGATCCGGGCGATCGCCCTGTGTGTCGGAGGAGTCGCGGTGTTCGTCACCATCGCCGCCTTCGTCGCGCAGGAGACGCCGATCACCGACAGCCAGCTGATCACGGTGCTGATCATCTTGCTGGTGGTGCTCGCCGTGGCTGGCACCGCGTTCGTCGTCCTCCGCTCCCGACTCAAGGCGATCATGTACATCGTCGCGGCGGGAGTGCTCTACGGCTTCGTTGTGACCCTGGCCAAGATCGTCATCAACCGCATCGTGACCGGTAATTTCGAGTGGCTCACGGTGATCTGCCTTGTCGCGCTACTCGCTGCGACGATGCTGGGCGCCTATTTCGTGCAGAGTGCCTACGCATCAGGTCCGCCCGACCTCGTCATCGCCGGACTCACGGTGATCGACCCCCTCGTGGCCGTCAGCATCGGCATCGTGGTGCTCGGCGAGGCCTCTCAGGCACCGGTCATCGCCGTGATCGCCTTCGCGGTCGCCGGGATCGTGGCGATCTACGGCGTGTTTCAGCTGGCGAAGCACCACCCCCAAAACCAGCGCTAGGGTAAATTAGTACCCGGGTTCCGCACCGACGGGAACCCGCTGCGATCGACCAGCAGCACACAACCAAGGGACATCCACCACTTTGCCTGACGCCCCGACCGAGCCCCGCCAGCCGGAACGTCCGCCGTTGCGCATTCTGATCGGCGCTGACACCTTTCCGCCCGACGTGAACGGTGCGGCCAATTTCGCCGCCCGGCTCGCCGCGGGCCTCGTCGCCCGCGGACACGAGGTGCGTGTGGTGGCGCCGGCGCCCACCCGCCGGCACGGCCGCTTCGTCGAGGAGCACGACGGCCAGAAGTTCACCGTCTATCGACTCCTGTCGTGGCGCTGGTTCCCGCACGATTGGCTACGGTTCGCCCTCCCGTGGCGTGTGCAGCACAACACGTCCATCATTCTCGATGAATTCACACCGGATGTTGTGCACTTCCAGAGCCACATCGTGGTCGGCAGAGGGCTCGCCCGCCAGGCGGCCAAACGCGGCATCCGCATCGTCGCCACCAACCACTTCATGCCCGAGAACATGATCGAACACACGCTCCTCCCGCGTTTCCTGCGTGAGCCGGCGATCTCCCTCGCCTGGAAGGACGCCGCGAAGACCTTCCGCCTCGCCGAATCCGTCACGAGCCCGACCCGCAAGGCCGCGGCCTTCCTCGAGGACGCGATCGACCTGCCCGGCGTCCACGCGATCTCCTGCGGCATCAACGCCGCGAACTACACCCCCAACTTCACACCGCGCCCCGAGAATCGCATCCTTTTCGTCGGACGGGTGACGGGGGAGAAGAGCATCGATGTGCTCCTCAAGGCAGTGGCGACCCTCGACCCCGCTCTCGATGTGAAGCTCGACATCGTCGGAGGCGGCGACCTCCTGGGCAGCCTCCAGCAGGTGGCTACCGGCCTCGGCATCCGCTCGAGGGTGACCTTCACCGGCTTCGTCGAGCAGGACGAGCTCCACGCCGCCTATGCGCGCGCGACGGTGTTCGCGATGCCGTCGATCGCGGAACTGCAGAGCATTGCGACGCTGGAGGCGATGGCATCCGCTCTTCCCATCGTCGCGGCGAATGCGATGGCGCTGCCCCACCTCGTGCACGACGGCGAGAACGGCTATTTGTTCGAGCCTGGCAATGTGAAGGACTTGGCCCGTGCCCTGACAAAGGTCCTCACGGCCACGCCGGAGGAACTCAGCCGCCTCAAGCACACCAGTCTCGCGTACACGGCGCCGCACGACATCGAGAGCACGCTCTCGACCTTCGAGAGCCTGTATCGCGGTGACAAGGTGACCGATCCGGTCACCGAGGTCTCACTCGACAACCCCGCATCCCAGGGTCCGGGCGATTCGGGGCGGTAGCACTTCCCGCGTGCCCCCACTCGGACTTGAACCGAGGACTACCGAATTATGAGTTCGGGGCTCTAACCAGCTGAGCTATAGGGGCGTGGGTCGAGCTTACCGCGGCGGGGAATCGAAGCCGGTGAGGCCGACGGGCGGCATGTTGGGCCGGCCCGCCGGCAACCCCCGTGTGATTCGGAACCGCGCGCTGTGTGATCGATCATGCGCGAAATCAGATGGGTCAGACTGCTCAGCCAGCTCGAGAACGCGTCACAGCTGGATCCGCTCGTCGACCGCGTCCGCGCTGTCGTCAACGGCGTGATCCGTCCGCAGCCCGTGCGGGACGCACTGCATGGTGTCCCCATCGGTCACCCCGTCCATCCGCTTCTGGTGCTTATTCCGAGCGGCGCCTGGCTGTCCGCCGCCGTGCTCGACCTGCTGCCTGGCAACGAGAAGGCGGCGCGCACGCTCGTTGGAATCGGGGTCGCCAGTGTGCTGCCGACCGCGGCGGCAGGGTACACCGACTGGTCGGAGTTGCACGAGCAGCAGATGCGCGTCGGGCTGGTGCACGCCGCGGCGAATGCGCTCGCGACCGGCCTCTACGCGATCTCGTGGATCCAGCGTGGGCGCGGACACCAGACGATCGGAAAGATGCTCAGCATGGCCGGGCTCGCGGTGCTCTCCGGAGCCGGATACCTCGGAGGGCACCTGAGCTACCGTCAGGCCGCGGGAGCAAACCACACCGAAGACGTGCCGCATCGCTTCCCCGCCGGATGGCAGTCACTGGCGCCCCTGGCCGACCTGCCGCAGGACGAGCTGATCCGAGCGGATGTCGCGGGCATGCAGCTGCTCGTTTTCCGCCGGGGTGATCGGGTCGACGTGTTGTCGAACACCTGCAGCCATCTGTCCGGTCCCCTCGATCGGGGCGAGCTCATCAGGGGTACGGACGGTGAGGCGTGCGTCTCCTGTCCCTGGCACGCGAGCGTTTTCTCCCTGGAGACAGGTGAGGTGCTCCGCGGGCCGGCAACAGCCCCACAACCGAGGTTCGAGACGCGGATCACCACGGGCCAGGTCGACGTGCTGCTGCCGCACTCCGGCTGACGCTGGCGAGAGGTGGTCAGGGGGCAGAGGGCGACTTTCCGGCCGCGGCGACGGGTGCGCGTCGGCGTGTGATGAGGCCGGACACTGTGACCACGATCCCTGTGATGACCAGGCCAAGCGCGACACCGAACACAGCCGACGCCGCGGTGTCGACAAGCCAGACGACGACGGGCCCCCCGTCGTCGACCGCGTCCGTCAGCAGGTGCAGCAGGTCGTACGGGCCGTGCCAGAAGGTCTCGGCGAGGTTGGCGATGACCAGGTGGCCGCCGACCCACAGCATGGCCACCGTTCCGATGACGCTGATCACGACGAAGACGGCAGGCATCGCGGCCACGATGCGGGCGCCGACGCGGCGCACCCCTCGGGCGGGGCTCTTCATCAGTGCGAGCCCCACGTCGTCGATCTTGACCAGCAGGGCGACCGCGCCATAGACGAGCACCGTCATACCGAGGCCGATGACGACTAGGGCACCGAGCGTCATCCAGATGCCGAAATCGGGGTCGAGGCTGGCCAGTGCGATCAGCATGATCTCCGTGCTGAGGATCAGGTCCGTGCGAACGGCACCGAATACGAGCTTGCCCTCATCTCGCGCTCCCGTCTCGGGTGCCGCGTGATGAGCCCCGAACCATTCGGTGACCTTCTCCGCTCCCTCGAAACACAGATAGGCGCCGCCCAGGATCAGCAACCATGGCAGGACCCAGGGTGCGAATGCCGACAGCAACGACGCGGCCGGGATGATGATGATGAATTTGTTGAACAGGCTCCCGAGGGCGATTCGCCAGACGACATGCAACTCGCGCGCCGGGGAGAGGCCCTGCACGTATTGAGGGGTGACGGCGGCATCATCGATGACCACGCCGGCTGTCTTGGCGCTCGCCTTGAGGGCGGCGGTGAGGATGTCATCGACAACGGCGAGCAGTCCGACCGACACGGGTGCCTCCTAGGGTCTTCGCGCCACGGGACGCCGGGCCTTCCAGACTATCGTGGGCAGAAAGACCCAGATGGCGATCGTCAATCCGCCAAGGAAACCACCACAGGTCGTTCGGGCGGGTGGAAGTCCGTCAAGCCTATCGGCGGAACCCGCCGACCTGCATCACGGTCATAGGCGCAGGCTTATCCAACCCGCCCTCAGGACCTCTCGGGCGACCGCTCAGGCCGGGGAAAGCGACGTCACCGCGACATGGCGGGCTTTGGCACTGCGTTCGACGACAACCGACAGGAACGCGCGAACCGGACGACCATCGAGTCGGTGATGCTCTTCGTGTACGGTCGCAGAAATCCGTTCAGGAGTTGTGCCGGGATTGCGTTGTGCGAGACGTGCGACGACCAGGTCTATCAACTGGTCTTCATCATGCGAAATGGTGGTCATCCGCTCAGGCTGACGAGGCGTCGCGGGCCTGTCGATCTCATGTACATCCTCGGTTCATTCGCCGGCAGCAGCTGTCCGTCGGGCGGAGCGGATGAATGTCGCCGGCGTCATGCGGGCTCGGGGCCGCCCCCCGACCCGCGATGACCCGGTCCGGGGACAGCGGGTCATCCGAAGCGGCCGCTGACATAGTCGAAGGTGCGCGCGTCGATCGGGTCCGAGAACATCGCGGCGGTGTCTCCGTGTTCGACAATCGCGCCCGGCTGCCCCTGCGAGGCGAGGAAGAACGCACACTGCGTGGAGACACGCTGCGCCTGCTGCATGTTGTGCGTCACGATGACGATCGTCACGTCGTTCACCAGCTCGAGCATCGTCTCCTCGATCACCCTCGTGGAGGTGGGGTCGAGCGCCGAGCACGGCTCGTCCATCAGGAGAACCCTCGGTTTCACGGCGAGGGAGCGGGCAATGCACAGACGCTGCTGCTGTCCGCCGGAGAGCCCGCCGCCGGGGGCCCGGAGTCGGTCGTGCACCTCGTTCCACAGACCGGCCTTCGTGAGGCAGGACTCGACGAGGTAGTCCCGTTCGTCCCGGCTGGCGCGGGTACCCGTGAGCTTGAGCCCGGCGATGACGTTGTCGTAGATCGACATGGCGGGGAAGGGGTTCGGCTTCTGGAAGACCATGCCGATCGACTTCCTGGCGTCGACGAGTTTGCGTTCGGGTTCGTAGATGTCCTGGTCGTCGATGAGGACCTGGCCGGCCAGGCTGGCCGACGGAACCAACTCGTGCATTCGGTTGAGGATGCGGAGGAAGGTGGACTTGCCGCAGCCGGACGGTCCGATCAGGGAGGTGATGACACCCGCCGGCATGGTCAGGGACACGCGGTCGAGGACCTGGTGTTCGCCGAACCAGGCGGAGAGGTTGTGTGCCTCGAGCTTCGCCAGTGAGGTGGGAGGAACATCGGCGGGCCTGGTTTCCTGGCGGCGAAGCGGACGGGCAGGGAGCCTTCGCGACCGCCGTGCGCGCGGCGCCGCAACCGGCGCAGAAAGGGGGATGATCTGGGTCACGTCTGAAGACGAGAAGATCTCGGTCATGGTGTCTCGTTTCCTGGGGCGGGATCGGTCAGAGGAGGTTCGGGAGGAGGAGCGTGAGCTGGTGGCCGACAAACGATCCGGCCACCAGGCCGAGGGGGACGAAGACGATCCACGTCTTCTGCGCGCCGACCCGACGGATCGCCCAGACGGCGGCGATCTCGGTGACGAGAAGGAACTGGATCGCGAAGACCAGGGCCCAGATGGTCGACGTGTCGGTCGCCAGCGCCGCATCCTGAGGCGGAAGCGACGCGAAGGTGGATTGCCTTGCTCCGGACGGCTGGGTCTCACTCATCAGCTCGGCATCGACATAGGCGATGCCGGAGGGGACGTACGCTGCACCTCTGGCCGTCTCGAGAATGAGCCGACTCTCCCCGCTGACGGGCGACGCCGGCGAGGGGTCTCCGGCGTAACGGACCCCGACGACCTCGAAATCCTGGGTGCCCTGGCCGGTGATCACGGTGAATCGGTCGCCGGGAGCGAGTTCCTGCAGGCGGGAGAACGGGCCGCCATATGATGCGGCCCGGCCCATGAGCACGCTGACCCCCGCCTGACCGGGCAGCACCGAGTCACGGCGGTGTCCTGGGCCGGTGGTGAGGACTCCCGAGGACGTCCCCTCGGCCACCACCTCGTGCACGCCGATCGAGGGAATGTCCATGATCGCGACAGGCGCTCCGTCGGCGAGGAGGACGTCGTTGAAGTCGCCCTCGCTGACCGGCGCCGTTCCCTCCGACAGCTGGAGCCGGAATGAGTCGGACAGCTGCTGCTGGGTCACGGCATGGTGGAGGTGGCTGAGGAGGGTGGCATTGAGCACGAAGGCGAGCAGGACGACCGCGGCCATGATGAGCGTGCCGCGCACGATCACGGCGGTGGGGCCGAGCGGTGGACGGGGGGTGGCTGAGGACGGGGGCCGCCGCGGCGGACGGGGGACCCGGAGCGAGCGTTCTCGCTGCGGCGGAGACGTCGACTCCGCACCGACCGGGACCACGAGTGTCTCGGTCATGAGGTGGCACGCACGAGACGGGGTGCTCCCGTGGTGCGGCGGATCAGGGACATGCCGCCGAGCGCCGCGGCACCGAGCCCGGCCCCGGCACCGACGAGCCACGGTGCGACGACGACGACGGAGTCACGGGTGATCGGCGACAACGTGGTTCCCTCGACGACGTCGGGAGGCGTCAGTGTGGCGTGGGCCGTCATGAACGTCCACTGGCCGACCCCGGCCAGGGTGGCATCGATGACCCGCGACTCATCGGGTTTCAGGTCGACGATGTCGATCCCGGTGACCTCGCTGAGCTGGTTGCCGAACGGTCCATCGAGCCAGAATCGTGCCGATGAGGTGAGCGTGGTGCCAGAGACATTCCGCACGGTGAAGTAGCCGTGGACCGTGCCGTCGAAGGGGTTCGGACTCATCATCGTGGTGGTGGTGAGGCCGCTGAGGTAGAGGATCCCACCGAGGTCGAATCCGTGCGCCGGGAGTTCCGCGCCCGCCGGGATGGTGTCCGGCCCTGTGACGACCGTGCTGCTTCCGGACGATCCCGAACCTCCCGACCCCCTGACTGCCGTTCCTCTGCCGTCCGTGGTTCCCGGTGCGACGGGTGCCGGGGAGACCGTCACCGTGATGTCGATGGAACCGTCGTCCGCCGAGGCGGAGGAGGCGCCGTCGACGAGTGTCGGCGCGGCGGCGAAGGCGAGAAGAGTGAGCGCGAATACCAGGAGGGCGGCTGGCCGCATGATCATTTCTCCGCCTCGAGGTCGTGATCGCCGAGGTGGGCACCGGCAGGTGCTCCCACCCCGGCCCAGACACTCACGCCGACGCTGGCGTGCTCCGATGCCTTCCGCAGGGCCTCGGCCTCGGTGTACGCGATCCATGCCGCCGCGTCCCTGTCGTTCCGGGTACGGCGCACGCGGATGACCAGCCAGGCCGCTCCCCCCGCGACGAGCAGTGCGATCAGCCACCACGGCGGGGCGAGGATCACGGTGTCCCGGTCCACTACGCGCAGCGGACCGGGGTCGAGTGCCCCGGCGTCCACGGTGGGGGCGATGGACACATAGGGGTCGAGGTATCCGAGCTGCGCGACACCGGGCACGGAGGTGGTCACGACGCGGGAACCGCCGGGGAGCATCTCTGTCAGCTCGGTGCGGACGATGGGGACCGCCGCGATGCCGAAATACGTTCTGACCCCGACGACCACATTGGCCGCCAGGGCGACGTTGCCTTTGTTCGTCACGGTGTACGACAGCGTCGTCGCCCCACCGAACGGGTTGGCCTGGCTGATGTAGGACGCGGTGAGGCTCGAGATCGTCAGCGCCGCCTGGATGTCGCCCGGCACCCGCACGTAGAGGCGGGTCGCGATGCGGCGGTCGACCAGGATCTCGCCCGACGGGGCGGTCACGGAGGTGACGATGCCCGCGGCATGGTCGCCCGGCGAGGCCTCGGCCGGCACGTCGAGGGCAAAGGGGACCACCCGGGACTCTCCCGGGCCGAGGGGGATGCTCAGCTGCGTCGCGCCGCCGTCGAAGCTCACCCACGCTCCGGAGTCGAGCGGGGTCGCGTCGGTGTCGAGCAGACCGTAGGAGCCGTCGTCGGTGTTGTAGGCGTCGGTGGCGAAGACCTTCATGGTCTGCGTGGTGGTGCCGGTGTTTCGCACGATGTAGAAGTCGTCGAGGTGCTGGCCGGGGAGCACCTGGTAGCTGAATCTCGAACGGTCGTCGGCACCGCTCGAATCCGCAGGGGCGCCCGAGATCCCGTCGGTGTCATCGGCCTGCGCCGCGGATGTCAGCGAACCGAGGCCGCCGGCCAGCGTCAGCGCCACGAGGGCGAGGGCGATATGGCGGCGAAGGGATCGCGGGGATGCGAGGCGCGGGGACAGGGGGCGGGAGGGCACAGGACATCTATCCAAACTTGAGTGGACGGCACCGGGCGGGGTGCTGAACCAGACCTTAACGGGAACAGGCGGAAAGGGAGGGGGCCGCGATCCGGTCGCGGCCCCCTCCCGGGAGGAGCTACTTCGAGGCGAGCGTGAGCGTGAGCTTCGAGGTGTAGGTTCCGGCGACCCGGTCTGCGGGCGAGACGAAGGTCAGGTCGGCGTTGACTATCGTCGTGCCGACAGCGGAGCCGGGAGTGGTGGAGGCGACGGCCGCGGGGAAGACCGAGGATCCGGCCGTCTGCGCTGCCGAGGCCACAACGCCCACGGCGGTGGTCGAGACGATCTTCGGGCTGAATCCG
This sequence comes from Microbacteriaceae bacterium, assembly GCA_014378715.1. Lineage (GTDB taxonomy): Bacteria > Actinomycetota > Actinomycetes > Actinomycetales > Microbacteriaceae > Marisediminicola. The sequence goes on from JACMNE010000025.1 coordinate 26,881, forward strand.
AGCTGCTTCTTGTTGATCGTCACGGTCGAGTCGGCACTGTTCGTGAAGTCGCTCACGCTCGCACTGAGGGTCCAGCCCTCCTTGGAGACCACCCGCCCATCGTTGACCGCGATGTCACCGAGGGTTCCGGTCGACGTCGAGAGGCCACCGATGAGGGTCGGCGAGCCGATCGCGGCAGCGGCGTTCGTCGGCACCGACAGGCTGAGCACTCCGTTCGCGGCGGAGGCTGTGGTCGCCGAGAGGTTGAGCGTGCCCGTGAGGGTCGGGTCGACCGTCGGGGTCGGGGCGACCCCGGCATCGGGCTGCTCGACCGTGTACGCCCCGGTGACGGGGGTGACGTGCGCCGTGAAGTAGTACAGCCCGCTTGCGGCGAGGTTCACGTTGTTGTCCTTCAGGCAGGCGATCCCGACGCTGTAGTTGCCTCCGGCGGTCTTGACCGCCGTCTGGGAGCCGAGGATCTGCTGGTCGAACGACACGGTCGGTTGGATCAGGCTCTTCGCATTGCCGGCCGCCGCGTACGCGACCCAGGCCGACGGGGTGCGCTCCGAGCCGATCGCGGTGACGAAGCTGAACACGGAGGTGGAGTCGGCCGAGCAGAGGAACGGAGCCCGGCCATCTGTGGGGGACTGGGCGATCACCGTCTCATCGTTGAAGGCGAAGACCTTGCCGGCGGGGTACATGACCTCGTCGGCGGGGTTGTAGACGTAGGCGGGTCCTTCGGAGCCATTCGCCTGGACCGCGGCGTGCGCGGCCGTCGCGGAGGCGCCGACGAGCGAGGCCACGACGATGCCGATGGCGGCAGCGCGGGTCACTTTGGTGCTGAACATGAGTGCCTTTCTGGGTGGTGCGGAGGGGAGGAGGGGGGTCAGTTGGTGGCGGCGGCGAAGATCGGCGTCGTGGATGCGGGAGGAAGGAAGCCGAACTTGAGCTTCACCGCGCCAGCGGAGGAGATTGACGAGCTGAAGTTGGTCAGGCTCTTCGTCTTGGTGCGGTCGACGAGTCCGGCGAGGGTGGCGTCGTACTTCGCGTTCGACGGGTCGACGCGGGCGGCCTCGACGACGACATAGGTGTCGCGCCCGAAGCTGCTCGAGTAGTACGTCGGGTTCGGGACGAGCGAGGGCGCGGTTCCGGTGAACGGAGCGGTCGAACCCTGGGTGCTTCCGATGAGGGCGTTGCCGGTACGGTCGGGTGCCGCGTTGTTCGACTGGGCGACCCAGCTCGCGACGGAGAAGGGGATGATCTCGCCGCTGGCGGACAGGACCGTTCCGTCGTTCTCGGGCACCGTCTCGGTCGCGTTGACGCAGGACCCGAGGGTCGGGCTGCCGATCGCGGAGAGGAAGAACTTGCGGGTTCCTGACGCGGGGTTGGGCAGGCGGGGCTTGAGGGCGACACCGTTGACCACGGTCAGCGTGCACTCGTAGGCCTGCTTCAGCTGAGCCCCGGTGAGCTGCTCCAGTCCGGCGCCGACGTAGGCGTAGGAGAGAGCATCGCGGCCGAACTGGAAGTACTCGAGCGGTCCGCCGGCGAGCGGGGTGGGTCCGCTCGAGGAGCGGGCGATGTCGATCTGGCCGGAGATCGTCGTGGCCGGGGTCGTGTTGCCCGAGACACTGAACGCCTTGGTGCCGTCGATCGAGTAGCTGAGGGCCCTGACACCGTCGCCGGACCCGGCGGGACGGGCGAAGTAGGTGCCGCCCGGCTTGGTCTGGATGGCGGCCGATCCGAACGCGTCGAATGACCCGACAGAGTTCAGCCCGCCCGTCACGCGGACGAATGCCCCCGAGATGTTGGTGCCGTTGGACAGGGCGTTGGCCGCGTCCTGAAGGGTGTCGGATCCGGCGAGAACGTAGCTGTTCGATACCGGGTCGGCATAGGCGGGGGTGGCAAGGGTGAGACCGGCGAACGCAATGCCGACAACGGCACTGAACGCGACGACGTTTTTCGTCTTCACTTCGGGGAGTTCCTTTCGGGGGTTGAATCGATCGGTCGCAGGCGCGGTCGCATCGACATGGTCCGGGGTGCGCCAGGGATCGACGCGGCCGGCGGGCCAGGAATGTGGGGCATCAGGACCGTCTCCTGATGCGGGAGAGGAGCGGGACGGCGCCCGCCGCGGCGAGGCCCGACAGGAGGCTGGCCGGAACGGCGGCGGAGAGGGGTGCTCCGGCCGGGTCGTCGGGGGTCGCCGCACCGAGGAGGGTCGTCGCCGTGCCGGAGGCCGTGGGGGCGACGGACTGCGCGGTGGGTGTGGCCGCCACCGCGGCGCCGGTCGGGCCGGGTGCGAGAGCCGTGCTCGTCGCCGGTGTCGTGGGGGTCGCCGCGGGAGCGGTGACGACTCCGGTCTGGATCGTGTCGGCCGCGGCCAGGGCCTGCGCACGCCACCCGGCCGGGATCGGGGCATAGCCGTCGGGGAGTTGTCCGGACGAGGTTCCCGGTTGCTGCCCCGTTGTCGCGGCGAAGCGGACGAACGCGGCGTAGTCGGCCCGCAGCGTCGCGTCGGTGGTGGCAGGATTGGCCGCTGCATAGACGGGCATGGCGAGCGGATAGGCGGTGGGGGCGGCGATCGCGGCGGACCCGCCGGGGTCGTAGCCGTACACCGTGGGCGATGTGGCCGTGGCGGTCATCGCCGCCGCTGCTGCCGAGAGGCTGGCGACCGTCGGCGCCACGAACTCGCCGGCGGCGTTGCGCAGCTGCGCCGTGGCCACCCGGTACTTCCCGGCCGACGCGGTGTCGGTCAAGCCCAGGACGCGCTGCTGCCCGACAAGATTGCGGGGACTCTTGGTGAACTTCGGCGGCCCGGTGGCAGGTGCGGGGTCCCATGCCCCGAGTACCTGACCGTCGCCGCGGAGGGTGAGGTAGGCGCTCTGGTCGAAGTCGTTCGTGTACGGCCGCCAGGTCACCAGATTCACCGGGCTGGTGACCGGTGTCAGCGATCCGGGCTGCTCGGTCGGGTCGGCCTTCGGGAAGTTGTCCCGGGGTACGACCAGCGCCGAGCCGGAGGGGTTCGACGCCGCCGTGGTGGAACTCCACGGGTTGACCACCATTCCCCAGGGGTCCGGGGTTCCCTCCAGGAAAGCGGCCGCGTCCGGGTCGGCGAGCACGTACCGCCACAGCTGCCAGGCGAGGTCGGAGCGGCCCTGCGGAAGCAGGAGGTCGGCCATGGACGGGCTGCTGATCGACTGGTTGGCCCATTCCGGGTCGTTGATGGCGAGGAAGTCGGGGTCGAACCCGAGGCTCTGCGGATTGTGTCCGGGATCGTCGGCGGAGACGTAGCCGAGGTGCTTCTTTTCGGCGCCGACGGGAAGGGACGACAGGTAGGAGTTCGTGAGCAGTTTCGCCACCAGGCGCGGGGTGAGTCGGAGCTCGGAGAAGGCGAGGCCGGCACGTTCAGCCACCTCCGCGGAGGTGGTGTCGGATGCCTTGGGCTCCCGATCGACGGCGAAGGAGATGGCGATGCCGCTCAGCGCGATGGGGGCGTAGACGAGGGGATCGGCGCCGGCCTCAGTGGCAAGGGGCCGCGAGGTGAGGGCGAGCGCCGCACCCGTCGTGCCACTCGCAGACACGAGCGCATCCGCTTCATTGCCGGAACTGATGGTGTAGATCGCACCGCCGGTCGAGTTGCACAGGGCCGGCTGCCAGGAGGCGACCGCGCCGCTCACGAGCTCGCTTCCCGAGATCTGGCGCTCGGCCGCGCCGATGGCACAGGTCACCCCGAGAGGCGTGAAGTCGAGCTTCACCGCGATGCGGTGCTTCCAGTTGTCCCAGAAGAGGCCCGGCCGGTTGTTCTGCTGCTCTCCGGTGTCGGCGGTGCCTCGGGGGACCACCACGAGCCAGCAGGAACGTCCGGAGATCGTGCCGTCGGTCGCGGTGACCGGGCTGCCGCAGCCGAGCCCGGGAGCCTGCAGCGCGGTCTGGATCTCGAACTTCGCCGACCCGGCCCCGTTCGCCCCCGATCCGGCCCACTTGATCTCATTCGAGGTGAACTGGGTGAAGAACTCGTTGGAGTTCACATCCACCGCAAGCTTCTTGTTGTCCTTGACCGACTCGATGGAGGTGCCTGTCACCGACCGGAAGGGGATCGAAGTGTAGGTGGGGACGGCGAAGTTCGGCGACGGCTGGGTGTAGGCGGCATCCTCGGGCGCCACGTCGGCGTCCGACCCCACCACGCTGTCGCGGGTGGCGCCGACCGAGCCGAAGCCGCCGTATTGGCAGGTGGTGCGGTCCACCTCGTCGGGGTTGTCGCCGCCCCAGCACTGCATGATCTGGAGGAAGTTCGTTCCGGCGTTGTCGGTGCTCGGAACCTGCGACTTGCGCCCGCCGGTCCAGCTGACCAGAACGCCCTGCGAGACAAGGTTGCTGGTCTGCGAGACGGTCACCTCTAGGTCGGGGAAGGGTGCGGAGGAGATCGTGGTGTCCTGGGCCGACGCGGCGATCGTGACGGAGGAGGAGGAGTCGGCGCTCGCGGTGCCGACGGGGAGGACCACCCCGGAGAGCAGCACCAGGGCTCCGACGAAGGCCCCGGTGACGACCCCGGAGATCCCCGACGCGAGGCGCGTCGTGCGTGATGCGGGGCGTGGCGACATGCGGGCTCCAGAGGGAATGAGGGTGGCCCACGAGTGGGACGAGTGAAAATTATGTGCGGTGGGTGTCGCGGGGATGAACGATCCGGGAACTACCCCTTCCCCGTGTCCGTCCGGTTGGGGCGGATGTCGAGGGACTACCGGAATTGGGTCACGAATGCGGATCCACCGGGCGGCGGAGCCGTTTCGACACGAACGGGGGCAGCACGATGGCCGCGATCAGGAGCAGGGCGGCGAAGAGCATCAGGAGCTGCTGCGGGCCGATCCCGGAATCGGCCACCGTGAACGGAGTCGACACTGCCGACCCGCTGAGGGCGGAGGTTCCGCTCACCAAGGCACCGTTGGCGTCATACACCGCAGCATCCCCTGTCGCGACCGCGCTGCCGGTGACAACGGCCGCGGGGGTGACCGCACCGCTGGCCGACCCGCCCGTTCCCGTTCCCGTCACCGCGGTGTCGGCGGGCGCCCCCGCCGTTCCCGTCGTGCACTGGTTCGGGCCCTGCTTGTCACAGTCGGCCGGCGCCGGGGCGGAGACGGCGAGCTGGTTGTTCGCGGGGGAGTCGCCCGCCTTGAACGTGGGGTTGTTGCAGGAGTTGATGTCGACACCCGAGACATCCGCTCCGGGGATCTTCTTGATCTGATCGAAGCCGGCGAGCACAAGGTTCATCGGCAGGGGCGAGTAGCCGAGGGCCGCCGCCTGCTGTTGGCCCTCGCACAGCATGTAATTGGTGAAGGCGCCCAGGGTCGCGCCCTTGGCCGCGGTGAAGATGCCGGCCACCTCGGTCGGCACGATCATGTAGCTGTAGCTCGACAGGGGGTACGTGCGGTTGTCGGCGTTGTTGTACACCCCGTCGAGGATCTGCGTCAGGTAGTCGGGGGAGCCGGCCGTGGTGTTGATCTGTGCCTTGAGTAGCGCGACCGCGACCGATGATGCCGTCGGCTCCACGTAGTATCCCGCCGCGTTGAGCACCTTCGCGACGGGAAAACCGGATTTGAGCGCGTAGGAGTACTCGACGTAGGTGATGGCGCCCTCGCCATAGTCCTGGCCGACATACCCCGCGACACCGAGGGATCCATTCTGGGCCTTCGCACCTCCGAAGGTGGGGTACTGCGAGGTCAGCCCGCAGCCCGCGGCACGCTTGACCGCAATACAGAACGAGCTCCACAGTGCCGGGTACTGCTTCGACATCCAGAGGGTGAACTGGGCGGTCGAGCCGGACCCGTCGGAACGGACGACCGGCACGATGGCCCTGTCGGGCATGGCGAGGCCCGGGTTGTCGGCCGCGATCTGGGGGTCGTTCCAGTTCGTGATGACCCCGGTGAAGATCTTCGTGACCGTCTCGCCGCCGAGCCGGAGGTTGGTGACCTTCTTCCCGCCGATTTTTAAGTTGTACATGAAGGACGTGCCGCCGGCCACGATCGGCATGTAGGCGAACCCGGTTGCCGGAACCTCCGCCGCAGAGCCGTCCTCGGGTTTGGACTGGAACGGGATCTCGCTGACGGCGAAGTCGACGGTGCCCTGCAGGAAGTCGCGTCGACCGGCGGACGACCCGACCCCCGAGTAGTTGATCGTCATCCCATAGTTGGCCGCCACATTCTTGCGCCATTGGTCGAGGGCGTTCTGGGACCACGTCGATCCGGTGCCCGAGACCGGGATCCAACTGTCGGCGTGGGCCGATTGTGGCTGGAGTCCCCCGCTCCCAGCGAGGATCAGGAGCAGGAAGGCGAAGGACGCCATGATGAAGCGGATGAGGCGGATGCGCGGCGTCACGGGGACGTCTCCCTGCTCTGAGGTGGTGCGGTGAAGGGTGGGGTGATAGGCACGGGGGCGTCGGGCACCGTGACGGGCGGGAGCGGCGCGGGGGCGGACCGGCGCGACATCCGCTTGAGATCGTCGAATGAGGCGGATGTCGCGGCTCGCCGCTGCCTCGTCGAGAGTTGGCCAGGGCCGCGACCGCCGATGACGCGGGCCACCGCGAACAGGGTGAGGACCAGCAGGAGCAGCACGGCGGCGGTGCCGAATCCGCGCGCCACCATGTTCGGCTCCGGCGATTTGACGAAGTCGAAGACCTGCAGGGGCAGTGAGATCATCGGACCGGAGAACGGGTTGACGTTCATCACGGCGGTGACCCCCGAGGTCAGCAGCACCGGGGATGTCTCGCCGATCCCACGGGCTGTTCCGAGGATCACGGCGGTGACGAGCCCCGACCTGGCGGTCGGCAAGACCACGTGCCATACCGTGCGCCACCGGCTGGATCCGAGCGCATAGGCGGCCTCGCGGAGGTTCCCGGCGACAAGGCGGAGCACCACATCGGAGGCGCGGATCACGATAGGGAGCATCATGACGGTGATCGCCATCGCCGCAGCGAACCCAGAGCGCTGGTGGGTGATGAGCTGGATGATCGCGGCATAGACGAAGAGACCGGCGACGATCGAGGGAAGGGCTGTCATCGCGTCGGCGATCGTCCGCACGAACCGGGCGAAGCGCCCTCCGACCTCGTTGAGGAAGACGGCGGTCGTGATGCCGAGCGGAATGGTGATGGCCAGAGCGATCGAGATCTGGATCAGCGTGCCGACGATCGCATGGACGATGCCGCCGAGCTCCAGCGGGTCTAGGGGGCCGGCGAGTTCCATCGTCTGGGTGAAGAAGTTGAGATTGACAAGCGCCTCGCGCCCCCGCACGAGGGTGTAGGCGACCACGAAGATCAGTGCCCCGAACAGCAGGATGCCGGCGCTCACCATGAGCGCGGTCATCACCTTGTCGGCGACCTCCTGCCTCTCGGCGCGTAGCGCCGTGAGGAGCACGTAGAAGCCCAGGAACGACAGGAAGGCCACAACGACCCAGCCCACCGATCCCGTCATCGGGGTGATCCAGCCGAACAGCGCGGTCGCCAGCGCGACCCCTGCGATCAGGGCGCCGACGAGATTGAACCGCTCGTCGAGTGTCGCCTGCCGGAGGCGCCGCCTCGGACCGGTCGCAACCGTTCCGGGGTCGGGGATCGTCGTGCGGCCATCCCCGGGGGTGTCGGGGTCGTCGAAGTCGGCCAGGTCGATCGCGGGATTCGGCAGCGGGTCTCCGGCGCCGGGTGGACGCTGGGTGAGGATGGACACGGTCAGTCCGTTTCGGCGCCGGAGCGCGATCGGGCGACGATGGACGACGCGGTGAAATTGACCACCAGGGTGATGATGAAGAGCACGAGTCCCGCTGCCATGAGCGCGGAGAGGCCGAATTCGCTCGCCTCGCCGTAGCGGAGCGCGATGAGGGCGGACACCGAGTTGGTGCCGGTCTTGAGCAGTTCCCCGTTGATGGTGAAGATCGGCGAGATGATCATGTACACGGCGATGGTCTCGCCCAGCGCGCGGCCGAGGCCCAGCATCGTGCCTCCGATGATCCCGCCCCGCCCGAAGGGGATGACCACGGTGCGGATCATTCCCCACCGACTGGAGCCGAGGGCCAGGGCCGCCTCACGCTCACCGACGGGGGCCTGCGAGAACGCCTCCCGCATCACCGAGGTCTGGGTGGGCACGACCATCAGGCCGACGACGATCCCGGCGATGAAGGCGGAGGAGGTGAACGCACTCGCGTCGGTCAGCGCGGTGCCCGCATCATCCGCCACTCGGAAGAGTGGGATCCACCCGAAGTAGGTCGAGATCCACTGGGCGACCGGGATCACGTTGCCCTGGAGGAAGAACAGGCCCCAGAGCCCGAAGACGACGCTGGGGACGGCGGCCATGAGGTCGACGAGCGTGACCAGCAGTCCGCGGAGCCGTCCGCCGGCGACGTCCGAGATGAGCAGTGCCGTCCCGAGCGAGAGAGGCACACCGACGCACATCGCGATCAGGGCGATCGAGACCGTTCCGGCCAGGATGGCGGCGATCCCGAAGGTCTGCGTCTCCGGGGACCACTGCTGCTCGGTGAGGAAAGCGAATCCCGAGACACTCAGCGCGTCGCTGGCCCGGATCGAGAGGAACAGGCCGACAGCCAGCATGATCCCCACCGTGGTGGTGCCGGCAGTGAAGGTGACCATGCGGAAGATCCCATCGGACCGCGACGGGCGCGCGGAGAGCGAGCGGCGGGTCTGCTGATCGTCCTCATCACGGGGGTCGAGGAGGAGATCGAGCGGGGAGGTTATGTCAGGCACAGTGCGCCTTTCTGGCGGGTTCGGCCCCGGGTCTCAGGCGCACAGCCACGATGTTCTGGGCGTCGGGTGAACGGGAGGGGGGTTCGAGGTGAAGGGGAACCTGCGGCCGGATGTGGAGCAGATGGACCACGGTCAGGGGAGTCCGGAGGGGGTCGGCGACGGGGACGGCTCCTGCTCCGGTGGGGACGGATCCAACGCGGTCGCCGGTGAGGAGGCGACCGACGCGACCATCACGGTCACCACCGAGCCCAGCCGCAGGAGTGTTCCGGCCGGCGGATCCGAGCGGTAGGTGAGGCCGTCGGCCATGGAGTAGATGCTGACACGATCCACCAGGACCATGAAGCCGGCTGCCTGCACGGCGGCGACCGCCTCCGCCTCCCGCGATCCGGCCGTGGCCGGTACCGGGTTGGACCCGGACGCGACTCGCAGGCCCACCGGGCTCCCCGGGGACGCCCTCTCGCCGGCGGCGGGGGAGGACGCGAGAACTGTGTCGCCGACGCGCGCCGAGTCCTCCACCGTCAGGCTCCCGACCACGAACCCGGCTGCCTCGATCGCACTCCGGGCCTCCGACAGGGCCAGATCCTGGAGGGCGGGCACAGCGGAACTCAGGGCTGCTGCGACCTGGGGGGAAGCGGAAGGCCCCGGGTTGGACGGTGATGCGGCCATCGACGACGGCAGAGCGGCCATGGTCGGGGAAGGCGAGCCTGGAGAGGCCACCCCCCACGCGCCGACGATGACGGCCACGAGCACGAGTCCGCCGAGCACCGCAGCGCCGCTGCCGCGCCCGGTCGGCGATTCCCGCACGGGCGCGCGACCGTCCGGCGCGGCGCGGGAGCGCGGCCGTTGGGTGCGCGACTGCGGGCGGGGAAGGGGGAGCGGCCTGGCGCCCCCTCGGGTCGGCAGGAGCACGGTGCGGGCCACGACGGCCTCCGGGACCCGCGCCAGTGCTTCCAACTCCTCCCGCATCCGGGCGGCCGAGTCGAAACGCGCGGCGGGGGTTTTGAGCAACCCGCGTGCCACCACACGGTCGAGGCGCCGACTCACCCCGGCGCGCATCGCGGACGGGACCGGAGGCGGGGCTGCGGCGTGGGCCCGCAGGACCGCCTCGGCCGTGGGTCGGATGAACGGCGCCTCGCCAGTGATCGCGTAGTAGAGGACACCCGCGGCCTGGTAGAGGTCGGCCCGCTGGTCGACGACTTCGCCCCGCGCCTGCTCGGGGGAGATGTAGTTGACGCTGCCCAGCACGGAGCGCGGAACGGTTGCGGGTGCCCACCCGATCGACTGGCGGGTGCCGGTGGTGCGGGCGAGCCCGAAGTCCAGCAGGCGCACCCCCGAAGCGAGGACCGCGCCTCCGGTTCCCGGGTCGACCATCACATTGGCCGGGGTGACGTCGCAGTGCACCAGACCGGCGTCGTGGGCGGCCTCGAGTCCGCGCAGCACTCCGACGCCCACAGCGATCGCCGAGGCCACGTCCAGCGGACCGGACCTCTCGACGATCTCGGCGAGGGTGCTCCCGGCCGCGCGCTCGAGTGCGATCCACGCGCGGTCGTCGTCCTCGGATTCGGCTACCCCGAGGTCGAGTACGGCGACGATGTTCGGGTGGCGGAGGAAAGCCGTCCGTCGGCCCTCCTCGAGGAAGTCGGTCCTCGCCTGAAGGGAGCGGGAGAGCTGGGGATGGAGGATCTTGACCGCGATCTGCTGTCCGTCGTCCGCGTCCGTCGCCTCGAACACAGACGCTGTGCCGCCCGTCCCGAGGAGGGGGCCGAGGAGGAATCTTCCGGCGAACAGGCTCGGCGCCGCCGACTGGTCCACCCTCACGCCGATCCCGTGCGAGCTGGGCTCATCAGGCTTGACCCCGGTCGCAGTGTCGCCGACTCGAGGGAGGTGATGGCGCTGTCGATGGAGTTGCGGCGATCACGCTCCGACCGGTACCACCGCGCGCAGGTGAGGATGGGGACCTCGGCGAGCTTCGCGTACCACCCGCGCTCGCCTCCGCCGTCCTCGTCGACCAGAGCGACGACCAGGTGGACGACCGCGGCAATCGCTGACTCTGCTCCGAGCACTGCCTCGGGTATGGAGCCGAAGATCTGCGCGCTTCGCGCGAGCATCCGGTTGTTTCCCGAAACGAGGTGCCAGATGACAGCCCCTGTGTCGTCCCGGGGACCGACGCGGGACAGGGCGCCCGCGTCGACTCCGGTCAAGCGGGAGGAGTGTCTCTCCCACGGAACGAGCTTCGGGCTGCGCGACGTGGCGAAGCGCGTGAATACGACTCGGGGACCGACTGGCATCGCTGTGGTCCTCTGTCGCACGAATTCACACAAATCTGTGCGGGCGAGTGGAGTCAATTGCCCACACATGAACAATGCGGTCTGTCGTGATGAACAACAACCCTCTCAACGCTGAATAGAACTCGTGAAATCGCCCGCCACTGAGTGGTCTATCCCGTCGCCCGTCGTTCACCCACCGGCCACACGATTGGCCCAGGATTGCGGCCATGCTCGCGATGACAGGAACCATCCATGCGGCCGGATCCATCCCCGGTCTCGGTGAGTTGTGCCGAGGGATCCGACGCACC
>JACMNE010000118.1 GCA_014378715.1 Microbacteriaceae bacterium
ACGGACAACGGCGGGGCGTGTGCCGAGGTCGCTTTCGCTGCGGCGCCCGTTCCGGACAGCGGCGGGCGGCACGCCGGGGGCCGCTGACCGCATGCCCCGCCGCAGAGGATGGCGCCGGCGGTGAAATCCTTTTCACGGCTGTGGGAGCCCCCATCGGCCCCCGGCAGCCGGACGGGTTGGAGCGGCTCAGCTGCCGCGAGCCCCAGCCCCTCAGCCCCGCTTCGCCCTCGCCGCCAGCATCGTCTCGATGGCCTCGCCCGCTGAGATCAGCGCGAGGTCACTGAACCTCGGACCGACCAGGCACAGCCCCACCGGGGCGGGGGTCGCAAGGTCGTCGCGGGCGACCCAGACCAGCGGCGCGCTCAGCGCCGGGCGTCCCGTGATCCCGGCGATGCACGTCATCCGCAGGGTGCCGGCGCGGGTGCGCTCGTTCGAGGCTGCGTCCGCCCCGGACGACGGCGCGATCGACGACGCGGACGGCACCAGCAGCACCCGGTCGCCGAGAACGTCGTCGATCCGGGCCCGCACCCGCACGAGTGCCCGGCGAGCGGATGTCACGTCCTTCTCATCGAACGAGGAGGCCCAGGCGAACCGTGCGGCGATATCCTCGCCCAGAGCCCCGGGATGGGCCTCGATCCACGGTCCGTGGGTGGCCCAGGCCTCGGCGGCCTGCACGGTGCGGAAGACTTCGAAGGCCTCCTCGATGTCGCCGAGGTCGACGACCTCGATGTGTCCGAAGAGTCCGGCGTCGGCCGGGGTCGCGAAGGCAGCGCTCATCGCGTCGGCGACCTCGGGGTCGGCGAGCGCCGTGACAGCGGGGGCGACGACGAAGCGGAGGGCGGGCTGGCACGCTGTCTCCGAAGAGCGGGAACGGCGAGCTCGCCGGGTGGCGGGACGGGCGTCGGCCGGGGCGTCCGCACGCTCCCCATCCGCCTGACGCTGTGCCCCCGGCTCGAGCGTCGCCATGGCGGCGGCCCGCAGCGTCGCGGCGTCGCGGGTGAGCCAGCCGACGGTGTCGAAGCTCGGGGCGAGCGGCAGGAGTCCAGTGCGGTCGACGGCGCCATGGGTCGTGCGGAGCCCCCAGAGGCCCTGGTACGACGCGGGGACGCGGATCGATCCGCCGGTGTCGGTGCCGAGCCCGACATCCGCTTGCCCGAGGGCGACCGCCGACGCCGGGCCGTTCGAGGACCCGCCAGGGATGCCGCCGACGACCGCCGGGTTGGGCGGGGTGCCGTAGTGCGGGTTGCGTCCGGCGATGCTGTACGCGAATTCGTCGGTGCGGGCGATGCCCTGCACATGCGCGCCCGCGGCGAGCAGGGCGGCGACGGCCGGGGCGTGCGCGGACGCCGGGGACGACTCGGCGAGGTACTGCGGCACGCCGGCGCCGACGGGGTGGCCGGCGACGTCGAAGAGGTCCTTCACCGCGACCCGGGCTCCGCGGAGCGGCCCTGCGGGTGCTCCCGCGGCGAGCGGGGTGACCAGCGGCGCGACGAGCGGGGTGCCGACGGTGCGCCAGACGCGGGAGTCGACGGCCGGGGCCGGGGCGCTCACGTGCGCGACCTCGATGACCCAGCCGGCCGCCGCGCGCCGCCAGAGCTGCGTCTGCTGCCCACGCCCCCCGGTCCGTGGCGCGAAGACCGAGACGACCAGCGCGCGATCGTCGTCGATCGGGGTGATGATCACCGAGCGGATGCTGCGGGCCGGCGCCCCGCCGCGCCCGACCCGGTAGGCGCTGATGCTGTCATGGCCCACGAGCAGCCCGGCCGCGTCTCCGCGGAGAGTGTCGGGCCCGGGGGCGAAGAACGCATCGAGGGCCACGAGGTCGTCCGCCATCAGCGCCGCCTCGTAGGCGCGCACCGCGTCGCGGAGGCCGGCCGGGCCGTCAGTGCGCAAAGTCGGCCACCCGGATGCGCGCGTGCACGCCCTTGACGAGGCCGACGACCTGCGACACGTTGAAGTCGGTCGCGGCGCTGAGGTAGGCGTAGGCGAGGTGCGCCTCCATGCCGAACCTGGCCTGAAGCAGGGCGATCGCCGCGCGCACGCAGGCGCGCATCGCCTCGTCGAGGTCCTCGTCGAGCCCGGTCGGTACGAGGAACTCGCTCGTCTGAACGAGCGGCCCGGCCAGGGTGCCGAAGTTCTCGATCGCCTCGGCCCGGCTGAGCACGTCGAAGCGCAGGTCGACGCGGAGGGACGCCTCCATGGCGGTGAGGGCGACCTCGCCGTCGCCCTGGGCGAAGTGCGGGTCTCCGACGTAGGCGAGGGCGCCGTCGACCTGCACGGGAAGGTAGATCGAGCTGCCGACGGTGAGCAGGTTGATGTCGATGTTGCCGCCATGGGGGCCGGGCGGCACCGAGTGGGCGCGCGTCTCGCCCGCGACGGCGACGCCCATGATGCCGAGGAAGGGGGCGAGCGCGAAGGAGACCCGCTGGTCGGTGTGGGCGCCGAGCGGCAGGCTGCCGCGGCCGTCGGCGTCGACGGAGGCGAAGACGCTCACATCCGCGGCGCCAGCCGGGTACTCGCCTGGCAGGGCGCCGCGCCCGTGGCGGTTCGAGATGACCCCGTACGGCACCCGCTGCGCGGTGCCGAGCACGGTGATCTTCAGCAGGTCGCCCGGGCGCGCGCCGCGCACCCGGATCGGCCCGGTGACCACGTGCGGGCCGTCGGAGACGCGGTCTCGCTGGTAGCGGGAGGCGGTGACGGCGACCGCGTCGCGCAGCACCCCCTCCGGCTCGACCCCGTGCCCGCGGAAGAACGCGAGCGGGTCCGAGCCCTGGTCGGGCAGGATGCCCTCGTGACTGAGGGTGTCGACGGTGACGGACTCGCCAGGGTCGATCGTGAGGACCGCTCCATCCGCTGCGCAGGGAAGACGACCCCAGAGGTACGTGCCGTCCTCGACGGGCAGGTAGTGGGGGGAGGCGATCCGGCCGTCCCCCGGGTTCAGGACCCCGTGCTCTTCGCCCACCGCAACCGCCCGTGTCCGTGTCCGTTATCGTGATAGAAGGTTAGCGCCCGAGAACGCGCGGTCCTTCACCCTCGACAGCCTGGAGTCTCCGTGCGCAAACGACTACGCCAACACCCCGACGGGCTGCACCTCGGCCTGATGCTGGCCCTCACCTTCTCGACCGGACTCATCGACGCGGTCGGGTATCTCGGGCTCGACCGGGTGTTCACCGGCAATATGACCGGCAACGTGGTGATCCTCACGATGGGGCTCGCCGGTGCGGACGATCTGCCCATCGTCGGCCCGATCATCGCGCTCGTCGGGTTCATGCTCGGTGCGGTCATCGCCGGCCGGTCCCTGCGCCCTGTCGCCGCAGGCTGGTCCACCCACTCGACATCGCTGTTCACCGTGGTCGCGATCATCCTCGTCGGGGCGGCGGCGATCGCCGTCTTCTCCGACTCGACCCGTCCGCTCTGGCTCGCCTACGCCATCACCGGGCTGCTCGGGGTCGCGATGGGCATGCAGGCCGGCACGGCACGGCACATCGGGGTGAAGGACGTGACGACGGTCGTGGTCACGTCCACTCTCGTCGGCCTCGCCTTCGATTCCCGCCTCGGCGGCAACGCCAAACAGGCGTGGGAGCGCCGGCTGGGCGCGATCGTGCTGCTCGGCCTCGGCGCCGCCGCCGGCGCGCTGCTGCTGAGGATCAACCTGGGAGCCGGCATCTCGGCCGCGGCCCTGATCACTGTCATCGCCGCGATCCTCGGGCACCTGGGGCGCCCGGTGCCCGACCGCGCGGAGTCCGACCTGGTGAGGGAGAAGCGGGCACGGAGGCGCTAGCGGTTCGCCAGCACCTCCTGCAGCCAGCGGTAGCTGCGCTTGGGGGTGCGGTCCTGGGTCTGCGGGTTGACATGGACGAGGCCGCGCGGGGTACTGAACCCCGCCGTCCACTCCCAGCCGTCGAGGAGTGCGTCGACGAAACATCCGCTCACCCGCACGCCAGGGGCACCGGAGAAGGCGACGGCCAGGTGCTCGCCGAGGTAGACGGCGCGCGAGGCGTCGTCGATCGACCCGTCGCGTTGCACCACGTCGGTGAAGGCGGCGCCGAGCCCGAACAGAGTCACCGGCGGCAGGGCGTCGCCGTAGCGCTGGCCGAGCTCGCGCAGGGCGACCCCGAGGTACTCGGGCGCCTGGGGCACGCCGGCGTCGGTGGCCGCGACGTCAGGCCAGGGCTCGAGGGAGTAACGCAGTGGCAGCGTGCTGGCCCGCACCCGGGCCGGTGAGGTGTAGGTGACCCCGTAGAAGTCGAGTGGCGCGGCGATGGTGGCCAGGTCGGCCGGCTCGATCTCGTCGAACGCCGTGGTGAGGTGCGCGAGCTCCTCCGGCAGCGTGGGGTAGCCGCCGAGCAGCAGCGGGTCGGCGTAGATGCGGTTCTGCAGCACGTCGAAGAGCGCGGTGTGCAGCTCGTCGTCGGCGCGGTCGCTCGCGGGCTCGGCCGGAGTGTGGGTGTTCGTGATGCCGACGCCGCCGACGACGCCGGCCGCCCGGAGTGCCTCGACCGCGAGCCCGTGGCCGAGCAGCTGGTGGTGCGCGGCCGGCAGTGCCCCGAGGCCGAGGCGGGCGCCGGGGGCATCGGTGCCGAGCGCGTAGCCGGCCGAGGTGACGGTGGCCGGATCGGTGATCGTCGTCCAGGCGCCCACCCGGTCACCGAAGGCCTCCCCGGCGAGGAAGGCGTAATCGGCGAGACGGTACGCGGTGTCGCGGGCCAGCCAGCCGCCGCTGTGCTGCAGCGGCTCCGGCAGGTCGAAGTGGTGCAGGGCCACGACCGGGCGGATTCCGGCGGCGAGCAGTTCGTCGATCAGCCGGTCGTAGAACGCGACGGCCGTGCGGTTCGCGCGGCCGGTGCCGCCCGGCTGCAACCGTGACCAGGCGAGCGAGAAACGATAGGCGTCGGCGCCGAGCTCCCGCACCAGGCGCACGTCCTCCGACACCCGGTGGTAGTGGTCGGCGGCGACCGCGGCATCGCTGCCGTCGACGATACGGTCGGCCTGCCCCATGAAGGTGTCCCAGGTGGAGGGTTCGCGGCCGTCCTCGCGCACCGCTCCCTCGACCGAGAAAGCGCATGTCGACACACCGACGCTCACCCCGCCCGGCGCGATCGCGGCGAGCGCCTTCGGCTCGTGCAGCCAGGAGTCGTCGCGCGGTGTTCTGGCCATCGACCCACCCTAGCGCGACGGCCCGTCTCGCCCCGTCAGGGGCGCATTCGAAGGTTAACATTGGGGAACATTGGGCGGGGTGAATTGACGGGAGCCCGTCTACCCCGTGGAATGGGTGCACAGTGCAGTCAAGATCATCGGTACCCCCACTGCGGTCGAAGCGGGATCGCACCACGAGCTTCGGCGTCGCGCCGGAAGCGTCGTCGGTGTCGTCGTGGGCGGCCATCTCGGCGGCGGCGCTCGTGCTGACAATGTCGGTGATGGGGATCACTGTTGCCGGCGACACCGTCGGCGCCACCCCCGCCCTGGCCGCCGCCACGGCGACAGCACCGCCCAGTCCGACACCGGATCCGCCGGTGCCCACTTCGACCGAGGAGACGGCGGTCGCCGCGACCACCGTCGCCACCGACCCCGCCGACTTCACTGCGACCGGCTTCGTCGCCGTCTCCGGAACCAAGCTCGCCGACAGCGCAGTGGCCGTCACGGTCGGCTCCCCCGCCACCCGACTCTGCTCGGTCGCCGCCGACACCCGCACGACCTGGACCTGCCCCGGCCTGCAGCTGCTGCCGAACGGCGCCGACGTGCGGCTGACCGCGACCGAGTCCGTCCCGACGGGAGACATCCCGGCCACGGCAACGACGCTGGTCGACGTGCTCGGAGCACCGCTGCTCGACGGAAACCCCACCTACATCACCACCGGCGTCGTCTCCGGCCAGGGCTTCCCCGGATCGGCGGTCGCGGTGGTGATCGACGGCACCACCGACGCCCGGTGCGGTGCGGTGCCGATCGACGGCCAGGGCTTCTGGTCCTGCAACGTCGCGCAGTCGAGCGGCGGCCCGTTCACGGTGCGCGCGCAGCAGTCCAACTCCGCGATCGGCGACGGCCGGACATCGGCTTTCTCAGATGTCCGCACGGTGACGATCGACCGCGACGCGCCGCTCGCCGCGGTGATCACGGCCCCCGCGACGGGAACCCGCGTCGTCGACGATCCGCTGGTCGTGGCCGGCTCGGGCGAGAACGGGGCGAACATCGACGTGTACCTCGACAATGTGCCGAAGTGCTCGACCGTGGTCTCGTCGGGGACCTGGTCCTGCGCGATCGGCGGCATCGACGACGGTGCCCGCTCGATCACCGCGATCCAGCGCGATGCAGCCGGCAACTTCGGACCGGCGAGCGCGGTCGTCAAGATCACCATCGGCGCGGCCGCGACGACCGCCCCTGGCACTCCGACCCCGACGCCGACCGCACCGCGCCCGGAGCCGATCCCGACCCCGGTTCCTGTGCCGGAGCCCTCCGCCGAGGCGCCGGTTGTGCCGCCAGAGGAGACCACGGGGCCGCCGAACACCGACTGGAGCCTCCCCGTTCCTGGTGAGGCGCTCACGAACTGGGGCACCCCCACCGGCTTCGGCTCGAATCTCGCCGGATTCACCCGCGGCGAGGACCGAGCAGGCTGGTACACCTCGCTGGTGCTCGCGGTGCTCTTCCTCGTCCTCGTCGCGTTTCCATTGCGTCTGCTGGTCTCCGCGCTGCACGGCAGGCTGCGTCGGCCGGCCGCTAACATCTGGGGCCGCAACCGCCGGGACGTGACGGTGCCGGTCACCGAGGTGCCGAGACCGGTCAATGCGTGGCTCGCCGCTGCGGTGCCACTCGCCGCCGCCGCCGGGCTCATCGTGTTCTCCGGCGGAATCAACGGCGAGGTGCGCTACGTGCGCCTCCTGCTCGCGGTCGGCCTCGGACTGGTGCTGCTGAACATCGTCGGCGCCGCGCTCGCCACCCGCGTCGGGTCGATGTGGAGTGGGACCCACAGCAGGCTGCGCTTCCTGCCGCTGATGCTGCTCGCCTCGGTCGTTGCCGTGATCGTCGCCAGGTCGACCGGTGTCGAACCGCCCCTGCTCGTCGGGGTGCTGGCCGGGGCGGTCTTCGCCGTCGCCACCCCGGTGCGCCGCCGCGCAGCCGTGAACCTCGTCCAGGTCGGAGTTGTGCTCGCGATCGCTGTGCTCGCCTGGGGTGCCCACGGGTTGCTCGGGGCCGTCGACGGGTTCTGGCCCTCGGTCGCGAGCGAGACCCTCGCCACCCTGTGTCTGGCCGGCCTCGGGTCCGCCCTGGTGCTCGTGCTGCCGATCGCGACCCTCCCCGGCCGCGTCATCCTCGAATGGTCGACGCCGGCCTGGGTCGCGACCGTACTCGTCGTCGCGATCGTTGTCGCGTCGATCGTCTACGGCACCGTGTCCGCTGGCCTCGCGCTCATTCCGCTGATCGTCACGGCCGCGGTCTTCGCGGCGCTCAGCCTCGCCACCTGGACCTTCGTGCGCTTCGTCGAGCCGCCCGTCGGGGTCTGACACTCGACTCTCAGTAAGTTCAGCGAAGCAACGGCGGGGTGCGCTCGAAGTGGCGGGTCGCCTGCTCGTAGGCGTGTCCCACCCGCAGCAGCTCCACGTCGCGGCCGCGGTTCGCCACGAGCTGCAGCCCGACCGGGAGCCCGGTTCCGCTGAACCCGGCCGGCACGGCGAGCGCCGGCAGCCCGGTGGCCGAGATGACGCAGGCGGACCGCATCCACCCCAGGTAGGTGTCGAGCTCAACACCCGCGACGGTCGTCGGGTAGCGCTGGGCCGCATCGAACGGCAGCACCTGCGCGGTCGGCGTCGCGAGCACGTCGAACCGGCCGAAGAAACGCTGCACCGAGCCCTCGAGGCGCGACCTGGCCAGCGTGGTCTCCACCTGGTCGCGAGAGGTCATCGCCCAGCCCTTCTCCACGTTCCAGCGGATCTCCTCCTTGACGAGGTCGCCGTGCTGCTCGACGATGCCGCCGAGTCTCAGGGCGAACTCCATCGCGCGCACGTTGGCGAAGACCAGGTCGGCCTCGCCGAGGTCGGGTGCTGCTTCCTCCACGTGCGCGCCGAGCGACTCGAAGACGGCGAGCTGCGCGTCGAAAACCCTCAGCACCGCCGCGTCGACGGGAATCCCCAGGCCGAAGTCGCGGGAGAACGCCACACGCACCCCGGTGAGGTCGCCCTCCAGTGGCGCGGCGAATGCCTGCGCTGCGACCGGACTGCGGAACGGACTCTGCGGGTGGTCGCCGGCGATCGCGGACATGACCAGCGCGATGTCGCCCACCTCGCGCGCCATCGTGCCGGCCTGGCCGAGCCAACTCCACACATCCCGGCTGGGCAGCGAGGGCACCACACCTGGCGAGGGGCGGAACCCGACGACGTTGCAGAACGAGGCGGGCACCCGCAGCGAGCCGCCCATATCGCTGCCGTCGCCGATCGGCTGGATCCGCGCGGCGATCGCGGCGGCAACTCCCCCGCTGCTCCCGCCGGCGCTGAGAGACGGGTCCCACGGGTTCACCGTGGTGCCGAAAACCTCGTTGAAGGTGTGCGAGCCGGCGGCGAACTCGGGCACGTTGGACTTGCCCGTGGTGATGACCCCGGCCGCCTTCATCCGCTCGATGATCACGTCGTCGAAGTCAGGCACGAAGTCGCGGAAGATCGGCGAGCCCTGCGTGGTGCGGAGCCCGGCGGTGTTGTGGGTGTCCTTGTGCGTCATCGGCACGCCATGCAGCGGCGGCAGGCCGCCCGGATCGCGCAGGGTGCGATCGTCGGCGGCGCGGGCCGTGGCCAGGGCAGCGTCGCGGTCGAGGGTGACGATCGCGTTGATGGTGGGGTTCACCAGGTCGATCTGAGCGAGGTGCGCCTCGAGGGCGTCGACCGCCGAGAACTCCCGTGAGCGGATGCCGGCGGCGAGCACGCGAGCGGACAAATCAGTGATCTCGTGATGCACAGCAGGGCTCCTCGGTCGGCGGCGACCCGGCCTGCCGGGCACTCGCCCATCATGCCAGTCCGCCAGTTGTCCCCCACCTGTGTACAGTGGCGGATACGACCTGCCGCCAATGACGAGGCTGGATCGTCGGCCACCACGCGCGGCAGGCGGATCCTCGTTCACCGAGGAGAGACCATGTCCACCACCACCCCGACGAAGCCGAGCGGTGTATCCCGGCTGATGCGCCCGGTCAACTCGATCGTCGAGCGCTTCATCCCGAGCGCCTTGGTCTTCGCGATCGTCCTGACCCTGGTGGTCGCGATCCTCGCCCTCACCCTCACCGACACCACGGTGACCGGGGTTATCTCCGGCTGGGGCGACGGGCTCTCCGGGCTCCTCGCCTTCATGACCCAGATGGCGCTGATCCTGCTGCTCGGGCACACGCTGGCCAACACCCGCCCGGTGCGCAAGCTCCTCACCCGGCTCGGTGGTGTACCCCGAACCACTCTGCAGGCCTATATCTTCGTGTTCCTCGTCGCGGCACTCGCCTCACTCATCACCTGGGGCCTGGGGCTCGTCGTCGGCGTGCTGCTGGCGAAGGAGATCGCCGCGCAGGGCAAGGAGAAGGCACTGCGGCTGCACTTCCCGATGCTCGTCGCCGCCGGCTATTCGGGGTACGTCATCTGGCACATGGGCTACTCCGGCTCCGGCCCGCTCACCGCGGCGACCGAGGGGTCGTTCATCGCCGAGCAGCTCGGACGCACCATTCCGATCACCGAGACGACCCTCACCTGGTGGAACCTCACCGCGATCGTCGCGACCATCATCGTGGTGGGCGTCGCCCTCGCCCTCGTCGCTCCCCGCGCCAAGGACCCGATCATCGAGCTGGGCTTCGACGCCCGCGGCACCGACGACATCGCGATCGACGACGAAGTCGTGACCCCGGCCGACCGGATGGACGCCAGCCGCATCCTCACGACGCTGGTCGGGCTCGGTCTCCTCGCCTACCTTGTCATCCACTACGTCGAGGGTGGGTCCGCGACCCTCGACATCGTCAACTGGACCTTCCTCGCGCTCATCTTCCTACTCGTGCGCAACCCTTTCGAGCTCGTCGCGCTCGTCAAGAACGCCGCCTCGAACGTGGGCGAGATCCTGCTGCAGTTCCCGCTCTATGCCGGGATCATGGGCATCATGACGACCAGCGGTCTCATCACGATCTTCTCCGACGTGGCCGTCAGCGTCGCGACGCCTGCCACATTCGGGGTGCTCGCCTTCCTCGCCGCCGGGGTGGTCAACTTCTTCGTGCCGTCCGGCGGCGGGCAGTTCGCGATCCAGGGCCCGGTGATGCTCGACGCGGCGGAACGGATCGGCGTCGACCCGGCCGTCGCGATCATGGCAATCTCCTACGGCGACCAGTGGACCAACATGATCCAGCCGTTCTGGGCGCTGCCGGTGCTCGCGATCGCGAGCCTCAAGATGCGCGACATCCTCGGCTACACGACCGTCACGCTGATCGCGTCGGGCATCGTGTTCGCCGCCACGCTGCTGCTGGTCGGCGCAGGATAGAAGCATGGACACCGCAGCCCACACAGATCCGAGCGCCGCGATCGACGACGCCCGCGCCGCGACCGCCCTGTTCGCCGGGCGGCTCGACGCGCTGACCGACGACCGACTCGACGGGCCGTCGGCGCTGCCGGGCTGGGGCCGCCGCCGCGTCGTGGCGCACGTCGCCTACAACGCCCGCGCCATCCAGCGGCTCGCCGACTGGGCGCGCACCGGAGTCGAGAACCGCATGTACCTGTCGGTGGAGGTCCGCAACTCCGAGATCGACCGCGGGGTCGAGCTCGACGCTGCGGACCTGAGGGCGCTGTTCACCGAGACCGCCGCAAGTCTCGACGCCGCCTGGGGGGCGCTGTCGACCGCGGCCTGGGACGCCCGCGTCGAGACGTTCCAGGGGCGGGACATCCCTGCGTCGGCGAGCGTCTGGCTGCGTGCGCGCGAGCCCTGGATCCACGCGGTCGACCTAGCCTCCGGCGCGACCTTCTCCGACGTGCCGCCCTCGGCGCTCGGCCACATCCTCGGCGACATCACCGCGGTCTGGGCCGCGCGCGGCGAGGGCATCGAGCTGCGGGCGACAGACGGCGGGAGCGGCACCGTGGGCGGGGGCGGCAGCGTGGGCGGGGGCGGCAGCGTCACCGCAGCCCGTGGCGAGGTCATCACCGGAACCCTCGCGGAGCTCACTGCCTGGGCGACGGGCCGCGGCACCCTGCCCGGCACCGACCGCATTGCCCCAGCGTGGATGTGATGCCGTGACCGGCGGCTCGCCCGGCCTGGTGCCCGAGCTTCTCGTCGCCGATCTCCCCGCGAGCCTCGGGTTCTGGGTCGGACTCTGCGGGTTCGAGGTGCTCTACGAACGGCCCGATCAGGGCTTCACCTACATCCGCTCGGGAAATGCGGAGGTGATGCTCGAGCAGGCGGGCGTCGGACGCAATTGGCTGACCGGCGAGCTGCACCGGCCACTCGGCCGCGGGGTGAACTTCCAGGTTTCGGTCGTGGCGGTTGAGCCGCTGCTCGAGCGGTTGCGCAGGGCCCGTTGGCCCCTGTTCATGGAGCCGGAGGACACGGAGTACCTGACCGGCGCGACGGTCGCCCGGGTGCGGCAGTTCCTCGTGCAGGACCCGGACGGCTACCTCCTGCGCTTCTCGGCGTCGCTCACCTGATCGCCAGACCCGATCGTGGCACCAATCGCGTGGCCAGGTCCGGTCATTATTCAGGAGCGCTTGCGTCTCGTCGAAGATAACCTGCGTCACGATAAGCGGATGTGGCTGATCACGCTGTCATTCCCGCGATGGACGCATGAATTGTGCGATGCGCTGCGGCGCGACATCCGCTTCTCCTGAATGATGAACGGGAGCCGCCGAAACTCCGGAATCTTGACCTCAGCGAGGGCTAGTCGCCGATGACGGGGACCGGCTGCCGCTGCGGGGTCGTCACCGAGATGCCGACGCTCGCGGCTGTGACGAGTAGGAGAGCGACGAGTTCCTGCCAGCGCAGCGCCTGCCCGAGGATCACCAAGCCCGCGATGGCGCCGGCACCGGGGCCCATGCTCTGCAGAATGCCGAAGACCCGCGTCGGCATCCGCCGCAGCGCACGCAACTCGAGGGAGTACGGGATCGCCGAGGACATGATCGCGATGAGCAGGAACACCCAGAGCAGCACCGGCTCGTCGAACACCCCGACCGCCTGGGGCAGCCCGAGCGGCACCGCGAGCAGCATCGCGACGACCATCGCCATCGCCAGTCCGCTGGTGTCGGGCATCAGCCGGCCGAGGCGCGCGCTGGCGAGGATGTAGCCGGCCCAGCAGACGGCGGCCGCGACAGCGAAGCCGATGCCCACCAGTGAGAGGTGCGCGGTCGCGCCGAGCCCGATCAGGGCCACGCCGCCGAGCGCGAGGGCCGGCCAGATCGCGTCGGACCAGCGGCGGATGTGGATGAGCGCGAGGGTGAGCGGGCCCAGGTACTCGATCGTGATGGCCACGCCGATCGGCAGGTACGCGAACGACAGGTAGATGAGCTGGTTCATCGCCCCGAGCGCCACCCCGAGGATCGCCACCGCCGCCCAGGTCTGCCGGGACCACAGCCACATGCGCGGGCGGAACAGCAGCAGCAGGATCACCGCCGCGAACAGCAGCCGCAGGAAGGTCGCCCCGAGCGGGCCGACGGTGTCGAAGTGCGAGCGGGCGAGCGCCGCCCCGAAGTTGAGCGAGAACAGCCCGCCCGTCACGAGCAGCACCGGGTGCACGCGGTCGATCGGCGACGTGCCCCTCAGCACAGCGGGACGTTCACGGCGAGCCCGCCCATCGCGGTCTCCTTGTACTTGCTGCTCATGTCGGCCCCCGTCTGGCGCATGGTCTCGATCACCTGGTCGAGGCTCACGTGGTGCACCCCGTCCCCACGCAGCGCCATCCTGGCGGCGTTGATCGCCTTGTTCGACGCAATCGCGTTGCGCTCGATGCACGGGATCTGCACGAGCCCGCCGATCGGGTCGCAGGTCAGCCCGAGGTTGTGCTCCATCGCGATCTCCGCGGAGTTCTCGACCTGCTCCGGGGTGCCGCCGAGGATCTCCGCGAGGGCGCCGGCGGCCATCGACGCCGCCGACCCGACCTCGCCCTGGCACCCCACCTCGGCCCCTGAGATCGACGCGCGCTCCTTGTACAGCACGCCGATCGCCCCAGCCGTGAGCAGGAACCTGACGACCGCGTCGTCCTTCACTTCAGCGGATGCCGCCGCGACCGCCGGCACGTAGGTGACCGCATAGTGCAGCACCGCCGGAACGATCCCCGCCGCCCCGTTCGTCGGGGCGGTGACGACCCGCCCACCGGACGCGTTCTCCTCGTTGACGGCGAGCGCGACGAGATTGACCCAGTCGAGGGCGAAGAAGGGGTCGGCGCCGGGGTCCTCCGTGGTGAGGGTGTCGAACCAGCCCTTCGCGCGTCGACGCACGCCCAGCCCGCCCGGAAGCAGGCCGTCGCGGGTGACGCTGAGCCGCACGGACTCCTGCATCACGGCGTGGATGCGCAGCAGCCCGAAGCGCACCTCGTCCTCCGAACGCGAGGCGAGCTCGTTGGCCATCATCACACCGCTGACGGGGAGGCCCTGGGTGCGGCAGTGGCCGAGCAGTTCGGCGGCCGAGGTGAATGGGAACGGCACTGTGGCGGCCGGCGCGACATCCGCGTGCGTCTCCTCGCCCTCCTGGATGATGAAGCCGCCGCCGATCGAGAAGTAGGTCTCGCCGGCGAGCTCGGTGGCGGCCGCGTCGAGGGCGGTGAAGCGCATGCCGTTGCTGTGGCGGTCGAGCACGGTGAGCGGGCGCAGCACGATGTCCGGGATGGAGAAGCGGATGTCGCGCACCCCGCCCAGCCGGATCGTGGCCGTCTCGAGGATCCGCGTGCGGGCGGCGTCGAGCTCGTCAGGCTCGATGCGGTCGGGCTCGGAGCCCTCGAGGCCGACGGCGATGGCGATGAGCGTTCCGTGGCCGTGGCCGGTCGCGGCGAGCGATCCGTAGAGGTCGACGCGCACGGAGTCCACCTCGGCGAGGGTGCCGGCCTCGGCAAGGCGGCCGACGAACCGGGCGGCCGCGCGCATGGGCCCGACCGTGTGCGAGCTCGAGGGCCCGATGCCGATGCTGAACAGGTCGAACACGCTGATGGTCATGGTCACCCTCCCGTATCCGAACAACCGTCATGTGAGTCTAGGACCCGGGGCAGCCGAGGCGGGGACGGGGGCGGGCGAAGTTCATGGTGCTGTCGCTGGCCCCGCGGAAGGGATTCTCCATCGTCGGGGCATCCGCTCTGCTTCTGACTGTCGCCGAGATCCTCGGGTCGAGCATCGTCGCGCCCGGCTGCACGTGGCTGCCCGCGCTAGAGCTGATCGCCCTCTGCGGAGTCTGGGCGATCGCGAACCAGATGTCAGCGACGCGCAACTGACGTTGTGGTCGCGCAGTTGACCTCGCCGACGCCGGTCAGCGTGTCGCGAGTGGGACCCACCACCGAGAGGATGAAGCAGCGGGCCTCCGGCACGGCGGCGGCGCCCGTCCCGCATCCCGGGACGACACAACTCCGTACACTGATGG
>JACMNE010000119.1 GCA_014378715.1 Microbacteriaceae bacterium
CGGGTCATGATCGTGTTCGCGAGAGCGGCGAGGTCCGGCTCGACCGAGCTGAGGCTCGTCACGTCGTCGCGGGCCAGGTCGGTTCCGTCGTAGGAAATCACCGCGACATCCGCGGGAACAGCCACACCGCGAGCACGCAGCGCCGCAGTGACACCCACCGCGAGGGTGTCGGTCGTCACGAAGAGCGCGGTCGGGCGCTCCGTCTCGAGCAGGGAGAGCGCCGCGGCGATGCCGTCGCTGCGGGTGTAGCCGGGCATCCGGCGCAGCAGGGTGTCGTCGTGGGGAAGTCCAGCGGCCGTCAGCGCCGAGCGCCATCCGGACACCCGGTCCTCGAGGTGCACCGCTCCGCCCGCTCCGCCGGTGACGCAGCCGATGTGGGTGTGACCGTGCTTCTCGATGAGGTGACGGACCGCGGCGGCCGAGCTCTCAGCGTATTCGGGTACGACGGACGAGATTCCGAGGCCGTGGGGGATCGGGTCCAGCACCACAACGGGGATGTGCTGGGCGGCGATGTCGACCAGGTGGTCGGAATGGGCGCCGATCATGATGAGGGCGTCGACCTGGCGGTCCACGTAGGTGCGCAGGTAGCGGCGCTCGCGGGCGAGGTCCTGGCCGACAGTGCCAACGAACATCACGTAGCCGTGCTCGTAGGCGATGTCCTCGATGGAGCGGACGAGGGTCGCAACAGAGGAGTTGGACAGGTCGGGGACCATCAGACCGATCGACATCGTCGACGAGCGGCGCAGCGCCTGCGCGATCGCATTCGGACGGTACCCGGTCTCGAGGATGGCCTGCTCGATCCGCGCTCGTGCGCCAGCCGAGACGGGTCTGCTGCCCGGGTTGAGCACGTAGCTCACGACGGCAGGCGAGACTCCGGCGCGTCGCGCCACATCCGCACGTGTCACTGCCACTTGGTCACTGCCCCGTTCCCCTTGCCGTGTCAGCCTACTGCGCCCGGTTTCCCGCAATCCGCCTAGGCTGGGCAGATGTATGATTCCGACTCGACAACCGCAGTCGCGGTTGCGCAGTTCGCGCCCGGTTCGGATTCCCCCGCGAACCTCCGGCAGCTGCGTGATCTCGCGACCGTCGCTGCTGCCCGTGGCGCCCAGCTTATCGTGTTCCCTGAATATTCATCATTCTTCGAGCCCCAGCTCGGGCCCGCCTCCCTCGCGGCGGCCGAGCCCCTGGACGGCCCCTTCGTGGCCGGCGTCTCCGCGATCGCGAAGGTGCTCGGGGTGCACATCGTCGCCGGAATGCTCGAGGCGACCGGCGACGGACTTCGCGCCCACAACACCCTCGTCGCGCTCGACCCCGCCGGGCGCCTCGTCGCGACCTATCGCAAGATCCACCTCTACGACGCGTTCGGGCAGCGCGAGAGCGACGTCGTCCGGGCCGGCGAGATCGCCGAGCCGCAGATGTTCGCTCTCGGTGACCTCACGGTCGGGATGCAGACCTGCTACGACATTCGCTTTCCCGAGGTCACCAGACGGCTGGTGGACGCGGGCGCCGACGTGGTGCTCGTGCCGTCGGAATGGGTGCGCGGCCCGCTCAAGGAGGACCACTGGCGCACCCTGCTCACGGCCAGAGCGATCGAGAACACGGTCTACGTCGTCGCCGCCGACCATGCGCCGCCGATCGGCGCAGGCAACAGCATGATCCTCGACCCCATGGGTGTCGAGATCGTGACCATCGGTGAGAAAGCGGATGTCGCGGTCGCCTGGCTGTCACGCGATCGTGTCGTCACCGTGCGCGACCTCAACCCGGCCCTGGCCCTGCGTCGCTTCGCGGTGCACCCGATCGACGCGGCCGCTGTCGACGTCTGAGCTGAGCGGCGGGTCAGCGGGTCAGCGCGCGAGCTGGGCGAGCTGGGCCGAGGCGCGTTCGAGCACCTCCACCTTCTTGCAGAAGGCGAAGCGCACGAGTGAGCGGTAGTCGTGCCGGTTCTCCGCGCGCACGAAGGCCGTGATCGGCACCGCGACCACACCGGCGAGAGAGGGAAGGGCCCGGCAGAAGTCGGCGGCGTCCGTGTGGCCGAGAGGCGCGACATCCGCCACGATGAAATAGGCGCCCTGGGGTTGGGAGATCGCAAAGCCAGCGGTGGTGAGGCCAGCGGCGAGCACGTCACGCTTGGAACGGAGGTCGTCCGCGACATGGGTATAGAAGGAGTCCGGCAGGCCGAGGCCCACGGCGATCGCCGGCTGGAACGGGGCTCCGTTGACATAGGTGAGGAACTGCTTGACGGCGAGGATGACCTCGATGAGCTCATGGGGGGCGACGATCCAGCCGATCTTCCAGCCGGTCGTGTTGAAGGTCTTGCCACCGCTCGAGATCGTGACGGTGCGCTCGCGGGCGCCGGGGAGGGTGGCAATCGGGATGTGGGGCGTGCCGAAGACGAGGTGCTCGTAGACCTCGTCGGTGACGATGATGGCGTCGTGCAGGTGGGCGAGCCTGACGATGAGTTCGAGAATCTCGCGGGACAGCACCGAGCCCGTGGGGTTGTGCGGGTTGTTGATGAGGATGATGCGCGTGCGGTCGGTCACGGCGGCGCGGAGGTCATCCGGATCAGGCTGGAAGTGCGGAGCGCGCAGGGGAACCGTGCGGTGGACCGCCTTCGATAGTCCGACCATGGCAGCGTAGGCGTCGTAGAAGGGCTCAAAGGTGACGATCTCGTCGCCCTCCTCGACCAGAGCCAGGATCGTCGCCGCGAGGGCTTCGGTGGCTCCGGCCGTCACGAGCACCTCGCGGTCGGGGTCGGCC
>JACMNE010000120.1 GCA_014378715.1 Microbacteriaceae bacterium
GGTGTGGACCCTAGGAGATTCGAACTCCTGACCTCCTCGATGCGAACGAGGCGCGCTACCAACTGCGCCAAGGGCCCGCAGTGCGTGTCTACGATATCAGGATTACGCGGTGCGTTTGGACCAGCCAGGCGGCCGGGCCAGCGTCCGGCTCAGACCGCGCGTCGGCGCCGCAGGACCTCGTCGAGGTTCGGCGCTGCGGTCGGAGTCTGGTCGATGAATCCCATCTGCGCAAACCGGCTCGTCGCGGCCGGGCGAGTGATCGGCGTCACGGTCGCTCCGGTACCAGTCGCTCCGGTCTCCGCCTCCTGAATGACAGCAGCGGCGGCACGCCCGGCGCGCTCCGCCTCGTGCGCCTCGGCGAGCAGTCGCTCCTTCGCGGCGATGATCGCCGCCTCCGACACCACGGACTGCGGCGCGGGCCTCGACAGATACAGCGGCTTCGGCAGCGGCACCGGCGTCCACGGGGCGGCGGCTTCGACGGTCTCGCCCGTGCCGACGTCCATGATCGTCACGGGCCGGCGCACGGTGGGCCGCGAGGCGAGCCCGTCGAGCACCAGCGCACGCTGCTTCGCGACGGCCGCCATGCGGCTCAGCAACCCGAGGGACAGCGCGGCCGCGATCCCGCCGACGATGATGAGAGCGGATGCCCCGGCACCGGCCACCGGAGTGAATCCGGTCACGGCGGCGATCACGGCCACGAGCAGCACGGCGCTCGTCGCGGCACGGGACCGCCTCAGCCGCACGGCGGCGGGGGAATGCGCGAGGACGGCCGACGCCAGTGCCGGCTTCAGGCTCGCGAGGGTGTGTGTTGCTGCTCGACTCATGGCGGCCTCCCTGGCGCGCTCGACGGCTCGGGTGCGCTCGGATTCCAGGCGCAGGAGCTTCTGGTGGACTGCCACGGAACGGGCGGTCGATTCGACATGGATGGGCTCAGGGACCTCGGCCGTTTCGGCCAGGATCCTGAGGGTCTGCTGGAGCCGCACGGCGTTGCGCTCAGTGGAGAGGTACTCGCGTCGGCGGAACCAGGTCGGCACGAGGTAGACGAGCCAGAGCACGGCCGCGAGTGCGATCACCACGCTTGATCCGACGCCCTCGAGTCCCATTCCTCAACGGTAGGTGCGAGCCACCTCAAAGAGCCCGATTCCCGAGGGTGTGTCAGAGCGGTCTAGCGGTCAGGTCAGAGACCCGAGCCGAGCCGCAACGACACGGACGCCGCGATGCGGTCCGCCTCGGGTATCGTCGCGTTCGAGTCGGGCACCGTGCCGTCCTGCCAGCGGCGCAGCACCCCTGACGGCAGTTCCTCGACGACGAGCGCGAAGCAGTAGTGGTCGCGCCAGTCCCCGTTGATGTGGATGTAGCGGCGACGCAGCCCCTCGTAGCGGAATCCGAGCTTCTCGACGACCCGCAGCGACGGCACGTTCTCGGGGCGGATGCAGATCTCCATCCGATGCATCCCGGCCTGGAAGAAACAGAAGTCGGTGGCCAGCGCCACGGCGGTCGGGGTGATGTTCTTGCCCGCGAAGCGCTCTGAGACCCAGTAGCCGATCGTGGCCGATCCGAGCGACCCGTAGGTGATCGACGACACGTTGAGCTGCCCGGCGAACTCGCCGTTGTACTCGATCGCGAACGGCAGTCCGAAGCCCGCCCTCGCGTTGGCCTGCAGAGAGCGGATGCTGGCCTTCATGTCAAAGCTCAGCGGACCGTGTGGGTTCGTGGCCTCCCACTTCCGCAGCCAGCCGCGGTTGTCGAGCAGTTCGCGTTCGAGCTGGCGCGCATCACGGAGACGGATAGGACGAATCGTCACCGCACCGTCCCGCAGCGTGGGGATTCGGGTCTCCATGCGCTCAGTCTAGGTTGCTGGCGAACTCCTTGAGCCACGGGCGCAGGTCCGGTCCGAGGTCCTCGCGCTCGACGGCCAGCTGCACGATCGCCTTGATGTAATCGAGGCGGTCGCCGGTGTCGTAGCGACGACCGCGGAACACCACGCCGTACACCCCGCCGGTCCACTCGGGGGCGCCGGCCATCTTCTCCAGCGCGTCGGTCAGCTGGATCTCGCCGCCCTTGCCGGGAGGCGTCTTCTCAAGAACGTCGAAGACCTCGGGGCGCAGCACATAGCGTCCGATGATCGCGTAGTTCGAGGGGGCGGTGCCAGGAGCGGGCTTCTCGACGAGACCGGTGATGCGCACAACATCCGCTGTCTCGGTGGGTTCGATGGTGGCGACGCCGTACATGTGGGCGACGGACGGGTCGACCTCGAGGAGGGCGACGACGCTGGCGTTGCGCTTGCCGGCCTCCTGGATCATGCGAGTGAGGAGAGGGTCGCGCGGGTCGATGATGTCATCGCCGAGGAGCACGGCGAACGGCTCGCGTCCGACATGCATCTTGGCGCGGAGCACCGCGTGACCGAGGCCCTTGGGGTCGCCCTGACGCACGTAGTGCATGTCTGCGAGCTCGGTGGAGGCGTTGACCTTCTTGAGGCGGTCCGTGTCGCCCTTGCGCTCGAGGGTCGCCTCGAGCTCGCCGACGCGGTCGAAGTGGTTCTCGAGCGCGTTCTTGTTCCGGCCGGTGATCATCAGCACGTCGTGGAGTCCCGAGGCGACCGCCTCCTCCACCACGTACTGGATCGCGGGCTTGTCGACGACGGGGAGCATCTCCTTGGGCATCGCCTTGGTCGCGGGGAGAAACCGCGTTCCGAGACCTGCAGCTGGGATGACCGCTTTGGTGATGTGGAATGCCATGTCCATAAGATACCGGGTCGTCTGTTTCCACCGGGTGAACTGCTGGGGCTGCCGTAGGATCGAATGATGACTGCCGAGGTGAGCCACCAGAAGCGCGCCCTGCGTGTCGAGCTCCGCGAACGGCGCAGGCAGGTGGCCGAGCGGGAGCGCGCGGCGGTCACCGACGCCCTCACGGCGCACCTGATCGAACTGGCCACGAGGCTTGAGGTGGCGTCGATCTCGGCCTACCTGCCGACGGGCGACGAGCCCAACACCCGTCCCTTCGTCGAGTGGGCCCTGCACAGCGGGATCACGGTCCTTATCCCGGTCTCACGGGACGATGGTCTGCTCGACTGGGCCGTCACCGACGGCAAGCTCGAGACCGCGGGGCTCTACGGAATGCCGGAGCCGGTCGGCGACCTGCTGGGCCCGATCGCCATCAACGACGTCGACCTGATCGTCATTCCGGCCGCCTGCGTTGACCGCTCGGGGATGCGGATGGGGTGGGGTCGCGGGTACTTCGATCGCACCCTCGGCTCGATGGAACAGTGCCCGCCGGTCTATGCTGTGATCTTTGACAATGAGTTGGTCGATTCCGTGCCCAGTGAGGTGCACGACAAGCGCGTCGACGGGGTAATCACCCCCGGCGCGATCGTCACCTTCTAACCACACGGAGGATTTCGTGCCCACCTATTCATACCGCTGCACCGAGTGCGACAACGCCTTCGACATCCACCAGGCGTTCACCGACAACTCGCTCACCGAGTGCCCGGTCTGCGCCGGCAAGCTCCGCAAGGTCTTCAGCGCCGTCGGCGTGACCTTCAACGGATCGGGCTTCTACCGCAACGACTCCCGCGCCACGCAGTCGTCGAGTTCCCCGTCCTCGAGCGGGTCGGGCGAGTCGAAGGGCGAGAAGAAGTCCGGCGACTCCGCTTCGGGCGGGTCGACCTCCGGCGAGAAGAAGTCGGGCGAGAAGAAGTCGGGCGAGAAGAAGTCCAGCGACTCAAAGTCCGGCGAGTCCAAGCCGAGCTCGGCCCCGTCGACCTCCTCTTCCGGCTCCTCCAGCGGCAGCTCGTCCGGCGGCAGCTCGTCCGGCGGCTCAACGCCCTCGAAGTCCGCCGCGTAACTCAGGCGCCCTCCCCCGCGTGCCGCCGACCTCCGGCGTGCCCTTTTCTCCGAGTACCTTCCCCGAACAGACAGGACACCCCATGCTCCAGGGCTTCAAGGAATTCATCCTCCGCGGCAACGTGATCGACCTCGCGGTCGCCGTTGTGATCGGCACCGCCTTCACCGCGATCGTCAACACCATCGTCGCGAGCATCTTCAACCCGCTGATCGGCGCGCTGTTCAACGCCGAGAACCTCGCCCAGGCGTTCCCGGTCGAGATCCCCACAACCAGCGGCGGCACCGCAAACCTGGCCTTCGGTGCGGTGATCGCCGCGGTCCTGCAATTCGTCATCGTCGCCGCAGTCGTCTACTTCGCGCTCGTGCTGCCGATCAACCGCCTGAGCAAGATCGAGTTCCGCAAGCAGAAGACCGCCGACACCGCGACGCCGGCCGACGTGCCGCCCACCGAGACCGAGCTGCTCATCGAGATCCGCGACCTGCTTGCGCACCGCCCCTCGCCGGAGGGCAACCACAGCCTTCCGCGGGTCTGACGACCGGGCGGAAAAAGCGTCACCCCCAGTGCGGGGGCTTGTCAGCGGTCAGCCGGGCGTCGTTCTCGTTCTCCGCGTGCCGCGGAGGCTCGTTCTGGGGCGTCGGGTCACTGCCGGCGACGCCCGCGGTGCGCACCCTCCGGTGCGGCGTGCGGACGCCAGCGGCTGGTTCGTCGGTCGGGCGATCAGCCACTGATGATCGTGATCGGCTCGGTGGCGGGCGAGATGTCAGCACCGAGCATCACCGCGATGCGATCGGCGACCCCGTTGGGGTTGCTGAAGAGCTCGAACGAGTGAACCCGCAGGTAGTGCCAGCCGAGGCGGCGCAGCATCTCCGGGCGCAGTCGCAGCGACTCGCGCAGGCTGAGCACGTCGCCGGACGGAGCTGTCATGAGATGCGCATCGGTCTCGATCGTCAGGCACATGCCACCGTTGGAGGCGACGAGCGACAGCTTGCCGCGGTGCCCGAGGGCCACGCGGAGCCCTCGTGAGCGCAACCGACGGGCCAGGTCCACGAGCATGGGGTCCGCGTCGTCGCTCGACTGTTGCGTCACGGGGCGGTCGATCGCGTCGGTGAGGATGTCGGCGAGGGCGACGGCGCCGTAGTTCATGCGGGACTCGTCGATGTCAGACGGCTCGAAGCAGGTGACGATGACCATGGAGCGGCGCGCGCGGGTCATCGCGACCGCGAGGAGCCGATCGCCGCCGGGGTGGCCGAGGGCGCCGAAGTCCGACAGCACGCGGCCGTGTGGGGTGCGGCCGTAACCGATCGAGAAGATGACCCGGTCGCGGCTCTCCGCAACGGACTGGTCGATCGTGGTGACGGTGAACGGCTCCGGGCGGTCGCCGAGCAGGAACTCGTTGAACTCGGGGCGGGTCGAGACGGCGGTGAGCACGGCCTGCTGCACCCGCACGGCGTGCCTCGCGCTCGCTGTGATGACCATGAGCGACTCGGTCGACCTCGCCGCGGCGTGGTCGAGCACGAGGTCGACGACGCGTTCCACCTCGGCGTCGACGCTCTCGACCGCGCCGGAGTCGGGGTCGGGCATACCGTGGCCGCCCTGCACGTAGTCGAGGCGGATGCTGGGGTGGCCGAGGAAGGTGCCGGCCCAGGGCAGCGACTCTATCTTGCCGGCGTAGAACCGGCGGTTGACGAGCTCGGCCAGATCCTCCCCGCCCGCGCGATAACTGCGGGTGAGCGACAGCGTCGGCAGGAGGGTGCCGAGGCGGGCCAGGGCGGAGTCGGCGTGGATGGCGTCGAGGTCGGGCTCGGCCACCGGGTTGTCGGTGCGCTCGAAATCGTCGGCGATGGAGATGCGGAAGTCCATCGGCGTCTGGGTGACCGGGTCGCCGAACGCGACGGCCTGCTTCGCGCGGCGGATCGACCCGATGCTTTCGGCGAGGGTCATGGCTCCGGAGTCCACGAGGATCACGGTGTCGACCGGCATCTCGTCGGAGATCGCATCGATCTCGTAGGGCGAGGCAAGCCAGACGGGGGCGATGGCGCGGGAGAGGTGTGGGGCGATCTCCTGCAGCTGGGCCGAGGTGATCGACGGGGCACGGAGCGCCTTCTTCAGCGCGGCCGCTTCGTCGGGCCAGTCGACGAGGCCGATGCTCCAGTTCTCGGCGAGCTGCCAGCTGAGTAACTGGGCGCTGCCGGCGGCGTGCGCCTCGTCGACGAGGCGGAAGTCGGCCTCGAGGCGGTCGAGCACCGAGGTGTTGGCGTTGAGCAGCGCCGTGTCGTTCGCGAGCAGGGTCTCGAGGGCGGATTGCCACCACGCGAGTTCGAGCTCGGCAGCGACCCGCTCGGTGGGCACGTGCCGCGAGGCGAGGTCGGCGAGGAGGCCGTCGAGCTCGAGGGCGCGCAGCATCTGGCGGATCTCGGCGCGCTCCTGCAGGTTGTGCAGCACGTCGGACTCGGCGGAGAGGAGCGTGAGCCGTGCGCCGAGGTCGGCGATCGGCAGGTTGACGAGCAGCTCGTCCTGCATTGTCACGTTGAGCGGGCGGTCGAGCGAGGCGAGGTCCTGCTCGACGCGCTGCCAGGCGGCCTGCACGTCGGCGATGCCGACGGGGATCTCGGGCGGGGCGCCTGCGGCCACGTAGCGCTGCCAGAGGATGCGCTGCTGCTGGATGCGGGTGAGGCTACCGTGCAGGTCGGTCACGTGCACCCCGGGGCGCACATACTCCTTGGCGAGCTTCTTGAGCCGGCGGCGGTTGGCCCCGGACATCTCGGGGGCGTCGCGACGGGCGGCGGTCGCCGCGACGAGCTCGCTGAGCGACCGGTCGAACACGACAGGGAGGAACTTGTCGAGCGTGTCGCGGATGTCGGTGAGCAGGCGCAGGTAGACGCCGAGCTGGGTGATGTTCTCGAACGGGCGCATGTGCGTCGAGCCGATGACCTCGCCCGCGCGGGACAGCAGGCGCGGCAGGTCGGTCTGCTCGAGGCGCTTCGCGAGTTCGTGGGCGCTGCTGGCCTCGGCACTCGTGACGAAAGTGGCTCCGTACCAGGGCGAGTCGCCCGGGCCGTACTTGAACTCGCCAAGAGCGGCGGCCTGCACCATGGCGTCGGCCGCCCGGGTGCGGTCGACCGCGAGCTTCTCGACGGACGAGCGGGTGAGGCGCACGGTCGTCGAGGGGGCGTCGGCGAGCAGGGCCAGCCGGGAGAGCTCGGAGAGGCAGTCGAGCACCGAAATGCCGAGGGCGTCATTGGTGCGGGTGATCGCGCCGCGGTAGTCCAGCAGCACCCGGCGCAGCCGCACGAGCGCCTCGTCGACCTCGCCGACCTGCGGCTGAGCTGCCTTCTCGTTGCGAGCGATCGAGCGGATGAGGTCGCGACGCAGTGTCGCAGGAGAGACGGCGACACCGGCGAGACCGATCCCGGCGAGGCGCGCCTGGATGCCGACGAGGCTGGACCGGCGCGGGCTCACCACGAGCACGCGCTTGTTCTGGGCGACAAGGCAGCCGACGGCATTCACGATCGTCTGCGTGCCGCCGGTGCCCGGGAGGGTCTTGACGACGACGGAGTTGCCGGCGGCGATCTGCGCGACGACGTTCTCCTGCTCGGCGTCGGCGTCGAGGAGCAGGGTGTCGGTCTCGGGCGAGCGCAGGTCCTGGTGCTGCGGTTCGACGGGGGCGAAGCCCTCCGTCACACGCCAGCGCGCGGTGGGATTGCCCGCGAGGGCGTCGAGGATCGGGTGGGCGAGCTCCGCAGCATCCGCTGCCATCCTGGCCTGCACATCGGCGAAGGAGGAGACGACGAGGCGCGGCTGCACGTTGAACCACTCGAGGTGGGAGGTGAGGCCGCGGAGGCGGTCGATGACCGGGTTCGGCTTGAACGACCCGTCGGACTCGGCGAGCGCCGCGAAGGACGCCGCGTCGAGCTGGATGTCGAACTGGGCGGAGAGCGCGCGGGCGAGCTCGGGGTTGAGGTAGGCGGCGCCGCGCAGGCGCAGCTCGAAGTCGCGGCCGTAACGCCGGATGGCGAGGGGGCGCAGCAGCACGGGGCCACAGAAGTCCTCGCCGTTATGCTGCCACTCGGCGATGCCGATGCCGAGGTGCACGGAGTCGATGCCGCGGGCGGTCGCGAGCTCGACGCCCTTGGACGCGATCTCGCCAGCCGCCATCCTGGCGGCGCGCAGGGCGAGGTCGTCTCGGATGAGGCTCGACAGCAGGGTGGTCTTGCCGGTGATGAACATGGCGAGCCCGCCCGGGTGGGTGGTGCTCAGCTCGATGCGGGTGCGGGGTGCGTCGACGAAGTGGATGAGCGGTGAGCGGCCGCCGATGCGGGAGAGCTCCTCGCGCCAACCGAGCCATGTCGGTTCAGCGATGTTCACCGGCCGGGACGCCGGGTCCCCCGTGTTGAGGGAATGGGGGGAGGTCACCTGGTGCTCCGCTCGGGCAAGGGTTCCCCCGGATTCGGGCAGGAAATCGCCTGCA
Source organism: Microbacteriaceae bacterium (assembly GCA_014378715.1). Lineage (GTDB taxonomy): Bacteria > Actinomycetota > Actinomycetes > Actinomycetales > Microbacteriaceae > Marisediminicola. Next base: position 8,312 of record JACMNE010000120.1, read on the forward strand.
TCGTCTCGTCTCTCAGCGCGCCACACATGGTTACCTTAAGGGAGTATGGCCCCAAGATCCGGGAGCAGGCGTGGAGTTTCGCGGGAACGGCGCGTCGTAGGGTACTGGGTATGGGTGCGATGGTGGCGGTGGATGTGGCGCTGCAGCCCATCGCCGGGGCCATCGCCGGGGCCGTGGCGGCCGTGGGAACGGTCGGTCTCGTCTTCGCCGGGGCGGTGGCGGTGGGTTTCGTGGTGCTGGTCCGGCGCGGGCGGGCCCGTCCCGCTGCGCGGTCGGGGACGGTGCGGGCGACTCCGGTTCACACCGGGATCCACGGTGCGGCACCTCTCTCCTCTTCTACCCCGTCCTCCTCCTCTGCCCCGTCCTCCTCCTCTGGATCGGGCTCGGGCTCGGGGCCGGCCGTCGTCGCCCAGCGCGCCAACATCGCGCTCGTTCGGCTCGATGACGATGTGGCGGAGACCTCCGACGAGCTCGGGTTCGCGATCGCCCAGTTCGGCGAGGAGCGTGCGGCGGGACTTGCGAGTGCCGTCGCGACTGCGACCGCCTCTCTCCGCGCCGCGTTCGCCCTCAAGCAGCAACTCGACGACTCCGTTCCCGACACGGCCACACAGGTGCGCGAGTGGACCGGCCGCATTCTCTCCCTCTGCGACTCCGCTCGCACCGCCCTCGCCGCGGAGCGTGCCGTCTTCGACGACCTCCGTGCCCTCGAGCGCAGCGCTCCGGCCGACCTCGAGCAGCTGCGCACCCTTTCTGCCGCGACCCGCTCCCGTCTCCCCGACTCTCGCCTGCTCTGGCAGCGGATGTCGGCGGCCTACTCTCCCGCGGCCATCGCGCCGGTGTCGGGGGCGAGTGTGGGAGCCGGCGCACCCGGCGGGAACCCCGCCGCGGCCGCCGCCCTGCTCGACTCCGCCGAGCGCGCCGCCGACGACATCGCCCGCACCATCGCCGACGGACGGGGGGCCACCGTCGCGGCCCAGATACAGGCTGCCGAGCGCCAGGCGCGGGCGGCGGCCCGGCTGCTTGATGAACTGGAGCAGCTGGATGGGGCACTGGGCGCATCATCCGCTCGCCGGGAATCGCTGCTCGTCGCGGTGCGCCAGGCGATCACGGACGCGCGAACCGTGCGGGACGCCCCGCCGGACCCCGACACGGGTGCCGCGGTCGGCGAGGCGATCGCCGGGCTGGAGGGCGTGATAGCGCGGGTCGGTGGTGCGGGCACCGGCACCCGGGACCCGGACGCGGCCATCGCCATGATCGAAGCGGGGCTCGCGACCCTCGACACCGCCCTGGCCGGGGCCCGCAGCCAGCGGCAGCGTCTGTTCCATGCACGGGAGGCCCTCGCCGGGGCACTGCTCACGGCGCGGAGCCAGTCGCAGACGACCCACGCGTACATCGCGGCACGGCGCGGCGGGACGGGGGCGGATGCCCGCACCCGGCTCGCCGAGGCCGACCGGCTGCTGGCGATCGCGGAGGCGGAGTCCGACCCTGTGGTCGCGCTCGACACGGCACGCTCCTCAGCGACCTACTCCCGCGACGCGGACGCCCTCGCGCGCTACGACTTCGCGCGGTAGCGCCGGAGCCTAGCCAGCGCAGCGCGGCGCAGCCAGCTCAGTCCCGCGGCACCCCGAGCTCGTCGAGCAGCTCCGCGACCCTGGCCGCGATCTCGTCCCGAACGGCACGCACTCCCTCGATCGGCAGAGTGGCCGGATCGGCGAGCGCCCAGTCGCGGTAGCGGGTGCCCGGGTAGACGGGGCAGGCGCCGCCGCAGCCCATCGTGACGACGACATCCGCTGCCTGGACGACGTCGTCGGTCAGCGGCTTCGGGAACTCGTCGGTCAGGTCCAGCCCGAGCTCAGCGAGCACCTCCACGACGTGCGGGTGCAGCTCGCGGGCGGGCGCCGACCCGGCGGAGCGCACGTGCACGCGTCCCTTCGACATCGAGGCGGTGAGAGCGGCTGCCATGTGCGAGCGTCCGGCATTCTGCTCGCAGACGAACAGGATCTCCGGCACGCCCTGCTCGATCGCGCCCTTCGCCTGGGCGAGCGCCGTGAGGCGGTCGGTCGCGAAGCGGGTGGTGCGTGACGGCAGGTGCACGGTGACGGTGGAGGTGCGCAGCAGCCCGGTGTACGACTCGAGCACGTAGCGCTCGACGGTCTCGGCCCCGAACACCCGGTCGAAGCGGATGCTGAGCTCGGTCGCGAGGCGGGCGAGGTACTCCTCGGGATAGCGCAGGCCCGGCAGGCCGCGGCGTTCGCTCACGGGGATGCTCATGACGCCGGCAGCAGCTCGGAGATGAGCACCTCGATGCGCGCCCTGATCTCGTCGCGGATGGGGCGCACGGCGTCGACGCCCTGGCCTGCCGGGTCGTCGAGCTCCCAGTCCTCGTAGCGCTTGCCGGGGAAGATCGGGCAGGTGTCGCCGCAGCCCATGGTGATGACCACATCCGACTCGCGCACCGCGTCGGTCGTCAGGATCTTCGGCACGTTCGCCGAGATGTCGATTCCCTCCTCGGCCATGGCCGCGACCGCCGCCGGGTTGATCTGGTCTTTCGGCTCCGAGCCGGCGGAGAGCACGTCGATCGCCCCCCCGGCCAGCGCCGTGAGATAGCCGGCCGCCATCTGGGAGCGTCCGGCGTTGTGGACACAGACAAAGAGTACGGAGGGTCGAGAGGTCATGCCCTAAGCATAGATGGTTATCTATGCTTTATCGAGCGGATGTCTCGCGAGCACCGATCCCAAGCTCGACCAGCAATGCGCGCACGCGTGCATCGATGTCGTCCCGAACGGCTCGCACCCCGTCCATCGACAGTCCGGCCGGGTCGACGAGGTCCCAGTCCAGGTACCGGCGCCCCTCGTACACCGGGCACGCGTCGCCGCAGCCCATCGTCACCACGTAGTCGGCCGCGCGCACGACCTCGTCGGTGAGCGGCTTCGGATACTCCCCCGCCAGTGGCACGCCGATCTCGTCGAGAGCCACGACGACCCGGGCACTGACCACGGCCGCAGGCGCCGACCCGGCCGTGCGCACCCGCACCCGGTCGCCGGCCAGGGACTGAAGGATGGCGGCGGCCAGTTGCGAGCGGCCCGCGTTGCGCACGCAGACGAAGAGCACCAGCGGCGCGGCATCCGCTGAGAAGTCCTGGTTCTCGGTGAGAGCGGCGAGGCGGTCGGCAGCGAAGCGGGCGGTCAGCGACGGCAGGAACCGGCCGCCGCGGTCGCTGAGCAGGTGGTGGCTCTCGTTCACATAGCGCTCGACGGTCTCGGGCGAGAATACGCCGCCGAAACGGGTCGCGAGGTCGCGGGAGATGCGGGCGAGCACGTCCACCGGCACGGAGGCCGGCGAGTCGGAGGCCGGGTTCAGCGCCTCCTCCACGTCGTCGAGGCGGTCGGCCGCGACGGAGTACCAGACGAGCCGGCCCGCCTGCTCGCGGGTGACGAGGCCGTCGTCGAACATCACGCGCACGTGGTGACTCACGGTGGGCTGGGAGAGCCCCAGCTGCTCGGCGAGCTCGCCGACGAGGGCGCGGCCGTCCGGGCGCTCGAGCATCAGCCCGAGCAGCTGAACCCGGGTGGGGTCGGCGATCGCTCGGAGGTTGCGAGCGATCCGTTCAGCGCGCGCCCGATCGAGAGAGGGCGAAGCGGATGCCGCCACGCCCGCGTCATCGGAGGGGAAAGGGGCCACGCCGCGAGTCTAGGGCGCAGCCGACTCCGACACCTGCGCGCGCTCGTTTCGTGCGGAACCTGATATGGCGGCGCTATCAGGAGTGCCGATGATCGGGGTGCCGTCCGCATTCTGGCGGAACATGACCCTGCGCAGCCAGAGCGACACGTAGACGAGTCCCACGAGCACGGGCACCTCGATGAGCGGTCCGACGATGCCGGCGAGGGCTTGGCCGCTCGCCGCGCCGAAGGTGCCGATGGCCACCGCGATCGCCAGCTCGAAGTTGTTACCGGCCGCGGTGAATGCGAGGGTCGCGGTGCGGTCGTAGGCGAGTCCGATGAGGCGGCCGACGAGGAACCCGACGACGAAGATCACCCCGAAGTAGACGAGCATCGGGAGGGCGATGCGTCCGACATCCGCTGGATTGTCGATCACCTGCTGTCCCTGGAGGGCGAAGAGCATCACGATCGTGAACAGGAGCCCCCAGAGCGCCAAGGGGCCGACGCGCGGCAGGAACCTGGTCTCATACCAGTCGCGGCCTCGGGTGGCCTCGCCGATGCGGCGGCTGAGGTAGCCGGCGGCGAGGGGGATGCCGAGGAAGACCAGCACGCTCGCGGTGATCGCGACGAAGGAGAACTCGGCACTTGTGGTGGGCAGCCCGAGCCAGGCGGGCAGGATCTGCAGGTAGAACCAGCCCAGGGCCGAGAACGCGACGACCTGGAAGACGGAGTTGATCGCGACGAGGAAGGCAGCGGCCTCGCGGTCCCCGCAGGCGAGATCGTTCCAGATCAGCACCATGGCGATGCAGCGGGCGAGCCCGACAATGATGAGGCCCGTGCGGTACTCGGGCAGGTCGGGCAGGAATATCCAGGCGAGCGCGAACATCAGCGCGGGGCCGAGGATCCAGTTGAGGGCGAGGGAGGCGATCAGTAGGCGCCGGTCGGCGGCAACCGACTTCGCGTTGGAGTAGCGCACCTTGGCCAGGACGGGGTACATCATGACGAGCAGTCCGAGGGCGATCGGCACACTCACCGAGCCGACGGACCAGGAGTGCAGCAGGTCGCCGAAGGCGGGCGCAAAGACTGCTAGCAGCAGGCCGAGGCCCATGGCCGCGAAGATCCAGACGGGCAGCAGCTTGTCGACGATGCCGAGACGGGCGGGAGCGATGATGGTCATGGGGCCTTCTGGAGCGTGGGACGCGGGCGGAGCCACGCAGGCATCGACGTGTGTTGCTGCCTGTCGAGTATCGCGAGACCCATTGATGTTTGTCAATATGATACCGGGATCCCTCGACCCGCGTGAGACCCGAGGACTAGGGCGCGATCTTCGCGACCCCGGCCTCCGCCGCGACCCAGGCGAGCATCGCGCACTTCACCCGCATCACGTACTTCGAGGTGCCGTGGAAGACGATCGCGTCACCCAGCAGGTCCTCGTCGGGCTCGCCGACCCCGCGCGATCGCATCATCTCCCGGAAGGCGTCGATCCGCTCCGCCAGTTCCGCGACGGTGAGGCCCGGCGCGATGCCGGCCAGCATCGACGCGGACGCCATGGAGATGCTGCAGCCATTGCCGGTCCAGCCCAGGCCGGAGATCCGGTCGGTTCCCGGCTCGATCGCGAGCTGCACCGTGATCTCGTCGCCGCAGGTCGGGTTGCGCTCGTGGTGGGAGACATCCGCTCTCTCGAGTATTCCGTCGCCGGTGCGCAACCTGGCGTGGTCGAGGATGACCTGCTGGTACATGCTCGAGAGGGAATCAGACATCACTGGCCCCGAAGAAGTCGCGCACCTCGGCAACACCGGCGATGAGCCGGTCGACCTCGTTGGTGGTCGTGTACAGGTAGGCGCTCGCCCGGGTGGTCGAGGTCACGCCCAGGCGGCGGTGCAGCGGCTGCGTGCAGTGATGGCCGACCCGCACGGCAATGCCCTGCGCGTCGAGAAACTGGCCGACGTCGTGCGCGTGCACCCCGGCGACGTCGAAGGAGACGAGCCCAGAGCGCGGCACGCCCGGCCCGCTGCCGATCACGCGGATGCCGGGAAGGGGCGCGAGTCCCTCCAGCATGCGCTGGGCGAGCTGCTCCTCGCGGTGTTCGACGCGGTCGAGCCCGACCCCCTCGAGGTAATCGACGGCGGCGGCGAGCGCCACTGCCTGCGAGACGGGCTGCGTTCCGGCCTCGAAGCGCTGCGGGGAGGGCAGGAACTCGGCGCGCTCCATGGTGACGGTGGTGATCATCGACCCACCGGTGCGGAACGGCGGGAGCGCGTCGAGCAGCTCCTGCCTGCCGTAGAGCACCCCGATCCCGGTGGGCCCGAGCATCTTGTGGCCGGAGAAGGCGGCGAAGTCCACGCCGAGGGCCGCGAGGTCGATGGCGCGGTGCGGGGCGGACTGGCATGCGTCGAGCACCACGAACGCCCCGACCGCGTGGGCGGCCGCGACGAGCTCGGCGACGGGTGCGACCATCCCGGTCACGTTGGAGACGTGGGCGAAGGCCACGATTCGGGTACGTGTCGTGATGAGGGCGAGCGCGTCATCCGCTGTCCACGTTCCATCGTCGCGAACGGGGACGAAGCGCAGGGTCGCGCCGGCGCCTGCGGCGAGCTCCTGCCAGGGGATGAGGTTGGCGTGGTGCTCGGCCTCGGTGACGAGGATCTCGTCCCCCGACCGGAGCGCGAACGGAGACGCTGCACCGCGCCACCCGCGGCTCGCACTGGCGAACCCGTGAGCGACGAGGTTGAGCGCGTCGGTGGCGTTCGAGGTCCACACGACCTCCTCGGCACGCGCACCGATGAAGGCGGCGACGCGGGCGCGGGCGTGCTCGTAGAGCTCGGTCGCCTCGCCGGCGATGGTGTGCGCTCCGCGGTGCAC
>JACMNE010000121.1 GCA_014378715.1 Microbacteriaceae bacterium
CCACGCAATGTCGTCATGCCGCTGGTGCGGGCCAGCATGATGGATGATCTCGGCACGTCAGCCTTCGACCAGCTGTTGCTCGCCGTGCTGCTGGGCGAGGGGGGCCAGACAGCAGCCGCCGGCCGCGCACGGTTGAGGGCCGCACGCGACCACCTGCTCGGCGAGCTGGCGAGGGAGCTGCCCGAGATCGAGGCGCCGTGTCCCGCCGGTGGCCTCAACCTCTGGGTCACGCTGCCCGGGCGCATCTCGTCTCGTCTCACCACCGCGGCCGCACGACAGGGACTGCTGCTGACTCCCGGGCCGCGGTTCGTCGCCCAGGCCGGGCCGGCCGGCGAGCGGCACCTGCGGCTGCCGTTCACCCAGTCGCACGAGAGGCTGACGGAGGCGGTGGCGCGGCTGCGCATCGCCTACGACGAGGTGCAAGGCGCAGGCTCGCCCCGTGAATCGACGAGTCACCGCCGCGAGACGCTCGATCTCATCGCCTGAGCCTGGGCCTGGGCCTGGGCCTGGGCCTGGGCGTACCTGCCGTCCTAGTGCCTGCCGCCGCCACGGGTGTCGACGATGATCATCTCGGTGTCGTCGGGCGTGCCCGGGTTCCTGGCCGAGTTGCCCGGGTAGTTGTTGTCATTGGCGATCAGCAGGCGACCGTGCGACAGTGGAACCAACATCTCGACCGACTGGAATCCGAACGAGAACTCCTTGCCCGTTCCCCAACCGCCCCCGGCGCTGATCCGCCGCGGGTCGGAGATCTTGAGCAGGTCGACGACAAGCGACTTGGTCAGCGGCGCGGTCGCGTTCTTCTTGCCGAACCGGACCTCGTAGACACGCTTGGTGACGGCCAGCGGGCCGTCGAAGTTGTCTCGCTCAAGCACCAGCAGCCTTCCCGGAGCGACCATCTGGGCGTCGGCGACGAGATTCGCGTCGGCGTCCACCCGATAGCTCCACGTCCTGCCGGTGTATCGGGCCGTGCGGGTGTCGAACTCCGAGATGATCCGTCGCCGCTGGTCGGTGTCGTCAACGAGGCTGTTCTCCACGATCGGGTAGAGGTGGCGCCGATCGGTCGACTGGGCCATCGCCTCGAAACCACCGCTCTGTCGGACGGGGGGCTCCTCGGCGCCGAGGGTCGGGTTCTGCGGCGACTTGCCGAGCGGAAACGGGACCGGCGCTGAGAGGACACGGCCGCGAGGGTCGACGTGCAGCAGGAAGGGTCCGAACTCGTCGCCGATCCAGAACGAGCCGTCACGGCTGCGCTGGACCGACTCGATGTCGAGGTCGTCGCCCGTGAGCTGACGGTCGCTCGCGCGCTCGTTGACGATCGGGAATCCGATCCTGTGGTGCGGATCGGACAACGTGATGTGGCGCAGTACCGTGATCTTGCCCGATCCGCCCTTCGCCGTCCTCCACTGCGGCTTGACCAGGTAGAGCCTCAGCAGGAAGTCGGCTGAGTTGCCCTTCGCCCCGAATCCGTTGTCGGGCTGGGCCCAGAAGGTGCCGTCACCGTTGTCGACGGCCGCCGAGAATCCGGGTATGACCTGTCCGCGGAACGGTCCTTGACGCCCGTTGGCCGCCGTGGCCAAGGACCCCGACGGTGGGCCCGGGGCCTGGTGGTCGGCGGACAGCAGCGCCCGCGCCAACAGCCGCGGCCCCCCCTTGTCGTGGCCGTGGTCGGGGTGGGCGGACGCCGCAGCGGGGTAGAAGGCAGCCGCCGCGAGGGCGAGCACCACGCCTCCGGCGATGCGGCGTCGAGGAAGATGGCTGGCGGCGGCGTTCGACGGACGAGTCATGTCCGGCTCCTCAGGTTCGGGTGGCGCGGTGGCGCGGCAACGCCTCGAGGCAAGGCGACCCCGGCGACGTACGGACGGCCCGTGCACCAACTCCGGGCGAGGTTCTGTTGAACTCCTGGGGTTCGCCAGTCCCCCACCAGGTTCTGTGCAAAATCAGAGGTGTAGATCGGCGTCGAACTCCCGCCTCCTGCGCAGCGGTCTCAGCGGTGGACGAGGGCACTGGCGGCCTCATGTCGGTGTCCTATCCAGATCATCAGGCGGCAAGGTCGTCAGACTGGTTCGCGGGGCGGCAACTGACCCCTGATGGGGTCGGATGTGACCCGTCAGCGTGGGACGGATGTCCCAGTCATCGCCGTCGGCCACTCCTGCCCGCTCCACGCGGCGTCCCAGAACATCCACTCGTACCGGGTGGAGAGCGTGTAGGCGTCGAGCATCCCCGTCCGGTCGGAAGTCATCCTGGCGGAGGACACCCCGTCGACGTAGGCCTCCATGGTCCGCACCGCCTCGGCGAACTCGGGGGCCGCGTAGGCGTCGATCCACGCTGCGTAGGGGTGGGTGCCTCCCCGCCGCTGCGACATGACGTGGCGACCGACCTCGGCGTAGACCCGGAAGCACGGCAGGACCGCCGCGAGCGCGACGTTGAAGGGCCCGTGCGCGGCCGACTCGAGCGAGCCCGTGTACGCGCGACAGGTGGGAGTGGCCCCCGGCACCGCGTCGGCGTCGGGGTCGAGGCCCCGAGGCATCAGGAACTCTCGGTGGAGCTCCCGCTCGGCGGCTACGGCACCGGCTGCGGAGCCGGCCAGCAGCGCAATGCCTTCGACGTCGGGTGCCCGTGCCGCCAGGGTGGCGAGCACCCGGGCGTAACGGTCGAGGTAGTGCGAGTCGTCGAGGAGATATCTGGCGAAGACGTCG
>JACMNE010000122.1 GCA_014378715.1 Microbacteriaceae bacterium
CCGCTGCCGAGCGTGTCGTACCAGATCCGGCCCGCCTGTTCCCACGCGTTGCCGCCGATGGCGGTGGCGACGAGGTGGAACGCCCGGTTGGGGATGCCCGAGTTGAGGTGCACACCGCCATTGTCCTCGGTGGTCTCGATGTAGTCGTCCATGTGGCCGGGCTGCGGGTCCTTGCCCAGGACGTCATCGTCGTAGGCGGTGCCGGGGGCCTTCATCGATCGCAGGGCCGTGCCCTCGACCTGATCGGTGAAGAGTCCCTCGCCGATCAGCCAGTTGGCGCTGCCCGCGTCCTGGCCTCGCTCGTGCTGCTCCACGAGGGCGCCGAAGACGTCCGAGATCGATTCGTTGAGGGCGCCGGACTGACCCTGGTAGGTCAGGTTCGCGGCGTACTGCGTCACCCCGTGCCCGAGCTCGTGGCCGATCACGGAGAGCGAGGCGGTGAAGCGCCCGAACACCTGCCCGTCTCCGTCACCGAACACCATCTGCCCCCCGTCCCAGAAGGCGTTGTCGTAGAGGCGTCCGTAGTGGACGGTGGCGAGCAGCGGCAGACCGGCGCCGTCGATCGATGCCCTCCCGAAGGCTTCGGCGAACATCCTGTAGGTCGCACCGAGCCCCTCGTACGCCTCGTCGGTCGCCGGGTCGCCCGTGGCGGCGGCGCTCTCGCGACGCACGACGGCACCGGGGAGTGTCTCAGTTCCGGCGGCATCACTGATCGTGCGGTCGGGCCGCGTCGGCTCCACCGCGACCGGAGGAGTGGTGGGGATCGCCGTGGGGCTGGTGGGGTGTGGCGGGAACGGGGAGATGAGGGCGCGGCGGGCCGCATCACTGGCCTCGCGCATGTCGTCGCGGTCGAGCTCGGACAGGTGGGTCAGGAGGTACGGGGGAACGATGTGGTGGCGCATGTCCCCACCGTAGACACCCCCACCCCCACATCTGCACCTCGAGATCTGACGGTCCGGCATCGGCATCGGCATCGGCATCGGGCGATTCGGGCGGCATGAACGGTCGCTCGAGAGGAAAGGCAGGCGGGGCGGCGCGCAGGGGTTCCCCGGCGGGAGTAACGTGCCAATGGGCGCCGCCAGGGGGGTGGTGCTGAGCGTGCATCGGAGCCACCCGTGATCCATACAGCTGACAGCACCTTCCGCCTCGACGCGAACTTCTTCGACTACTCGATCGTGGCGCTCTATTTCGTTGTCGTGATCGGGATCGGTGTCCTCGCTCGCCGGCAGGTCTCCTCGAGCCTCGACTTCTTCCTGTCGGGCCGCTCCCTCCCGGCATGGGTCACCGGTCTGGCGTTCATCTCGGCCAACCTGGGTGCCGTCGAGATCATGGGCATGTCGGCCAACGGTGCCCAGTTCGGGGCCGCGACATTCCACTACTTCTGGATCGGCGCCGTCCCGGCGATGTTGTTCCTCGGCATCGTGATGATGCCGTTCTACTACGGCTCGGGCGTGCGAAGCGTCCCTGAGTTCATGCGACGCCGATTCGGCACCGGCGCCCACCTGGTCAACGCGATCAGCTTCGCCGTCGCCCAGCTGCTGATCGCCGGCATCAACCTCTACCTGCTGGCCACG
>JACMNE010000001.1 GCA_014378715.1 Microbacteriaceae bacterium
CGGCCCCAAGCTGCCGGTCGACCCGGGCGCCTTCCTCACGGCGCTCTGACCGCGTCGCCGCCCCTTATTTTTTGTCATTCACGAACGCGGTGGCCGGGGTGCCCCACCGGCCGCTGAGGCGCCTGTGACCCGCCCGACTCCTTAATGATGGTGGGGCTGGGCCTCCATCCTTCCGGGCCGGATCGCATACGCGCGTGCAGTGGTACCGGGATCGAGGCCTGTGCACCGAGAGGTGTTCTGAAACCCGTCGGCGGGATCGCACATTCGCGTGCACCGGTTCCTCCTGCCCGGCCGGTGCACGCGGATGTGTCACGCTCGCTCGCGCCAGGCCGGGCCAGCTCGGGCCGGGCCAGGCCGGGCCAGCTCGGGCCGGGTCAGGCCGGGCCGGGTCGCTCTAGCTGCGGGCTCGGCTGCGAAGCCTTCTCGAGCACGAGCTGAGCTCAGAGCCCCCGGATCGCGCGGGACGGGATCGCGGCGATCACGACCGCTCCGAGGGTGAGGGCGGTGCCGAGGACAGTGGTCCACTCGACGCCGCGTCCCGAGACGGGGGCGATGGCGTCGAGGGCGAGCGACATGATGAGCTGGCCGGCGATGGCGCCGAGACCGAGAAGGAGCACCCCCGTGTGCTTGACGACGATCACCCCGAGGCCGATGAACAGGGTGCCGAGCAGGCCGCCGAGGTAGAGCCAGGGGGCGGTGGGCATGGTGTCCGGCGCTCCGACGACGGCAAGGTGCACCGCGGCGGCGATCGAGAGCGCGATGGTGCCGGCCACGAAGTTCATGAGCGTGGCGGTGAGCGCGGACTTCGCGACCACCCGCACCTGTCCGTTCGCCGCCTGCTGCCAGGCGATGCCCATTCCGGCGACCAGGGGCAGCACGAAGATCCAGGGGTTGGTGTCGTCGCGCACCTGGGAGGAGACGGCCCAGCCGACCGCGACAAGCGTCAGCAGGGAGCCGAGCAGGCGGGACACGGTAACGCGCACCGCGGCGACCGACCCCATGCCTATCCGGTCGACGACGAGTCCGGAGAGGGTCTGCCCGCACACCACGGCGATCGTGAACATGGCCACCCCGAGCAGCGAGCCGGTCAGCCCCTGCGAGAGCACGAAGAGCGCCCCGGCGAGCCCACCGCAGAGGTACCACCACGGGGTGCGGCGGCCGCGCACGGACGCGCCGAGGTTGGCGACCCCACGGCGACCGGGCGCCCAGAACAGCAGCGCCGCGAGCAGGATGACGAGTCCGGACCCGAAGGAGATGACCGCGGCCAGGTAGCCGTCGCCGAGCTGCAGGGCGAGCTCACTGTTGACTCGGGACTGCGATGCGGTGAGAACTCCCACGAGCACCGCACCGAGGATGGCGATGACCCCCGGGTGGGCTCCGGACGGCACGAGAGGGGGCGTCATGGCGGCGGTCAGTGCCTTTCGGATCGTGTTGCACAGTTACCATAGGATGTCGCATCCAGCGTGGTGTCGCGTTCGCCCCCTTAGCTCAGTTGGCCAGAGCACCGCTCTTGTAAAGCGGGGGTCGTCGGTTCGAATCCGACAGGGGGCTCA
>JACMNE010000123.1 GCA_014378715.1 Microbacteriaceae bacterium
CGCTTCTCACCACACGACCAGCCACGAGCCGACCGCCGACGAGCCAGCCCGCCGCGACTCCGTTGCCGCTCCCATTCCCGAGCCGGCCCCCGTCGCTGACTCCGTGCCCGCCCTCGACGCGACCGGCCGCGGCTACGGAACCATCGAGGGGCGCCCCGGGCCCGTCGGCCGCGCCCGGATCGACCGGATCCTCTGCGACACCGGCATCGTGCCGCTGAAGTTCGACACCAACGGCGAGATCCACAACGTCGGACGCGACCAGCGTCTCTTCACCTCCCGCCAGCGCATCGCCCTCGCTATTCGCGATGGCGGCTGCCTCTTTCCCGACTGCCACCACCCGCCGTCCTGGTGCGAGGCGCACCACATCCGCTTCTGGCAGCGAGACGACGGCCCCACCGACCTCGCCGACGGCATCCTCCTCTGCCGTCACCATCACCTCCTGCTGCACAACTACCGCTGGCGCATCGAACGGGTCGGTGACACCTATTGGTTGTACCCACCACAGCCTCCGGGCGAGTCGACATCCGAACGCATCGAGATGCTGCCGAACGTGGACCTCGGGCACCTGAGCGCATACCCCTCACGCGGTACGGCCCCTGGTGCGTCACAACCTGTCACTGCCGGCGGCGCACCGGTCAGCGGCGGCGGACCCGCTGACGGCGGTGGACCCTCCCTAGAAGGCCCTGGCAACCACGTCGGCACCGCCGATGAACAGCCCGACCCGCCTGCTGGCCATCGGCTCAACGGGCCAACCGGCGACTGAGCCCGTCGCAGCCCGCGCCGACAACTCAGACGGCCGAGCCCCGCAGCCCGTGGCGATCCGCCACCTCACCCGTCTCGGCTGGTTGACAACATTCCCGGGTCGTGACCCGGCCTGCGGAACCCGACCATCTGTCCCCCATCCTTGTCTGCCGACTCTTCCACGGCCCTCCTCAGCCGTCCTCAGGCGAACCGGCCTCCGGAACTCGGGGCTCCGCCGACCCCCACGCCCCCAGGAGTCACCAGAGATCCGCAGCACCACGGCCACGATGGATGTGAGTGCGGTGCCGCGCGCGCACCCCCGCAACGGCCTGGATTGCCCTACCTGACACTTCCGACGTCCACTTCAGGCGGGTTGCGAAAATTGCCCCTTCCGCCCGACGAAAGTTGGCGTTATGGTATCAATCGCATAGGAAATAGGCTCCACGATTCGGATTTCACTACGCGTCGCAGTGCGCGCAGCTTCGAATGTCCCCCGGGTGGTGAGCCTGCTGGAAACGCTACGCCGATCACAAGGAAGTGAGTAAGTCGTATGTCACAGATCCGCACCAATCACGAGCCCGCCAGCATCTGGGCCTCCCTCACGCCGAGCAGCTGGTCGCGCGGCCGCCTCATCTACCTCGCCATCGGCGCTGTCTGCTCCCTCGTCGGGATCGGACTGATCGTCAACGGCCTGCTGCACTGACCGAAAGGTGTCACTGCCCCGCCTGACTCCGCCCGACCGTCCCGCCGGACGCCCGGCCTGACCAGCCGCCCGCACCGACCCCGATCACCACCCCGGTCGCGTCGTTCACCGACCCCGCAGCAGTTGCCACCTGACCCAAAGGAGAGTTCATGTCCGCACCCACCGAGGTCCATCGCGACCACATGAAGGACCCCGTCCTTCGCTCGGCGATCAGGAAGGCGTCCTTCCGCCTGATGCCGATGCTCGTTATCCTCTATGTCGTCGCCTTCCTCGACCGCACGAACGTCGGGTTCGCCGAGGCCGCCCTCGAGATGGACCGCGGCATCAGCGCCGGGGCCTACGCCCTCGGCGCCGGGATCTTCTTCATCGGCTACGCGCTGTTCGAGATCCCCAGCAACCTCCTGCTCAACAAATTCGGCGCCAAGTTCTGGCTCGCCCGCATCGCCATCACCTGGGGCATCGTCTCGGCGTGCTTCGCGTTCGTGCAGGGCGAGACCTCGTTCATCATCCTGCGGTTCCTCCTGGGCGTGACCGAGGCTGGGCTCTTCCCCGGCGTCATCATGTTCCTGGCCGCCTGGTTCCCCAACAAGGTGCGCGTGCAGATGTTCGCCATCTTCTACCTCGCCCAGCCCTTCTCCCAGATGATCGGAGCACCGCTCTCTGGATCCCTCATCAACGTCGGTGACGCCGTGCCCGGAATCGCGGGCTGGCAGCTGATGTTCGGAGTCGAGGGCCTCCTCGCCGTCGTCGCCGGGTTCGCCGCCTACTTCTTCCTCATCAACAGTCCGCAGGACGCGAAGTTCCTCTCGACCGAGGAAAAGAGGGCGCTGCTCGACGTGATGGACCAGGAGAACACCGTCAAGAACGAGACCGGGCCGAAGGGCATCGGCGCCGCCATGGCGAACGGCCGGGTCTGGTACTTCACCATCATCTACTTCTGCCTGCAGATCGCCGTCTATGGCACGACCTTCTACCTGCCGCAGCAGGTGTCTCAGCTCACCGGGCAGGCCGTCGGCATCCAGGTCGGTCTGATCGCCGCCATACCGTGGTTCTTCGGCCTCTTCGCCTGCTACTTCGTGGGCCGATACGCGAACTCCGTGGTGCGCCGCCGCACCCTGGGCACGTTCTTCTTCACCACGACCGGTCTCTGCATCCTCGGGTCGGCCTGGGCCGGATCGAACGGGCAGCCGATCCTCGGACTCGTCTTCATCACCCTCGCCGTCTGCAGCTTCCTGTCGGTCGGACCCATCACCTGGGCCTACCCGACCGCGTTCCTCGCGGGCACCGCGGCGGCGGCGGGCATCGGGCTCATCAACTCGCTCGGCAACCTCGGCGGCTTCGTCGCCCCGATCCTGCGCAACTCGGTGAACGAGACCTACCCCACCGAGTCCGGGGCGGTCGGCATCGCCGTTCTCGGCATCCTGCCGTTCCTCGCGGCCGCGATGTTCTGGGGCACCAGGTGGTTCACCATGAAAGCGGATGCCCTCCTGGCGGAGGGAACGGCGTCGAGTCCGCACTGACCTGAACCACTGATCCAGTACCACCCGCCTCGGCTGGCCCGCATGTGCGCGGGTCACCCGATCGCAGCCTTCACGGAGTCCAGGAGCGGCTGCGCATCATCCGCTGTTCCAAAGTAGCTGGAGACGGCCGAGATCCAGAAGGGGCCGAAGAAGGCCTGCACCTCGCCGGCGCCGCGGGCACTCGAGGTGTACTCGCCGTCGCCCGCGCCGGCACCCGCGTCGGAGCGGAGAGCGGAGAGGGCCGCCGTGGACGGCTGCGCCACCGCGATCTCGATCGTCTCTCCGTTGGAGAGCTGCACCCAGCTGCAGGCGACGCCGCCGTTCGCGACCGCGGCGCCGGCCAGCGAGCTGGGGTCAGGGGTGTAATCGGTGCGCAGCGCGAAGTTCGGGTCGAAGTCGTACATCGTCTGCAGCGATACGAGGTCGGTGCAGCCGAGACCGATCGGCGTCGGATCGGCGACCGGGGCGGTGGTGGGTTCGGCCGGGGCCGACGGCTCGGCAGTGGGGGTCGCCGACGCCGATGCCGATGCGGACGGCGATGCCGAAGGGGATGCGCCCGACGCGCTCGGTGCCGGGTCGCTGCCCGTTCCACACGCCGTGAGGGCCACCACGACCAGCCCGGCCACAACCGCGGCCGACACCGAACGGCTGGCGACGGAGGACGAGCGCCCCCGGAGGACGGAACGGGGGAGCGGCATGGCGGTGACCTTTCAACGAGGCGTGATGTACCCCATTCTCCCGCCTGCCGCGGACCGACCGCCTTCGAGGCGCGCCGGGGGCCCGCGATAGACTGCCTTATTGTGACTCCCGCCGAGCTTTCCGCCCTCCTCCTGTTGTCCGCCACCGAGCTGCTCGCGCGTCGCGCGGGAGACGTCGCCCCGACCCTCACCGTCGCCGACCTCGCGCTGGAGCGCCCGCGCAACCGCGACCACGGCGACTGGTCGACGAACCTCGCGATGAAGATCGCCAAGGCCGTCGGGGTCGCCCCGCGAGAGCTCGCCGCGGAACTCGCCGAGGGGTTCCGCCTCATCGACGGCATCTCCGCGGTTGACGTGGCCGGTCCCGGCTTCATCAACTTCACCCTGGACGCGGCGGCTGCCGGCTCCCTCGCCAAGGCGATCGTCGAGCAGGGCGCCGCCTACGGGCGCACCGACGCCCTCGTCGGCCAGACCATCAACCTCGAGTTCGTCTCGGCGAACCCCACCGGTCCGCTGCACATCGGGCACACGCGCTGGGCGGCCCTCGGTGACTCGATCGCCCGGGTGCTCACCGCCTCCGGTGCGACGGTCGCGACCGAGTTCTACATCAACGACGCCGGAACGCAGATGGATAACTTCGGTGCGTCCATCCTCGCCGCGGCACGGGGTCTGCCGACCCCCGAGAACGGTTACCCGGGCAGCTACATCGCCGAGCTCGCCGCCAAGGTTGTCGCCGAGCGCCCCGACCTGCTCGAGCTGGCGGATGACGAGGCGCTCGCCATCGCCCGCGAACGCGGTTATGCGCTGCAGTTGGGCGACATCCGCTCGTCTCTCGAGAGATTCAACGTGCATTTCGACGTCTGGTTCAGCGAGCGCGACCTGCACGCGGTCGACGCCGGCACCGGGCAGAGCCTGATCACTGCCGCGATCGATCGGTTGCGGGTGCAGGGCCACGTTTTCGATGACGACGACGCGGTCTGGGTGCGCACCACCGACTTCGGCGACGACAAGGACCGGGTGATCCGTCGCGGCAACGGCATCGTGACCTATTTCGCCGCAGACGCCGCCTACTACCTCAACAAGAGCGACCGGGGCTTCGCGCACAAGATCTACCTGCTCGGCGCCGACCACCACGGGTACGTGCACCGGCTCAAGGCCCTCGCCGGGGCCGCGGGCGACGACCCGGACCGCGATATCGAGGTGCTGATCGGGCAGCTCGTGAGCATCAACGGCGCCCGCCTCTCCAAGCGTGCTGGAAACATCATCGAGCTCGACGACTTGCAGGCCTGGCTCGGTACCGACGCGCTGCGCTACTCGCTCGGGCGTTACCCCGCCGATTCCCCGCTCACGCTCGACCCGGAGCTGCTTCAGAAGCGCACGAACGACAATCCGGTCTTCTATGTGCAGTACGCGCACGCCCGCACCTTCTCGGTAGCGCGCAACGCGGCGGCCTCCGGGGTCGGCCGCAGCGTCTTCGACGCCTCGCTGCTCACCCACGACACCGAGAGCGCCCTGCTGGGCCTGCTCGCCGAGCTGCCGCGCGTCGTCGCGCAGGCCGCAGAGCTGCGCGAGCCGCACCGCATCGCCCGCTACTGCGAGGAGCTCGCTGGCTCCTACCACCGCTGGTACGACAACTGCCGGGTGACCCCGGTCGGCGACGAGAGCGTCACCGACGTGCACCGCACCCGTCTCTGGCTGAGCGATGCGACGGGGGTCGCCCTGCGCAATGGCCTCGACCTGCTCGGCGTCAGCGCCCCGGACCGGATGTAGGGCGTGGCCGACAGCACACCGGCCTCTGTGGGGGAGCCGGCGTCCATCGCCCCACGGCGCAGGCGCCGCCGGGTCATCATCGCGGTCTCCGTTGTCGCCGTGCTCGTCGCGGCCCTCGCCATCGCAGCGGATGTCGCGGCCCGAGCCATCACCACGACCGCCGTCACCTCCCAGCTGCGCTCCGCCCTAGCCCTGCCGGCCGATTCGGCGGTCGACGTGCGCGTCGGCGGATTCTCCATGCTGGCCCAGCTCGCCCAGGGCCGCCTCGACCAGGTGGACATCACCGCCCCCGGCGTCACCTTTGGCGAGCTCAGCGGCGACGCGGTCGTCACCGGCCTCGGCATCCCGCTCGACCGCAGCCAGACCGTCGACTCCGTCTCGATCGACTTCCGGGTCGACCAGTCGCAGCTCACCGCGCTCTCGGCGAACCTCAGCGGGCTGCCGGTCTCCGACGTGGAGCTCTCGGACTCCGACATCCGCATCGTCGCGGAGTTCACCGCATTCGGGGTCACCGTGCCGATCGGCGTCGGACTGCTGCCCGGCGCGGACAGCGGAGCGCTCACCTTCTCCCCGCAAAGCATCACGGTGGCCGGCGCCACCATCTCTGCCGACGAGCTGCGCCAGCTGTTCGGGGCGCCCGGCGTGCTCGCGCTGCGCACCCAGTCCATCTGCATAGCGCAGTACCTGCCAGCCTCCCTCGAACTGTCGGCCGTCTCGGTCGACGCCCCCGATCTCGTGCTGTCGCTGCGGGGCAGCGTGGTGCCGATCGATGAGGCCGCCCTCGCCCTCAAAGGTGACTGCTCGCTCTGACCGTGCCACACGGCGACGGTTCGCTAGAATTCATGGGGCCTCCCGAACCACGGGTCTTCCTGGCCCGATCCGCCCCCGCCGTGAGGACATCTGTGGCTCCCAACCCGCTCGCCCCCGAGTGGCTCACCGAGCCGGTCGACGCCAATGCGCTCGATGCCGCGGTCTGGTCCGGGGGGTCTCGGCGGGCGATATCGGGTGCCATCGAGGTCGCGGGAGTCAGCGCCACCGACCTGGCCGCCCGGTTCGGGACTCCTCTTTATGTCTGCGATGAAGCGGATGTCGTCGCCCGCGCCGAGCGCATCCGCACCGCGTTCTCCCGCGAGTTCTCCCGCGTCGGCTCCCGCGCCACCGTCTACTACGCGGCCAAGGCATTCCTCTCGAGCGAGATCGCCCGCTGGGTCACCGCGGCCGGCCTCAACATCGACATCGCCAGCGGGGGTGAGCTCGCGGTCGTCCTCGCAGCGGGTGTCGACCCGGCGCGCCTCGGGTTCCACGGCAACAACAAGTCCCTCGCTGAGATCGATCGTGCTGTCGAGGTCGGCGTCGGCGTGATCGTCATCGACAGCACCGTCGAGATCTCCCGGATAGCGGATGCCGCGCGGCGGCGCCACCGCGCCGTGCGCGTGCGCCTGCGCGTGAACAGCGGCGTCCACGCCCACACCCACGAGTACCTCGCCACCGCCCGCGAGGACCAGAAGTTCGGTGTCGCGCTTGCCGATGCCCCGTCTCTTGTCGCCGACATCCGCTCGCATCCCGAGCTGGAGTTCCTGGGGCTCCACTCTCACATCGGGTCGCAGATCTTCGGCTCCGAGGGCTTCGCCGAGGCCGCGGCGCGTCTGATGGGCGTGCACGCCGCGCTGCTCGCCGACGGCCCGGTGCCCGAGCTCAACCTCGGCGGCGGCTTCGGCATCGCCTACACGAGCGTCGATGAGGCGGACTCCGTCGACGAGATGGCACGCGCCCTCGCCGACATCGTCGCCGCGGAGGCCGCACGGCTCGGGGTGCCGGTGCCGGCCGTCGCGATCGAGCCCGGCCGGGTCATCGTCGGCCCGTCCATGTTCACCCTCTACGAGGTCGGCACCATCAAGGACGTGCTCGTCGACTCGCTCGCCGTGCGCAAGTACGTGAGCGTCGACGGGGGGATGAGCGACAACGCCCGCACCGCGCTGTACGGCGCCGACTACTCGGTGCGGATCGCGAACCGCGCCTCCGACGCAGCGCCGGAGCTCGTCCGTGTCGCGGGCAAGCACTGCGAGAGCGGCGACATCGTGGTGCTCGCCGACTACCTGCCGGGAGACGTCGCCCCCGGCGACCTGCTCGCCGTGCCGGCCACCGGCGCCTACTGCTGGTCGCTGTCCAGCAACTACAACTACCTGGGCCGTCCTGCGGTGGTCGCCGTGCGCGACGGGCAGGCGCGTGTCATCGTCCGCGGCGAGACCGAAGCCGACCTGCTCTCCCGGGACGCGGGGCTCGACGCCCCACATCCGCTCACCAGATCGAATGGACCCGCATGATCGAATACCGCAATCTCCGTGTCGCCATCCTGGGTGCCGGGTCGGTCGGAGCGCAGGTGGTGTCGCTTCTGCTCAAGCACGGTGACGAGCTCGCGCAGCGATCGGGGGCCGGACTGGAGCTGGTCGGCGTCGCCGTGCGAGAGCTCGACGCCCCACGCAGCGCCCAGATCCCGCGGCACCTGCTCACCACCGACGCGGAGGGGCTCATCGTGGGCGCCGACATCGTCATCGAGCTCATCGGCGGGCTAGAGCCGGCCCGAAGCTTCATCCTCACGGCGCTGAACTCCGGGGCGGATGTCATCACCGCCAACAAGGCGCTGCTCGCGACCCACGGCCCCGAGCTGTTCGAGGCCGCGGAGCAGGTCGGCGCGCAGCTGTACTACGAGGCCGCAGTGGCCGCGGCCATCCCGATCATCCGCCCGCTGCGCGACAGCCTCGCCGGCGACCGGATCGTGCGCATCATGGGCATCGTGAACGGCACCACCAACTTCATCCTCGACCGGATGGACACCGCGGGGGAGACGCTGGAGTCCGCTCTCGCCACCGCGACCGAGCTCGGCTATGCCGAGGCCGACCCGACCGCCGACATCGAGGGCTACGACGCCGCCCAGAAGGCCGCGATCCTCGCGAGCCTCGCCTTCCACACCACCGTGCCCATCGACCGCGTCTACCGCGAGGGCATCACCGGGGTGACCATCGAGGAGGTCGACGCGGCGCGCAAGGCCGGCTACGTCGTCAAGCTGCTGGCGATCGCCGAACGGCTCACCGACCGGGAGACCGGGGTCGAGGGAGTCAGTGCGCGGGTCTATCCCGCTCTCGTGCCGCGCACCCATCCGCTCGCCGCCGTCCACGGCGCCAAGAACGCCGTGTTCATCGAGGCGGAGGCCGCAGGGGATCTGATGTTCTACGGCGCTGGCGCCGGCGGCATCGAGACCGCCTCTGCCGTGCTCGGTGACCTCGTCTCGGCCGCGCGCCGGCACGTGATCGGCGGGCCGGGCGTCGCCGAGTCAACCAACGCGAACCTGCCGATCCTCCCGATCTCGAACGTGCAGACCCGGTACCAGATCAGCCTCAGCGTCGTCGACCAGCCCGGGGTACTCGCCGCCATCGCGAATCTGTTCAGCGAGCACGGCGTCTCCATCGAGACCGTGGAGCAGTCCGTGAGCAGCACGACCAACCTCGCGGGGGAGACGCTCGCCACGCCCGGCGCTACCCTGGTAATCGGCACCCACGAGGCATCCGAATCAGACCTTTCCGCAACCGTCGCGGCCCTCAATTCGAGCGCCGTCGTGCAAAACGTCACATCCTTCCTGAGAGTCGAGGGTTCCTAAGTGGTCACCAACAACACCCCAACCAGCCGCCAGTGGCGCGGAGTGCTCCGCGAGTACGCCGACCGCCTCGACATCAGCGATGCCACCCCGGTCATCACCCTCGGCGAGGGCGGCACACCTCTGATCCCGGCGCCCGCGCTCTCCGAACGCACCGGCGCCGACGTCTGGGTCAAGTACGAGGGGATGAACCCCACCGGCTCCTTCAAGGACCGCGGGATGACGATGGCCATCTCGAAGGCCGTCGAGCACGGCGCGAAGGCCGTCATCTGCGCCTCGACGGGAAACACCTCCGCCTCCGCGGCCGCCTACGCGACCCACGCCGGGATCACCTCGGTGGTGCTGGTTCCGGAGGGAAAGATCTCGATGGGCAAGCTCAGCCAGGCCGTCGCCCACAATGCCGAGATCCTCCAGGTGCAGGGCAACTTCGACGACTGCCTCGAGATCGCCCGCGACCTTGCCAAGAACTACCCTGTCCACCTCGTCAACTCGGTCAACCCCGACCGCATCGCCGGGCAGAA
The DNA here is from genome assembly GCA_014378715.1 of Microbacteriaceae bacterium. Classification (GTDB taxonomy): domain Bacteria; phylum Actinomycetota; class Actinomycetes; order Actinomycetales; family Microbacteriaceae; genus Marisediminicola. The sequence continues at coordinate 9,606 of JACMNE010000123.1, forward strand.
GACTGCCGCGTTCGAGGTCGTCGAGGTGCTCGGCGACGCCCCGGACTTCCACATCGTGCCCGTTGGCAACGCGGGCAACTACACCGCCTACTTCCGCGGTTACAGCGAGGACCTCGCGCGCGGGGCGACTACGAAGCTCCCCCGGATGTTCGGCTTCCAGGCCGCCGGCAGCGCCCCGCTCGTGCTGGGCAAGGTCGTCAAGAACCCGGACACGATCGCCAGCGCCATCCGCATCGGAAACCCGGCATCCTGGGCGTTCGCCCTCGACGCCCGGTCGACCAGCGACGGCTATTTCGGCGCGATCTCCGACAAGATGATCCTGCAGGCTCACCGCATCCTGTCGGCTGAGGTCGGCATATTCGTCGAACCGGCCTCCGCGATCAGCGTCGCCGGGCTCCTCGAGCGATCGGAGGCCGGCGAGATCCCCCGAGGGTCCACCGTGGTGCTGACCGTCACCGGCCACGGGCTCAAGGACCCCCAGTGGGCGCTGCGCCGCGATGACGGCACCGAGGTCTCTCCCACGGTCGTCCCCGTCGACACGGCGGAGATCGCCTCGATCCTCGGCCTGCAGAGAGTGCCTGCGTGAAGCTGGCCGCCGCGCCGGTTCCGACCGGCCGCAGCGTCACCGTGAAGGTGCCGGCGACGACGGCGAACCTGGGCCCGGGGTTCGACACCCTGGGCCTGGCGCTGTCGCTGTACGACGAGCTGACCGTCACCTGCCGGAAGGCACCCGGCGCGACCGTCGAGGTCATCGGGGTGGGCGCCGGAGAGGTGCCCACAGACGACACGAACCTCGTCGTCACCGCGATCCGCCACAGCTTCGCCGCCTACGGCCTCGACCTGCCCGGCCTCGACCTCGTCGCCCGGAACTCGATCCCGCACGGCCGCGGCCTCGGCTCGTCGGGTGCCGCGATCGTCTCCGGGATCATGGCCGCGAAGGGCCTCCTCGAGGGTGTCGTTGACATCGACTCCGGCGCGCTGCTCGCGCTGGCCACCGAGCTTGAGGGACACCCCGACAACGTCGCCCCCGCCCTCTTCGGCGGGCTGACTATCGCGTGGACGACCGAGGCGGGACCCCAGCACAAGAAGCTCATGGTGCACCGCGGGGTGTCGCCGCTCATCTGCGTGCCGGAGAGCACCATGTCGACCGAGCTGGCCCGCAGCCTGCGCCCCGCCTCCGTGCCGCACGAGGATGCGATCTTCAACGTCTCGCGGTCGGCGCTGCTCATCGCCGCCCTCATCCAGAGTCCCGAGCTGCTCTTCGCCGCGACCGAGGACAGGCTCCACCAGAGCTACCGCGCTGCGGCCATGCCCGGCACCGAATCGCTCATCACGCAGCTGCGTTCCCGCGGCCTGCCTGCGGTCGTCTCCGGGGCCGGACCGTCGATCCTGGTGCTCTGCAGCGACCCGGCGCAGCGCCTCGAGGCGGCCAGGCTGGTGGCCGAACACGGCGCGGACGACTGGCAATCGCTGATGCTGGCCGTCGACTTCAAAGGTGCTACAGTGAATCCGCACCCGGCGGGAACGTAGGCGAACGATCCGAACCCCGTCCGCTGCGGGCCTCGCCCGTCTTGCGGATTCTGCCTTCCGCCCGGCGCATTCTCAATTAGCATTCGCTATATCGCACCCACGGCTCGAGAAGTCTGTAACTGTGCATTCGACATCGGCGCACTCGACTCGATCCCGCGACCAGCGATCAATTTTCCCCCCGGCGACTTCTCGCCCGGGGCGAGAGGAACCCTACTCAGTGTCTGACATCAATGTCCGCGCATCCCTGAGCGCCCTGCGCCTGCCCGAGCTCCAAGCTCTCGCCGCCACCCTCGGGATCAGCACGTCCAAACTACGCAAGGGAGAACTCGTGGACGCCATCAACGAGGCTCAGAGCAGCACCCTTGCGGCCCCGACCGGTGAGAGCGCCGGCGAGATCTCCACGCAGCCCGAGCTGCCCGACGCCGGCACACTGCCGGACTCCGGCGCGCCGGTCTCCAACCCCGACCTGAGAGCGGATGTCGCGGTCGACTCCGCCACCGCCACGGGCGACGCACCAGCCGCCGAGGCGCCCGTCTCTGACGAAGCGGTCTCTGACGCGCATGCCCCCGTCGACACGACGGTGTTCGAGCAGCCCGTCGAGCCCACCGCCATCGAGTCAGCCGCCACCGCGCCCGTCGCCCGCAAGCGCGCCTCGCGCCGGGTGAGCGCCACCGCAGGCGTCCTCACCACCGCGACTCCCGTCCAGGTCTCAGCTGAGGCCGCACCCGTTGAGACCACCTCCATCCCGCTCGTCGAGCTGCCCACCGCGTCGGCCGACGCGACCAGCATTCCTCTCGTCGAGCTGCCCACCGACTCCTCCAGCGTGCCGCTGGTCGAGCTGCCGACTGCCGCCGACGCACCCGTGGCCGCGACCGAGCACGTCAACCGAGGACGCTCACGCGGAGCAGGCCGGTCGCGCCAGCAGCAGGCCGAGCCGGCCACCGACGCGCAGAACGACACGGCGTCCACCGACGCCGAGACCGCTGCCGAGACACCCTCCGACTCGAGCGACGAGCAGCAGGCACCCAGCCGCGGACGAGGTCGTAACCGCAACCGCAGCGAGCGCACGGCGGATGCCCGCCAGCAGTCCGAGCAGTCCGACGACGACAGCGCCGTGCAGGACGACCAGGCCGACTCCGGCCGGTCGAACGGACGCGGACGAGGCAATCGCGGTCAGAACAACCAGAACCAGAACAACCAGAACCAGAACAACCAGAACCAGAACAACCAGAACCAGAACAACCAGAACCAGAACAACCAGAACCAGAACAACCAGAACCAGAACGACCAGAACGGGAACGGCCAGAACAACCAGAACCGCGACCAGAACCAGAACCGCGACCAGAGCCGCGACCAGAACCAGAACCGCGACAACGGCAACGTCCGCAACGACGGCAACCGCAACACGGAGCCGGAGCGCACCGAGCGCCAGCAGCAGGCCGACGCCGACAACGATCGCAGCGGACGCAACCGCTACCGCGACCGCAAGCGCCGCGGTCCGGGTGCCGGCGACGATTTCGAGCCCGAGATCTCCGACGACGACGTGCTCATCCCCGTCGCCGGAATCCTCGACGTGCTCGACAACTACGCCTTCGTGCGCACCAGCGGCTACCTGCCCGGCAACAACGACGTGTACGTCTCGCTCGGCCAGGTCAAGAAGTACAACCTGCGCAAGGGCGACGCCGTCGTCGGCGCCATCCGCCAGCCGCGCGAGAACGAGAACAACGGTCGCCAGAAGTACAACGCGATCGTGAAGATCGACTCGATCAACGGCCTGCCCGTCGAGCAGGCCGCGAACCGCGTCGAGTTCGGCAAGCTCACGCCGCTCTACCCCCAGGAGCGCCTCCGCCTCGAGACCGACTCGAACAAGCTCACGACGCGAATCATCGACCTCGTGTCGCCGATCGGAAAGGGCCAGCGCGGCCTCATCGTCTCGCCCCCGAAGGCGGGCAAGACCCTCGTGCTGCAGGCGATCGCGAACGCCATCGCGATCAACAACCCCGAGGTCCACCTGATGGTCGTCCTCGTCGACGAGCGTCCGGAAGAGGTCACCGACATGCAGCGCACGGTGAAGGGCGAGGTCATCGCCTCGACCTTCGACCGTCCGGCCGAGGACCACACCACGGTCGCGGAGCTCGCCATCGAGCGCGCCAAGCGTCTGGTCGAGCTCGGCCACGACGTCGACGTGCTGCTCGACTCGATCACCCGTCTCGGCCGCGCCTACAACCTCACGGCGCCGGCCTCCGGCCGGATCCTCTCCGGTGGGGTCGACTCCTCGGCGCTGTACCCGCCGAAGCGCTTCTTCGGGGCCGCCCGCAACATCGAGGACGGCGGATCGCTCACGATCCTCGCGACCGCGCTCGTCGAAACCGGATCCAAGATGGACGAGGTCATCTTCGAGGAGTTCAAGGGCACCGGCAACATGGAGCTCCGCCTCTCCCGCCAGCTCGCCGACAAGCGCATTTTCCCCGCGGTCGACGTCAACGCCTCTGGCACCCGCCGGGAGGAGATGCTGATGGGCGTCGACGAGACGAAGATCAACTGGAAGCTGCGCCGGGCACTCGCCGGGCTCGACACCCAGCAGGCCCTCGAACTCGTGCTGACCCGCCTCAAGGACACCAAGAGCAACGTCGAGTTCCTCATGCAGGTCCAGAAGTCGATGCCCTCGGCTCCCGGCTCAGAAAAGGACTGATCCGTGTTCGAGTCAGTCGAAACGCTGCTGACCGAGCACGATGAGCTCCAGGAACAGCTTGCTGACCCCGCTCTCCACTCGGATCCGGTCAGGTCGAAGAAGGTCAACCGTCGGTACGCGGAGCTCGCCCGCATCGTCGCGGCCTACCGCGACTGGCAGGCCATCACCGATGACGTGTCGGCGGCCACGGAGATGGCCGCCGAGGACCCCTCATTCGCGGAGGAACTCCCGGCCCTCGTCGAAAGCCTCGATGCGGCGTCGGAGAAGCTCCGCCGCCTGCTGATCCCGCGCGATCCGCTCGACGCCCGCGACATCATCATGGAGATCAAGATGGGGGAGGGCGGCGCCGAGTCGGCGCTGTTCGCTGCTGACCTCCTGCGGATGTACCTGCACTACGCGGAGTCGAAGCGCTGGAAGAGCGAGATCATCGAGCAGACCACCAGCGACCTCGGCGGCATCAAGGACATCCAGCTCGCCATCAAGGGCACCTCGTCCGACCCGGCCGACGGTGTCTGGGCGCACCTCAAATACGAGGGAGGGGTGCACCGCGTCCAGCGGGTGCCCGCGACCGAGTCGCAGGGGCGCATCCACACCTCCGCCGCCGGTGTGCTCGTCTTTCCCGAGGTCGATGAGCCCGAAGAGGTCGAGATCAGCGCCAACGACCTCAAGATCGACGTCTACCGCTCGAGCGGCCCGGGCGGTCAGTCGGTCAACACCACCGACTCCGCCGTGCGCATCACCCACCTCCCCACCGGGATCGTGGTGGCGATGCAGAATGAGAAGAGCCAACTGCAGAACAAGGAGGCGGGGATGCGCGTGCTGCGCGCCCGCGTCCTCGCGCGCCAGCAGGAGGAGATCGACGCTGCGGCGTCCGTCGTGCGCAAGAGCCAGATCCGCACCATGGACCGGTCGGAGCGCATCCGCACCTACAACTTCCCGGAGAACCGCATTGCCGACCACCGCACCGGGTACAAGGCGTACAACCTCGACGCCGTGATGAACGGGGCCCTCGACGCCGTCGTGGAGTCCTGCATCCTCGCGGACGAAGAGGCGCGCCTCGCCGACCTCGGCGACCAGGCCTGATCCGCGGATGACCATCACCACGGTCGCCGAGGCGCGGGTGTTCGCCACCGAAGCGC
>JACMNE010000124.1 GCA_014378715.1 Microbacteriaceae bacterium
CCGCCCGTTCGATGGGGATCACGGTGGACGCATAATGGCTACGAAATCCAAGGCCTACCGCGCCGCCGCTGAGAAGATCGAAGAGGGTCGCTTCTACACTCCCTCCGAAGCCGTCGCGGCCGCCCGCGAGTCCGGCTCCGCCAAGTTCAACTCGACCGTCGAGGTCGCGCTGAAGCTCGGGGTCGACCCGCGCAAGGCCGACCAGATGGTTCGTGGAACCGTCAACCTTCCCCACGGAACCGGCAAGACCGCGCGCGTCATCGTCTTCGCGACGGGACCGGCCGCCGAGGCAGCCCTCGCGGCCGGCGCCGACGAGGTCGGTGGCGACGGGCTCATCGAGGAGGTGGCCGCCCGCTACACCTCGTTCGACTCCGCCGTCTCGACCCCGGAGCTCATGGGCAAGGTCGGCCGTCTCGGAAAGGTGCTGGGCCCGCGAGGACTCATGCCGAACCCGAAGACCGGCACCGTGACGCCGGACCCGGCTCGCGCCGTGACCGAGATCAAGGGTGGAAAGATCGAGTTCCGCGTCGACAAGCACAGCAACGTCCACTTCATCGTGGGCAAGTCCGGTTTCGACCAGGTGCAGCTCGAAGAGAACATCAAGGCCGCGCTCGACGAGATCTCGCGCGCCAAGCCGTCCAGCTCCAAGGGCCGTTACATCCAGAAGGGCACGGTGTCGACCACGTTCGGCCCCGGCATCCCGCTGGACGTCAACGTCCTCTAAGCAGCACAGCACCACCCACAGGGGTCCGCGTCCGCGCGGGCCCCTGTTCTGTATCCCGCATCGTCTGTATCCCGCATCGTCTGCATCCCACATAGTCTGCATCCCACGACCGAGGACACCGTGACCGCCATCATCCGCCCCGCGATCCCGCACGATGCCTCCCGCCTGCACGAGGTCGCCGCCGCGACCTTCCCGCTCGCCTGCCCTCCCGGCTTCAGTGAAGCGGATGCCGCCGACTTCGTCGCCGAACACCTCTCCGAGAAGCGGATGCTGGACTACCTCGCCGATCCGGACCGTGCCCTGCTCGTAGCGGAGGCCGGGGGCGCCATCGTCGGCTACGTCATGCTGGTGCTCGGTGACCCGCAGGATTCCGAGGTGCTCGCCGCGATCACCGTGCGCCCCACCAGTGAGCTGAGCAAGTGCTACCTGCTGCCCGGCCACCACGGCACCGGCACCGCTTCGGCGATGGTCGACGCCGTCGTCGCCGTGGCGCGCGAGCACGGGGCGTCCGCCGTCTGGCTCGGGGTCAACCAGCTCAACGCGAAGGCGAACCGCTTCTACGAGAAGAGCGGATTCGCCCTCGTCGGCACCAAGCACTTCCTGGTCGGCGGCCGGCTCGAGGACGACTTCGTGCGGGAGCTCGTGCTGTGACCTGCCCTGCTCTGACCCGCCGTTACTCCTCGCTGACCCGCAGCACGATCTTGCCGCGGGTATGCCCGGTCTCCAGTGCCTCGTGCGCCTCGCAGGCGCGGGAGAGGTCGAAGACCCGGTCGACGTGCACGCGGATGTCGCCGGAGGCGATGAGACGGGCAATGATCGCGAGCTCGGAGCCGTCGGGGGCCACCGTGAAGGTGGTCGCGCGCACCCCGGCCTCCGCGGCATCGGCGAGCAGGCCCGGCCAGCTGCCGGTCGGGGCGTGGATGAGCAGGCCGTCGCGGCGCAGCACCCCCAGCGACCTGGTGCCGGTGTTGTCGTGCACGTTGCCGACGAGGTCGATCACGCAGTCGACATCGGAGACGGAGGTCTCGAAGTCGGTCGCCGTGTAGTCGATGACCTCGCGGGCGCCGAGCTCGCGCAGCCACTCGAGGTTGCGGGCCGAGCCGGTGGCGATGACGTGCACCCCGAAGTAGGCGGCGAACTGCACGGCGAAGTGGCCGACGCCTCCGGATGCGGCGTGGATCAGCATCCGCTGCCCCTCATGGGCCCTGGCCACGTCGACGACCATGCCCCAGGCGGTGAGCGCGGCCACGGGAACCCCGGCCGCGTCGATGTGGGAGAGCCCCGGTGGCTTGCGGGTGACTCCCAGAGTCGAGACGGCCACATATTCGGCGTAGCTGCCGCCGCCCCGGGGCGCGCTCGTCATGCCGAAGACCTCGGTGCCGACGCGCAGCGGGTGGGAGTCGTACGCGGCCTCGACGACGATGCCGCTGAAGTCGTGGCCGAGCACGGCGGGGAACCCCGTGATCGCGGCGGACACCCCGCCGCCAGCCCTCGTCTTCGCGTCGAGCGGGTTGATGCCGGCGGCGATCACCCGCACGAGCACCTCGGAGTTGATCCGCACCGCGCGGGGCATCTCGGCGGACACGAGCACCGCCGGCGCACCGGTCTCGTTGATGATCGTCGCTCGCATCGTGGTGCGCATAGGCGTTCGCATCGTCTCTCGCGTTGAGGTCATGACTGGCTCCCTTGCCGTCGAGCCCAGTCAAGCGCGCGAGTGAGTCGCGTGTGTTACGGGGGTGTCAACTGGATGCTAACGATGGGGAAGCCCAGTACTCTGCTCGTAGGTGCCCTCCGCGCCGCCCCCGTGGAAAGTCGAGACATCGTGCTCAAGCTCTTCGCGGCCACCCGACTCGTCGCCGCTCTGCTGGGCCTGATCGCGGTCGCGGCCACCTTCGCCGACACCGGCAGTCGCACGGCGATCAACCCGTTCAACTTCTTCGGCTTCTTCACGATGCAGAGCAACATCCTGGCGGCCGTCATCTTTTTGACCGCGGCGATCTGGGGACTCACCGGGCGGGAGCGGTCGGCCGGACTCGAACTCGCCCGCGGCTGCGCCACGGCCTACATGATCATCGTCGGGCTCGTCTACAACCTGCTGCTCGCCGGCCTCCCGGGCGGCGTCGACCTGCCCTGGGCGAACAACGTGCTGCACATCGTGATCCCGATCTACGCCGCCGTCGACTGGCTGTTCTTCGCCGACCGCTCCGCGCTGCCCTGGAACCGGTTCTGGGTCGTCGTCGTCTACCCCATGGTCTGGGTCGTGGTGGTGCTGATCCGGGGGGCCACCGACGGCTGGGTGCCCTACCCGTTCCTCGACCCAGCGACCGGCTACGGCGCGGTCGCGCTCTACGCGGTCGGCATCGCCGTGGGCATCGCGGCGTTCGGTGCGCTCGTCTGGGCAGTGAGCCGCGTGCGCATTCTCGACCCGGGGTCTGACGGGCGAGCGGATGTCCGCGTTGTGCCTCAGCGGAACCGGACAGGTTCCCCCGGAGTGTAGCTCTTCAGCAGGCCCTCGACCCGCGCGGTGTGCCTGCTCAGGGGCGATGAGAGTGCGAACTCGATCGGCGTGGACTGCTCCACCTGCGGGTGGGGCTCGGGCAGATAGTACTCCTCGGCCGGGTAGTCGTCCTGGGGCGGGTGCTCCTCGAGCGGGGCGTGCTGCTCGGGGCGAGACCGGCGGGGTCGCTCGTCGGAGGGGGCGAGGGCGCCAGGGCCGAAAACGGCTGCGTCGCGATCGGAGCGCGGTTCGCGATACCCCGCGGCCCGTTCCCCCGCCGCGGACAGCGTCACGGCGTCGAGCACCTGGTCGGCGAGGCTCACGAGTTTGTGGATCTCGTTCTCGTCCCGCTCGATCCAGCGGCACTCCGGCAGCGCGTTCACGGGGACGAAGTCGAGGTGCTGCTCCCAGACGAGCAGAGTGCGGTCGGCGCCGAGCACGTACTGCTGCCACCACACCTGACGCAGGTACGAGCGGGGGATCGACTGCCAGGCAGACTTCGTGGTTTTGATCTCGGCGAGCACCAGGGTGCCCTCCTTCGACGTGCCGAGCCCGTCCGGGGTGGCCAGGTGGCGCGGGTTGCCGAGCGCGTGGAACAGACCATCACTCGCGACGATGCCGAACTCGCCCTGCACCCACCGGGCGATCTCCGGCTCCCTGGCGCGGCCGTGGTCCGTGTAGGCGTTTCCGCCGAAGCTCGACCCGTTCACCTTCTCGAGCGCCAGTGTGCGTACCGAGCGGATGCTGGACAGGCGCGCCGCATCCGTCGCCGTGATCCCCCGGCTCCTGGCCTTGAGCCAGGCGACCCGGTCGCTCGCGCGCGCGACGAGGCGGTCCCGGTGGTCGGGCTCGGGCTCCGGCCAGAGGGAGAGCATGGGGTGTGCGAACGTCACGCTCCATTGTCACCCCGCGGCGACACGGGGGTACGACGCGATCGCGGACCGTCGCGACATCCGCCTTCGGGATGCTCCGGGAATAATACACCGGCATCAATGCGTTTGCATGAACAGACGCAAGGAGAACCCCCATGGACATCACCACCTCAGGACTGCACCACGTCACGGCGATCGCCGGCGAGCCGCAGCGGAACATCGACTTCTACGTGCGCGGGCTCGGCCTGCGACTGGTCAAGAAGACCGTCAACTTCGACGACCCGGGTACGTACCACCTCTACTACGGCGACGAGGCGGGACGCCCGGGGTCGCTGCTCACCTTCTTCCCCTGGACCGGCATCCGCCAGGGTGTCGTCGGGACCGGCCAGTCCACCTCGACCGCCTTCTCGGTGCCGCAGGGCTCGCTCGGCTGGTGGAAGGACCACTTCGCGGCCATCGGCGTCGAGTCGACCCTCAGCCGCACAACACCCGACGAGGACCGCCTCTCGGTTCGCGACCCCGACGGGCTCTCGATCGAACTCGTTGCCTCGTCGGCGACCGACCCGCGTGACCCGTGGGACTCCGCGCTGGTGCCCGCCGAGCACGCCGTGCGCGGCCAGCACTCCTCGGTACTCACCGTCGCCGACCCCGAGCGCACGATCGGCCTGCTCGTGAACGACCTCGGCCTGCGCATCGTGGGCGAGCACGGCGACCGCACGCGACTCGCGGCGGGGGCCGGCGGCGCCGGAGCGCTCATCGACGTCATAGCGGCCTCCGGCGGCCCGCAGGGGCTGGGCGCCGGCGGCACCGTGCACCACATCGCGTTCCGGGTCGAGGACCAAGCGACGCAGGAACTCTGGCGACAGGAGCTCACCTCGCGCGGCCACCAGGTCACAGCGATCCTCGACCGCCAGTACTTCACCTCGATCTACTTCCGCGAGCCGGGCGGTGTGCTGCTCGAGATCGCTACGGACACCCCCGGATTCGACATCGATGAGCCCCTGCTCGAACTCGGCCGCTCGCTGAAGCTCCCGCCGTGGTTCGAGCCGAGCCGCGAGGCGATCGAGAACGCGGTCGCGAAGATCACCCTGCCCGAGGAGAACAACCCCGGGCTCGTCGGAGCACGCTCATGACCGCGGTCCCGACGCTGGACTGGCCACACGTATTCGAGGCCGGCGAGGAGACCGCGCCCGTGTTCCTCATGCTGCACGGCACGGGCGGCAACGAGCACGACATCGTCCCCCTGGCCACCGCCCTCGATCCGGCCGCCGGGGTGCTCGCCCCGCGCGGCGCAGTCTCTGAACAGGGCATGAACCGCTGGTTCCGCCGCTTCAGCGAGGGCAGGTTCGACGTCGACGACGTGGTGGCCCGCGCGGGCGACCTCGCCGGCTTCGTGGAGTGGGCGCGCGGGCACTATGGCCTGGGCGACCGCCGGATCGTCGCCGTCGGATTCTCGAACGGGGCGAACATCGCGCTCGCCGCCGCCCTGCTGCACCCGGACGTGGTGCCCCAGGTCATCGCGTTCTCCGGCATGTACCCGCTCGACGACCGGGCGGTCACGTCGGACCTGTCCGGCAGCCGCCTGCTGGTGCTGGGCGGTGACGCGGATGTGATGGCACCGCTTCCCAGTGTCATCCGCCTGGTGCGTGTGCTCGGCGAGCGCGGAGCCGACGTGCGACACGTGCTGCGCGCGGGTGGCCACGGCATAGCCGAGGGTGACCTCGCCGCGGCGAAGGAGTGGCTGGCGGCGTAGGGTGCTGGGGTCGGGCGGGGTCGAGCGGGGTCGGGCGGGATCGGGCGGGGTCGGGCGGGGTCGGGCGGGGCCAGCCCGGGCTGCGGGCCTCTCCCGCTCGGTCGCTGAGCACTCAGCGGGCCGTCCGCGACCCGCTCCGCACGACCACCCGACGGGCCGTCGGACGCTGCGGCGCCGGTTGGCGCACGCTATGGACGGTCTATGCCTCCGATATGAGAGGGGCCGCCACATCCGCGTGAAAGAAATTCTCAGGGCGGGCAGAGATGGGCCATAGGGTTCTCATAGAAAACTGGCGATAGTGGGGAACTGTGACCGAAACCAATGCTGCCCACAGGCCGATGCTCAAGCGTGTCGACGGCACCCCCGTGCGCGCCGTCGTCGTCGATGACGAGGCGAGCCTCAGCGACCTGCTCACGATGGCCCTGCGTTATGAGGGCTGGGACGTGCGGTCGGCGGCCGAGGGGCGCGCGGCGATCGCGCTGATCCGCGAGTTCCAGCCCGACGTGGTGGTGCTCGACGTGATGCTGCCCGACCTCGACGGCCTCCACGTGCTGCAGCGGCTGCGCGCCGACGGCCAGGAGATGCCCATCCTCTTCCTCACCGCCAAGGACGCGCTCGACGACCGCATCGCTGGCCTCACCGCCGGCGGGGACGACTACGTCACCAAGCCGTTCAGCCTCGAGGAGCTCATCGCCCGCCTGCGCGGCCTCATCAGACGGTCGACGGTCGTCGTCGCCGACTCCTCCGACCCCGTGCTGCGCGTCGGCGACCTCGAACTCGACGAGGAGAGCTACGAGGTTCGGAGGGCCGGCCGGCTCATCGAGCTCACCGCCACCGAATTCGAGCTTCTGCGGTTCCTGATGCGCAACCCACGCCGGGTGATGAGCAAGGCGCAGATCCTCGACCGAGTCTGGAGCTACGACTTCGGCGGGCGCTCGAGCATCGTCGAGATCTACATCTCCTACCTGCGCAAGAAGATCGACGCGGGGGCCACCCCGATGATCCACACGGTGCGCAGCGTCGGGTACCTCATCAAGGCCGCGGGGTGAGGCAGCGCTGGACGCTCCGCAGGAGGCTGGTGCTGAGCGTCATCGCCCTCCTCGCCGTGGCCAGCATCGCCATCGGCATCGTGAGCGTCGCCGCCCTCCTGGGCACTCTCACCGGTCAGCTCGACGACCAGCTCACCGCCGCGACCGGCCGCTCCCAGGTCGACGGCAACCGCCCGGGTGACTCGCCCGGGCAGGGGGCCGGCGGCATCCGCCCCGAGTTCATCCAGGTGGGAACGGTCTCCGCGGCCGTCATCGCGGGCTCCGTGGTGAGCTACCTCTATCTCGACGACTCCGGCACCGCCCAGACCCTCAGCCGCGCCCAGCTCGCCACCCTCGGCGCGGTCGCGTCAGACGGCCGGCCGCGCAGCATCCACCTCGAAGCCCTCGGCGATTACCGGGTCGTCTCCAAGCCGGCCGGCTCCGGCGCGATCCTCGTCGGCCTGCCGCTCGCCCCGCTCAACTCCATCGTGCTGCAGCTCATCGTGACGATCGCGATCGTCAGCGCGCTCGGCGTGGCGCTCGCCGGCCTCGCCGGAACGTGGATCGTGCGGCTCGCGCTGCGTCCGCTCGACCGCGTCGCCGCGACCGCCTCCCACGTGGCCGAGCTCCCCCTGGACAAGGGCGAGGTGGCGCTCGCGGTGCGCGTCAGCGACGATGACGCCGACCCCCGTACCGAGGTCGGGCAGGTCGGCGCGGCCCTCAACCGGATGCTGGAGCACGTCGCATCCGCTCTCTCCAGCAGGCAGGAGAGCGAGCGCAAGGTGCGGCAGTTCGTCGCCGACGCGAGTCACGAACTGCGCACGCCGCTGACCTCGATCCGTGGGTACGCCGAGCTGACCCGCCGCAGCAGCCACGAGCTGCCGCCCGACGTAGTGCACTCGATCGGTCGCGTCGAGTCGGAGGCGAAGCGGATGACCTCCCTCGTCGAGGACCTGCTGCTGCTCGCCAGGCTCGACGAGGGCCGCGACCTCGAGACCGAGCCGGTCGACCTCTCACGCCTGCTGATCGACGCCATCGGCGACGCCCACGTAGCCGGCCCCGACCACCACTGGTCGCTCGACCTGCCAGACGAGCCCGTTATCGCGCCCGGCGACGGCCTCCGCCTGCACCAGGTCATCGCCAACCTGCTGGCCAACGCCCGCACGCACACCCCGGCAGGAACCGAAGTCACCGTCGCCCTCTCCTCCACAGCGGATGTCGTGACGATCACGGTCTCGGACACGGGCCCCGGTATTCCCCAGCCCCTTCTCTCGGAGCTGTTCGAGCGGTTCGCGCGGGGCGACGGCTCCCGGTCGCGCCTCGCCGGAAGCACCGGTCTCGGCCTCGCGATCGTGCGCGCGGTCGTCGAGGGGCACGGGGGAGCCGCGAACGTGGCTAGCGTGCCGGGCGACACGGCGTTCACGGTGACCCTGCCGGCCAACCAGCCTGCCTTCCGCCCCGCTTCACACCCCGCTTCCCACCCCGCAGCCAGCCAGGGCGGAGCAGACTAGGCGCGACCGGACAGGACTCCCATGGACTCGCTCACGACCCACACCGACTACGGATCGACCTCGCTCGAGAGCGCGGACCTCGACCCGAACCCGCTGCGTGCCTTCGCGGCCTGGCTGCAGGCGGCGGAGGACGCGGGGGTCTACGAGCCCAACGCCATGGTCGTCGGCACCGTCGACGCGCAGGGGGCCCCGAGCAGCCGCACCGTGCTGCTCAAGGGTCTCGACGACTCCGGCTTCGAGTTCGTCACCAATTACTCATCGCGCAAGGGTGGTGAGATCGCGGGCAACCCCGCCGTCTCGCTGCTGTTCCCCTGGTACTCGCTCAACCGTCAGGTGTGCGTGCGGGGGACCGCGGCTCCGACAGCCGCTGCCGCGAGCGACGCCTACTTCGCGCGGCGCCCGCGAGGCGCCCGTCTCGCCGCGCTCGCCAGCGAGCAGTCCCGCCCGATCGACGACAGGGCCACGCTCGTGTCCCGGGTCGCGGAGCTTGAGGTGCGCTATCCGGAGGGGGTGGAGATCCCCCGCCCCGCGCACTGGGGCGGAATGCGGGTCGAACCGGTCTCGGTGGAGTTCTGGCAGGGGCGCACCTCGCGCATGCACGACCGCATCCGCTACCTGTGCGACCCGGCCGCGGCGACGGGATGGCAGGTCGAGCGCCTGCAGCCCTGAGAGACTGGCACGGTCAGTTGAATTGCTCTCAGAGAGGACACCACATGAGAATCGCCGTCACCGGGGCAACCGGAAAGCTCGGCCGTGCCGTCGTCAGCTACCTGCGGGAGGCCGGACACACAGTCATCGGTCTCGACGTGGTGGGCGAGCGCGGACCGGGGTTTACCCGCGTCGACTTCACCGACTATGGCCAGACCGTGGACGCGCTCTCCTCGATCGACGACCGCCACTCGGGCCTCGACGCCGTGGTGCACCTCGCCGCCGCTCCGGCCGGGGGCATCCTGCCCGACTCGCAGACCTTCCACAACAATATGTCGGCGACCTTCAACGTCTTCCAGGCCGCGCGCCGGGTCGGCATCCGGACCATCGTCTACGCGTCGAGTGAGACCCTGCTCGGCATCCCCTTCGAGACGGACCCGCCCTACCTGCCCCTCGACGAGGAGTACGACTCCCGCCCGGAGAGCATGTATGCGGTGACGAAGCACCTCGAGGAGGAGCTCGCCCGCAAGCTCGTGCGCTGGGATGACACGCTGAGTATCACTGCGCTGCGCTTCTCCAACGTGATGGACGTCGCCGACTACGCGGCCTTCCCCGCCTTCGACGCCGACCCCGCGCTGCGCCGCTGGAACATCTTCGGCTACATCGACACCCGCGACGGCGCCCAGGCCGTGCTCCGCGCGCTCGAGGCGAACCTCCCCGGCTTCGCCGCCTACATCATCGCCGCCGCCGACACCGCAATGGTGCGCGACAGCGCCGGGCTCGCCGCCGAAGTCTTCCCCGAGGTGCCGCTCACCCGTGAGCTCTCTGGGCGCGAGACCATGCTCTCGATCGACAAGGCGCGTCGTGTGCTCGGGTACGACCCGAAGCACTCCTGGCGCGATCACGCCTGAGGCGATCAGGTCTGACACGATCAGGCCTGAGACGTCGATTCGCTACCGGCCGCGACATCCGCTAGGGTGATCGAAGCCACAGACCGCAGGTTCTTGGAGTGGGTGCCGTGAGGTGCGAGCTCCGAGATAAATATTCGCTCATGCGAAGACCAGCGCAGGTGTCAGGGACTCAAGCTCCGTGCGCCACGCGCCGGAGCCTTTTTTTATGAGCGGATGTACGCGGTCGAGGCGTGTAGACAATCAACCATAAGGAGTGCCATGGCGAACAAGGAAGCGTCAGTCGCCGAGCTCACGGAGTCATTCCGCAGCTCGAACGCTGTCCTGCTCACCGAGTATCGCGGACTCACCGTCCCCCAGCTGAATACGCTGCGGACGTCGATCAGTGAGCACGCAACGTACGCCGTGGTGAAGAACACGCTCACCAAGATCGCGGCCAACAACGCGGGGATCTCGTCTTTCGACGACGAACTCGCCGGCCCATCCGCGATCGCCTTCGTGCACGGAGACACTGTCGCCGTCGCCAAGGCTCTGCGTGACTTCGCCAAGGCGAATCCCCTGCTCGTAATCAAGAGCGGTTACTTTGACGGTAACCCGCTCTCACAGGCAGAGGTCATCAAGCTCGCCGACCTCGAAAGCCGGGAGGTGCTGCTCGCGAAGCTTGCTGGCGCCTTCAAGCAGTCGCTGTTCGGGGCCGCTTACCTGTTCAACGCCCCGCTGTCGAAGGCCGTTCGCACGGTCGACGCGCTGCGCGAAAAGCAGGAGTCCGCGAGCTGAGATCCCCGCAAGGGACTCGCTGCGCGGCACCACACGACCATAAGAATTAATAGGAGATAGATCATGGCAAAACTCACCACTGACGAGCTGCTCGACGCATTCAAGGAGCTCACCCTCATCGAGCTCAGCGACTTCGTCAAGAAGTTCGAGGAGACCTTCGAGGTCACCGCCGCCGCCCCGGTCGCTGCTGCCGCTGCTGCCGCCGCTCCCGTCGAAGAGGTCGAGGAGAAGACGTCGTTCGACGTCGTCCTCGAGGCCGCCGGCGACAAGAAGATCCAGGTCATCAAGGAGGTCCGCGCGCTCACGAGCCTCGGACTCGGCGAGGCCAAGGCCGTCGTCGACAGCGCCCCGAGCGTTGTCCTCGAAGGCGCCAACAAGGAGACCGCGGACAAGGCGAAGGCCCAGCTCGAAGCTGCCGGCGCCACCGTCACCCTCAAGTAATCCCCGCCGCTCACGCGGCACACCACGATCAAGCCCCGAAGCCCCCGGTTTTGGGGCTTTTTCGTGCCAAAAACGGGTTTCTGGGGATTGTGGATAGGTGGTGTTCTGCGAAACAATCGAAAGGTAAATCCCGGTCGACGGGGTGCTTATACAGATTCGTCTGCTTTTCCCCCCGGAGCATGCGACTAGACGGCCTTACCCTTCGCCTAGCCCATACGCACCAGATCGGTTTGCCCGGCCAGCGGATACTCCACCCGGAGAGTCCACTGGCCGGGTCGATCTGTGTGGGCTTCACGTGTGATCAACCCGCGTGACCGCCGCGCTCCCTCGTGCCTCCCTCTGCCGCTGGCGGGCTAACCTCCACACGCCCGGCCACGCCTCCAGTCCGCTATGTACCCCGGTGGTAATCGAGTCACCCGTTTCTAGGCTTTACTGAGGAGCACACAACACGATCTCGTACCCCTGCACCTCAACGAGGAGGACCTCATGAGCTCGAACCTCACACGCCGGCTGCTCTTGCCGATCGCCACAGCGGGGGCCATCGGCCTTGTGCTCGGGGGGTGCGCCTCCACCGACGCGCCCTCCGCGAGCACCGCCGACTGCGGCCCCTACGCCGACTACGGCACCTTCGAGGGCGACTCCGTCGAGGTCTACTCGACGATCGTCGACATCGAGGCCGACCAGCTGGTCGAGAGCTGGGCCGACTTCGAGGCCTGCACCGGCATCACCATCGACTTCGTCGGCACCCAGGAGGCCGAGACGCAGATCAACGTGCGCGCGGCGGCCGGTGGCGCCCCCGACATCATGATCATTCCCCAGCCCGGCCTACTGCAGCGCCTCATCGGCGACGGCTATGTCGTCCCGGCCCCCGCCTCCGTCGAGGCGAACGTCGACGAGTTCTGGACGCCGGACTGGAAGGGCTACGGCACGGTCGACGACGTCTTCTACGCCGCCCCGCTAATGGCGAGTGTCAAGGGCTGGGTCTGGTATTCGCCTGACGCCTTCGATGCCGGTGGCTACGAGGTGCCGGAGACCTGGGCCGAGATGATGACCCTCACCGAGACCATGGCCGAGGAGAGCACCGCGACCTACCGCCCCTGGTGCGTCGGGTTCGGATCGGGCGACGCGACCGGCTGGCCGGGTACCGACTGGATCGAGGACGCGGTGCTCCGCTCCGCCGGACCCGAGGCCTACGACCAGTGGGTCGCGGGCGAGCTGACGTTCTCCGACCCCGAGATCGCGACCGCCTTCGACCTCGTCGGCGACATCCTCCTCGACGAGAACTTCGTCAACGGAGGCTTCGGAGGACCGGACTCGATCGTCTCCACGACCTTCAACGACGCGGGCCTCCCGATCCTCGATGGCAACTGCTCCATGCACCACCAGGCATCGTTCTATGAGGCCCAGTGGCCCGAGGGCACCGAGGTCTCCCCGACCGGTGACGTGTGGGCATTCATGACCCCGCCGATCGACGCCGGTGCCGGCCAGTCCGTCACCGGTGGCGGCGAGTTCGTCGCGGCATTCGACGACTCCGAGGCAACCCAGGCCGTTCAGACCTACCTCGCGTCGGACACCTGGGCAAACACCCGTGTCGCCATAGGCGGGGTGATCAGCGCGAACAAGGGCCTCGACCCCGAGCTCGCCGGCTCCGAGCTGGGCAAGGCATCGATCGAGATCCTGCAGGGCACGGACACCACGTTCCGCTTCGACGCCTCTGACTTGATGCCGGCCGCCGTCGGCACCAGCTCGTTCTGGACCGGGATGGTCGACTGGGTCTCCGGCACCCGCAGCACCACCGAGGTGCTCGCCTTCATCGACAGCACCTACCCGTAACGCCGCACCAGGGGGACCCCGGAACACCTGACGGTGGGCCGGGGTCCCCCTTCCCGCACCCCTCCACTCGAGAAAGGCCAGCTCGTGCCGGAAAAAGCCCTGATCATGGTCGTCGGCCTCGTCGCGTTCGTGGCCGTCGTCGGCCTGATCCTCTTCCTCGCCGACCGGGCGCCCAAGCGCGGCCGCGACGTCTTCCAGCTCCTCGCCTTCATCGCCCCCGCGCTCGTGCTCCTCGCGGTCGGCCTGATCTACCCGGCGATCCGCACGACATTCACCGCCTTCACCGACCGGCAGGGCGAGTTCATCGGGATCGACAACTTCGTCTGGATGTTCACCCAGCCGACGATCATCACCACCCTCGTCAACACCCTCATCTGGGTGGCCCTGGTACCGCTGATCTCGACCGGAGTCGGCCTCGCCTACGCGATCTTCATCGACAAGTCGGCCGGGGAGAAGTTCCTCAAGGCACTCGTTTTCATGCCGATGGCCATCTCCTTCGTCGGCGCCGGAATCATCTGGCGCTTCGTGTACGAGTACCGGGCCGAGGGCTTCGAGCAGATCGGAATCCTCAATCAGCTGCTGGTCTGGTGTGGCGCCGAGCCGCAGCAGTTCCTGATCAATTCCCCGTTCAACACCCTCTTCCTCATCGTCGTGATGGTCTGGATCCAGACCGGGTTCGCCATGGTGCTCCTCTCCGCCGCCATCAAGGGGGTCCCGATCGAGATCGTCGAGGCTGCCAAGCTCGACGGCGCGAACCCGTGGCAGCAGTTCGTCAACGTGACGGTCCCCGCCATCCGCGGCACCCTCATCGTGGTCGTCACCACCATCACGATCGCCACCCTCAAGGTGTTCGACATCGTCCGCACGATGACCGGCGGCCAGTTCGACACCAGCGTCATCGCCAACGAGATGTACACGCAGGCGTTCAACCGCGGCGAGTTCGGCCAGGGCTCCGCCCTCGCGGTGGTCCTCTTCATCATGGTGATGCCCATCGTCATCTACAACGTGCGGTCCATGCGCAAGCAGAGGGAGATCCGATGAGCGTCACGAAGCCCGGGGTGCGCGCGAAGCGCCGCACGCGCGACGAGGTGCCCGACGGCCAGTTCCTGCGCGTCAAGCAGCGCCTGACCTCGCGGGGAGCCACGATCGCGGCGATCGTCATCGCCACACTCTGGACCATCCCCACCTTCGGGCTGTTCGTCTCCTCATTCCGTCCCGCCGACGAGATCCGCACCACCGGCTGGTGGAACGTGTTCGTGCGCCCGAGCTTCAGCCTCGAGAACTACGCCGACGTTCTCTTCGCCAGCGGTGCATCATCCGCCAACCTCGGCTCGTACTTCGTGAACTCGTTGGTCATCGCGATCCCGGCGACTCTGTTCCCCATCGCCATCGCGACCATGGCGGCCTACGGGTTCGCCTGGATCAAGTTCCGGGGCAGCGGAGCGCTGTTCGTGCTGATCTTCGCCCTGCAGATCGTGCCGCTGCAGATGGCGCTCATCCCGCTGCTGCAGATCTTCTCCGGCACCCTCGGCATCAGCGGCACCTTCCCCGCCGTGTGGATCGCGCACACGATCTTCGCGCTGCCGCTGTGCATCTTCCTGCTTCACAACTTCATCGCGGAGATCCCGCGGGAGGTCATCGAGGCGGCGCGCGTCGACGGGGCCAACCACACCCAGATCTTCTTCCAGCTCATCCTGCCGCTGTCGATGCCGGCCCTGGCGAGCATCGGCATCTTCCAGTTCCTCTGGGTCTGGAACGACCTTCTGGTGGCGCTGGTGTTCTCCGGCGGCACCGTGGAGGTCGCGCCACTCACCCAGCGGCTCGCCGAGCTGGTCGGCAACTTCGGCAGGAACGCCGAGCGGCTGCCCGCCGCGGCGTTCATCTCGCTCATCGTGCCGCTCATCGTGTTCTTCAGCTTGCAGCGGTTCTTCGTGCGCGGGCTCCTTGCGGGGTCGACGAAGGGCTGAGTCGTCTGTCCGCCGCCCGTTGTGAGGGGGGGAGGCGGAAGGATAGGCTCGCGCTAGCAGCGTCGCCCGGCAGCCCGGATCACCACGGCGTTCCCGTACTTCCCACACCCCGAATCACTCGGGGTCTCAGGCTCGTGTCAGGACACAGATGGCGAAGCGGATCGGAATCTCCGACGTCGCTCTGGCGGCAGGGGTCTCGGCGACCACCGTGTCGCACGCCCTGAGCGGCCAGGGGCAGATGAACCCACAGACAAGGCTGCGCGTCGAGAGGATCGCGACCGAGCTCGGCTACGCGCCCAACCGCATCGCGAGCGCGCTGCGCCGGCAGCGCTCCGGAATCATCGGCTTCGTCAGCGACGAGATCGCGACCACCCCGTTCGCCGGGCAGCTCGTGCTCGGAGCCCAGCACGCGGCCGCCGCACGCGGTTTCCTGCTGATGGTGGTGAACTCCAACCGCGACGTGCTCGTCGAGCGCTCCCAGATCAACGCCCTCCTCGCCCAGCAGGTCGACGCGATCGTCTACGCGAAGATGTTCCACAACGAGGTTGACGTGCCCGGCATCCTGCACCAGGTGCCGACTGTGCTCGTCGACGCCTACGACCGGCTCGCCCACTTCCCCGCCGTGGTGCCTGACGAGGAGCAGATCGCCGAGTCAGCCACCGAATTGCTCATCGCCAGCGGTCATCGCCGCATCGCCCACCTCACGATCGAGGAGGACACCCCGGCGAAGACCGGCAGGCTGCGCGGCTACCGACGGTCGCTCGAGCGAGCCGGGATCGCCTTCGACCCCTCCCTGGTGGTGACCGCGCACGTCGAGCGCGGCGCCGCCGCCACCGGCATCGCCCGGGTGGCCTTCGCCTCCTTCCTCGAGTCCGGAAAGCGCCCGAGCGGCGTGTTCTGCTTCAACGACCAGTTCGCGATGGGGGTGTACCAGGCCGCTGCGCTGTTCGACATCCGCATACCGCACGACCTCTCGGTCGTCGGCGTCGACAACCTGGAGATCATCGCCGCAAACATCACTCCCGGCCTCACCACGGTCGCCCTCCCGCACTACGAGATGGGCCGCTGGGCGGTCGAGACGGCGGCGGGGCTCGTGTCGCCGGTCTCGGGCGGGGAGACCCCGGTTCCCCCCTCCCCGAAGCGGATGTCCTGCTACCTCGTCGAACGTGAGTCCGTCGCCGTGCACGCGCCCATCGTCGCCAGGCCCCGGCGTGCTTGAGCTTCCGGACAGCTGGACTTGGGACTTCTGGATCGCCGACACCGGCACCGAGTACCACCTGTTCTTCCTGTTCGCGTCGAAGGCGTTGCACGAGGAGTCCCGCCGCCACCGGCGCGCGTCGATCGGGCACGCGGTCTCGACCGACCTCGTCGACTGGACCCGGCTGCCCGACGCGCTGGTGCGCTCCGATTCTCCGGCGTTCGACGACGTCGCCACCTGGACCGGATCCTGCGTGCACGGGGACGACGGCCTCTGGTACCTCTTCTATACGGGGCTCTCCGACGATCCGGCGATCGGGGTACAGCGCATCTCCGTGGCGACCTCCGCAGACCTGATGACCTGGACGAAGGCCGGTCGCCCCCTCGTTGTCGCCGACCCCGGCCACTACGCCACCGCGGCCGGCGGAACCGACGAGCCGTGGCGCGACCCCTGGGTGTTCCGGCACAGCGACGGCCTCTGGCACATGCTCATCACTGCCCGGTCGGCCCACGACCGCGACGACCTCACCAACGGAGTCCTCGGACACGCCACGAGTCCGGACCTGCTCGACTGGACCGTGCGGGATCCGCTCACCGACCCCGGTCACGGGTTCGGACAGCTCGAGGTGCCCCAGGCCATCGAGGTCGACGGCTCCCACCTGCTGATGTTCAGCTGTCTCGACACCGAGCTGGGCGAGGCCCGCCGCAGTCCCGGCGGGGGCGGGGTGTGGGTGGCACCGGGGGACAGCGCGACCGGACCGTTCGACCTCTCCCGTGCCGTCCTGATCACCGACGCCACCCGCTACGCGGGGCGGGCAGTGCTCGACCGGGCGGGAGTGTGGCAGTTCCTCGCCTTCCACAGTGTCGAGGGCGGCCAGTTCGTCGGAAAGCTCGCGAATCCTACTCCGCTGCTGCCGCTGATCCAATAGATTCCCGCGATCCCCACCCCGTATTAGGCTCGGCAGCCAGCATCCGCTGTGGCGCACTACTGCGTCAATCGTTACCAAGCCGTGACTGGCGGGGCTGCCCCCGGTGGGGTCCACCGTCCTAATCTCGACCGGAAGCAAAACGTTTTGGGTTGTGATCGAATCGGAGAAGGGTCGAAGTAATGAAGCTTCGCAGAACACTGCTCGCCGTCGGCGCCATTGCCGCCGCATCCGCTCTCGGCCTGTCTGGCTGTTCGAGTGGCGGAGATGCCGGCGGAGGTGGTGGCAAGACGGTCGAGATCCTCGGCGGTTTCACCGACGCCCAGGCGACGGCATTCCAGGCCGACCTCGACAAGTGGAGCGAGACCTCGGGGATTACAGCGACCTACACGGGGACCGGCGACTTCCAGACGGCCGTCGTCACCCGCGTGACCGCCGGCGATCCGCCCGATATCGCCATCTACCCGCAGCCCGGTGTGCTCAAGCAGCAGACCTCGTCGCTGCTCGCCCTCGACGACCTCGTCGACGTGCCGGCCATCACCGCCGACGAGGCCCAGGGCCTCCCGGACATCGCCAAGGTCGACGGCAAGACCTACGGCCTGCCCTACAGCGTGAACGTCAAGTCGCTCGTCTGGTACAACCCCGCCGCCTTCGCGAAGGCCGGCTATACGGTGCCCACGACCGACGCCGAGATGATGGCCCTGACCGACAAGATCAAGGCCGACGGCGCCGGCTACCCGTGGTGCGTCGGCATCGAGTCCGGCAGCGCCACCGGCTGGGGAGCCACCGACTGGCTCGAGGAGTATGTGCTGCGCTACGGCGGGCTCGACACCTACAACGACTGGATCACCCACAAGGTCAAGTTCGACTCCGACGTGGTGAAGAAGGCCGGCGAGAAGTTCGCCGACATCGCCCTCACCGACGGCAACGTCAACGGAGGTGGACCCGCGATCGCGACCACCAACTTCGGCACGGCAGGCAACCAGCTGTTCGTCGACGGCAAGTCCAACGGCCAGTGCTTCATGATGCGCCAGGGAACGTTCATCGCGGACTTCTTTCCCGACACGATCAAGGCCGAGATCGCGGCAGCCGACTACAGCAACGTGGACGTCTTCCCGCTGCCCACCCCGACCGGTGCCACCACCGGAGCCCTCGGCGGCGGTGACCTCGTCGGAGCGTTCACCAACGACGACTCCACCAAGAAGGTCCTCGACTACCTGGTCGGCCCGGACTTCGGAACCAACGGGTACGCCAGCCAGGCGATCTTCCTCTCGCCGCACGGAGACTTCGACACGAGTCTCTACCAGAGCAAGTTCCAGACCGCAGCGGCCGACGTCGTCGCGAAGGCCGAGGTGTTCGGTTTCGACGCCTCCGACCAGATGCCGGGAGCGGTCGGATCCGGCACGGAGTGGACGAATCTCACAGAGTGGGTCACGGGGCAGAAGACGCTCGACGAGGCGCTGAAGGACATCGACTCCTCCTGGCCCGCGCAGTAGCCACGAGCTCCACCAGTTCCACCAGCAGTACCGGGCGGTGCCCGTGCCCCACGGCACGGGCATCGCCCACCCTCACCACAGCACCACCCTCACCCTCCAAACAGCGTCGTTAGGCGGAATCCGATGCAGATTCTCAGTGCCCTCGTCTCCGTGGTCGGCGGTCTCGCCGTCTCGTTCCTCATCTACCTCGGACTCAACTTCGTCGTGCAGAAGACGAACCGCAAATGGGAGGCGCGGCTGCTGCCCTACGTCTTCATCGGGCCGGTGCTCGTGCTCATCGCGGCGTTCCTCGTCTACCCGGCCGTGCGCACCTTCTACCTCAGCTTCTTCAACGCCACCGGGCTGGCGTTCATCGGGTTCGACAACTACACCTCACTCTTCGGCAGCGGCGACTTCCTCAACGTGCTGCTGAACAACCTGCTCTGGATCCTGATCGTGCCCGCCTCGGCCGTCGCCATCGGCCTCTTGGTCGCGGTGTTCGCCGACAAGGTCGGGCCCACCAGGGAGAAGATCTTCAAGTCGACGATCTTCCTGCCGATGGCGATCAGCTTCGTCGCGGCCGCCACGATCTGGCGCTTCGTCTACACCTACAACCCGCCGGGCCAGCCCCAGGTCGGGCTGCTGAACGCCATCGTCACGGGAGTGACGAACGGCGACCCTGTGCCCTGGCTCACGGTCGACACCGCAAAGCTCAACAGCATCCTCCTGATGATTGTGGTGATCTGGCTCAATGCCGGGTTCGCCATGGTGCTCCTCTCCGCCGCGATCAAGGGCGTGCCGGAGGAGACCATCGAGGCATCGAGGATCGACGGAGCCAACGAGCGGCAGACCTTCTTCCAGGTCATCGTGCCGCAGATCTCGACCACGATCGTCGCGGTGTTCATCACGATCCTGATCGGCGTGATGAAGATCTTCGACATCGTGTACGCCATGACCGGGGGCGCCTACGGCACCTCGGTCCTCGGTATGGAGTTCATCAATCAGCTCTTCTCGTTCGGCAACCCCGGCAAGGCCGCCGCGGTCGTCACCGTTCTCATGGTCGCCGTCATCCCGGTGATCTACTACCAGGTTCGCAGCTATCGCCGTCAGGAGACCCTCCGATGACCGCCGTCATTCCCACCCCCGTCACCGTCAGCACCGATAAGCAGGACAAGGCCATCGCGAAGGCCCGCACCCGTTCGCTCGCGCCCAAGCCGAAGAAGCGCATCGTCCTGTCGCTCGTGCTGCTCTTCTTCGCCGTCCTCTGGATGCTGCCCCTCCTCGGCCTGCTCGTCACGAGCTTCCGCTCGCGGGTCGACGCCACCAGCTCCGGCTGGTGGACCGCCATCGCCGATCCATTCGGCCAGCAGTGGACGACCCAGAACTTCGTCGACTCCTTCATCAAGCTCGACATCGGCACGAACTTCTTCAACAGCATCGCCGTCGCGGTGCCGGCCACGATCCTGCCGATCATGTTCGCCGCCTTCGCCGCCTACGCCTTCACCTTCATGGACTTCAAGGGCAAGGAGGTCTACTTCGCCACGGTCATCGGCCTCCTCGTCGTCCCCCTCCAGGTCGCGCTCGTGCCGATCCTCCAGGCCTACGTGCAGTTGCAGAAGGCCCTGGGTATCCAGATCGTCGGCACCTTCCCCGCCGCGTGGATCGTGCATTCCGCGTTCGCGCTGCCGCTGGCGATCTATATCCTCCGCAACTACATGGCCACCCTGCCCGTCGCGCTCATCGAGGCGGCG
The DNA here is from genome assembly GCA_014378715.1 of Microbacteriaceae bacterium. GTDB lineage: Bacteria > Actinomycetota > Actinomycetes > Actinomycetales > Microbacteriaceae > Marisediminicola. The sequence goes on from JACMNE010000124.1 coordinate 20,309, forward strand.
AGGGTCGACGGCGCCAGCCACTTCGTGATCTTCTGGCGACTCATCGTGCCGATGTCGGTGCCGGCGCTCGCGAGCTTCGCGATCTTCCAGTTCCTCTGGGTCTGGAACGATTACCTCGTGGCGTTCATCTTCCTCGGCAACCGCAACCCCGTGCTGCAGCAGGCGCTCTACGCGCTCCTGGGCCAGTACGGCCAGGGCTGGCAGGGTGTCGCAGCCGGGTCGTTCATCACGATCATCGTCCCGGTGATCCTGTTCTTCTCCCTCCAGCGCTACTTCGTCCGCGGCCTCACCGCCGGTTCGGTCAAGTAGGGGTGCCGAGACCCATCCACCTGCGCCGGGGCGGAACGAGCATCGTGCTCGACCGTCCCGGCAGCGGCGTCCCCACCCTCCTGCACTGGGGAGCGGACCTCGGCGACGTCCCCGACGACACCCTCTCCTCCCTCGCCATCGCCGCCCGCCCCCAGCGGGTCTCCGGCGGACTCGACGAACCGGCCGCGCTCACCCTCCTCCCCCTGGAATCGCAGGGCTGGCAGTTCGCCCCGGGGCTGTCCGGTTCCCGCACCGACGGCAGCGGGTTCACCCCGGACTTCACCACCCGCTCGGTGACCGTCGCCGGGTTCTCGATCACCATCGAAGCGGATGATGCGGACCTCGGCCTCGCGCTCAGCATCGAACTCCGGCTGGGCAGCAGCGGCCTGCTGCGCCAACGCGCGACCGTCACCAACACCGCGGCCGTCGACTACCTGCTTCAGGGCCTCCAGCTCACCTTCCCCCTGCCAGCGTCCGCGACGGAGCTGCTCGACACCACCGGGCGCCACCTCAAGGAGCGCAGCCCGCAACGGCACGACTTCACGATCGGCGAGCACGTGCGCTCGAGCCGTCGGGGTCGCCCGGGCGCCGATGCCACCCTCCTGCTTCTGGCGGGGGAGCGCGGCTTCGGCTTCCGCCGCGGCCTCGTGCACGGGGTGCACGTGGCCTGGAGCGGCAACCACACCCTCGGCGCGCTCCGCACACCGGACGCGACCGCGTGCCTCACCGCCGGCGAGCTGCTCCTGCCGGGCGAGGGCCTGCTCGCGCCGGCACAGGAGTACCGCACCCCGTGGGCCGTCGGCGGCTGGGGTGACGGGCTCGACGAACTCGCCGGCCGCTTCCACGACGACCTGCGGGCACGGTCCGCACATCCGCTCTCTCCGCGCCCGGTCACCCTGAACACCTGGGAGGCGGTCTACTTCGACCACGACCTGGACACCCTCACCGCGCTCGCCGACCGTGCAGCCGCCATCGGCGTCGAGCGCTTCGTGCTCGACGACGGCTGGTTCCTCGGCCGCCGCGACGACACGGCTGGGCTCGGCGACTGGGTCGTCGACCCGGTCGTCTGGCCGCGCGGGCTCACCCCACTGATCGAGAACGTGCGCGGACTGGGCATGCAGTTCGGGCTCTGGGTCGAGCCGGAGATGGTCAACCTCGACAGCGACCTGGCCAGGGCGCACCCCGACTGGATCCTGCACCCGGCGGGCCGCTGGCCCGTCGCCGGGCGCCAGCAGCAGGTGCTGAACCTCGCCCACCCCGACGCCTACGCGCACATCCTCGGACGGCTCGACGCGATCCTCGCCGGCGGCGACATCGGCTACCTCAAGTGGGACCACAACCGCGACCTGCTCGAGGCGGCCGATCCGGCCACCGGGCGCGCGGCCGTGCACCGCACCACGACTGCGCTGTATCGGCTGCTCGATGAGCTGAGGGCGAGGCATCCGCTGGTCGAGATCGAGAGCTGCGCGTCGGGGGGTGCCAGGGTCGACCTCGGCATCATCGACCGCACCGACCGGGTGTGGGTGAGCGACTGCATCGACCCGCTCGAGCGGCTCGACAACCAGGCGTTCACGAATCTGCTGCTGCCCTACGAGCTGATGGGGGCCCACGTCGGGTCGCCGCGCTCGCACTCGACGCACCGGGTGAGCGACCTCGCGCTGCAGGCGGGGGTGGCGATGTTCGGGCATTTCGGCATCGAGTGGGACATCCGCGCGCTCGACACGGCCACCCTGCGGAAGCTGGCTGACTGGGTCGCCTACCAGCGCGCCCACCGCGACCTGTTCCACACTGGCCGGTCCGTGCACGCGGATGTCGCGGACGACAGCATCGACCTGCGCGGGGTCGTCGCTCGCGACGGTAGCCTGGCGGTGTTCGCGCTGACGCAGCGCTCGGCGAGCGTCACCTCACCGGTCGGTCGTGTGACCCTGCCGGGACTCGATCCGGAGGCCGTCTACGAGGTGCGGCTCGGGGGTCCGACCGCGACGATGACCGGGCCGGGGCAGTCGCCGCTCCGCTGGGCGGAGGCGGGCGAGCTCGAGTGCGGCATCCGCCTCACCGGCCTGATGCTCGGACAGATCGGCCTGCAGGCCCCGGTGCAGTACCCCGCGAGCCTCGTCGTGATCGAGGCGACACGGGTGGGCCCGGCGTTCGCGTGAGGCGTTCGCTTCAGGCGTTCCCGGGGGCGGTCGGCCGGGCCTGATCTCGCAGGATGCGGCACGTAGAGTGATTTCGTGAGCGGAATGCATGGCGGCGGAGCCGTACGTGGACGGATGATGGGGGGCGGCGACGCCTCGGCGCAGCGCGAGGCCAACGAGACCGCCCCGCGTGTGCCGCACCTGCTCTCCCGCATCTCCGAGCTGTTCCGGCCGCACAAACGGGCCCTCGTGTCAACGGTGATCCTCGTGGTCATCGGCGCGGCCCTCAGCGTGATGCCGCCACTGCTCACCCAACGCGCCTTCGACGACGGTCTGTTCCCGGCCGGCGGCCGGCCGAACGTGCCGGTGCTCGTCGAGCTCGTCGCGGTCATGGTGCTCATCTACATCGCCAGCGCCGCCCTCGGGGTCTGGCAGACCTGGCTCACCGCGACCGTCGGCAACACGGTGATGGGGGCGCTGCGGATCCGCCTGTTCTCCCACCTTCAGGAGATGGAGCTCGCGTTCTTCACCAAGACCAAGACCGGGGTGATCCAGTCCCGATTGCAGAACGACGTTGGCGGCGTCGCGGGGGTGCTCACCAACACCGTGTCGAGCGTGCTCGGCAACACGGTCACGGTTGCCGCCGCCTTCGTCTCGATGCTGGTGCTGTCCTGGCAGCTCACTGTCGTTGCCGTGATCTTGATGCCGATCCTCGTCATCGCCCAGCGCCGGGTCGGCCAGGTGCGGGCGCGCATCGCCACCAAGACACAGGAGTCGCTGAGCGACATGACCGCGATCACGCAGGAGACCCTGTCGGTCTCCGGCATCCTGCTCGCCAAGAGCTTCAATCAGCAGGGTTCTGAGGTCGGACGCTACAGCCGGGAGAACGCCAACCAGGTGCGGCTCCAGGTGAGCCAGCAGATGAGCGGCCAGTGGTTCTTCGCCACCGTGCAGATCTTCCTCGCGATCATCCCCGCGATCGTCTACCTCGTCTCGGCGTTCCTGCTCCTCGGCGAGGTGCCGATCACGGCCGGCACGATCGTGGCGTTCACCACGGTGCAGGCCCGGCTGATGTGGCCCCTCCTCGGGCTCATGCGCGTCGCGCTCGACCTGCAGACCTCCTCCGCGCTGTTCGCCCGGATCTTCGAGTACCTCGACCTGCGGCCCGCGATCGTCGACGGGCCGGACGCGCGGCCCGTGGGCAAGCGGGAGCTGGGGCGCGTCGAGTTCGACAACGTGGTCTTCGCCTATCCCGACTCCGGCGACGAGACGCCTCCGACGCTGCGCGGCATCAGCTTCGACATCCGCTCTGGTCAGTACGCGGCATTCGTGGGGCCTTCCGGGGCGGGGAAGACGACGATCTCCTACCTCATCCCGCGTCTTCATGCGGCGACGGGCGGGCGGATCCTGTTCGCGGGAACCGACGTGCGCTCGCTCGAGCAGCAATCGCTCGTGGCGAACATCGGGATCGTGAGCCAGGAGACGTACCTGTTCCACGCGAGCATCGGCGACAACCTGCGCTACGCGAAGCCGGGGGCAACCCTGGGCGAACTCGAGGCCGCGACCCGCGCGGCGAACATCCACGACACGATCGCGTCGTTCCCCGACGGGTACGACACGATCGTGGGGGAGCGCGGCTACCGGCTCTCCGGCGGCGAGAAGCAGCGCATCGCGATCGCGCGGGTGCTGCTCAAGGACCCGGCCGTGCTGATCCTCGACGAGGCGACGAGCGCGCTCGACTCCATCTCGGAACGGCTCGTGCAGTCGGCTCTGGACACCGCGGCGAGGGGGCGCACGACGATCGCGGTCGCGCACCGGCTGTCGACGATCGTCGCGGCCGATGTCATCTTCGTCGTCGACGCGGGGCGCATCGTCGAGCGCGGCACCCATCCCGAACTGATCGCCCTCGGCGGCGTCTACGCCGGCCTCTACCGCGAGCAGGCCCCTGCCGGTCTTCATTCAGGAGACTGAGCCAGTGGTCTGACTGTCATACAGGAGATCAGCGTCATGTCGGGCGCGGTGCCGGGCTGTAGCCCCGTGATTGCGGGGCACCGCCATTGCGCGCAGCCAGAACTCCTGAATGATTCATGGCCCGCCGCCCCGTCTGCGCGCCGAACTCCTGAATCATGAGCCGAGGAGCTCCGCCATGTAGTCGATCTCGCTCTGCTGCGCCATCACGATCCCGCGGGCGAGCGGTGTCACCACAGGGCTCGTCGACCGGTCGAGCAGCGCGTTCGCCATCTCGATGCCGCCCCGGTGATGGGCGATCATCAGCGTGAGGAACAGGCGGTCGGCGTCCGTGCCCGTCGCGGCGCGCAGCTGCGCCATCTGCTCGAACGTCGCGAGCCCCGGCATCGGTTCCCCCGGCGTGTGCGACGCATCATCCGCTGCATGATCGTGGGCCGACCCGTCGAGCGCCGGGCGTGTCATCCACGTCATCGAGGGCTCGGGGGCGGCCTGCGACAGTCCCCACGACGCGAGCCAGCCGTACATCTGGCCCGCCTGCTGTGCCTGCAGGTTGGCGATGTCATAGGCCAGCAAGCGGATGTCGGCGTTGCTGCTCGCATCGCGGATGATGTGCGCCATCTCTACCGCCTGCAGGTGGTGCACCTGCATGTCGCGGGCGAATCCCGCCTCGGCGCTCGTCGTCGTGGGGGTCAGGGCCGGATTCGGCGCGGTGAGGCGTCCGATGGCCAGGCCGCCCCCGAGCAGGAGGAGTCCGGCCAGGACCGCGGCGACGATCAGGCGCCCGCGCCCATGGGGGGTGCGGGCGACCTGGTCGGTCATGCGATCTTGCCTGGCCCGTCGATCGCTCCGGTACAGGCGCTGCCCGGCTCCGGACCGTTCGGATCCTGCCAAAACTTGTCGACGAACTGCTGGAGGCGCGGGTCGCCGATTCCGGTGAGCTCGAGCTGCGAGCCCCAGGCCGAGATGACGACAGGCGCCTGGAGGTCGGGGAACGGCGAGACCAACGAGTAGGTCGACGGTACCTCGTCGTAGAGGGCATCGAGATCTGCGCCAGTCACCTCGTCCGGGTTGTACGTGATCCAGACCGCGCCATGCTCGAGGGAGTGCACGGCATTCTCGTTCGGGATCACCTCGGTGTAGACACCGCAGTTGAGCCAGGCACCGGCGTGGTCTCCCCCGACGGGAGGTGACTGGGCGTAGTCGACGGTGGTTCCGACGTGGTTCGCAGCGAGCCCGTCGAAGGTCTCGAGGCCCTCGATGGAGATGTCGGCGCGGTCGACGGCCGGGGTGCCGCTGGTCACGACGGTCACCACCACGAGGGCCAGGACGGCCGCGGTGCCGAGGCCGGCGAGCGAGAAACCGACGATGCGGTTGCGCTTCTCCTTCACCTGCTGCTTCTTGAGAACGGCGACCTTGACGGCGCGACGTTCGTCCCGTTGCTGCTTGACGGAGAGGTCCTTCTTGGCCCCGGGGGGTACGGGCTGGGAGGCGGAATCGCGAGGGGGCAAGGTCTGTGATCCTGTCGTCATAGCGGTCGGTGCACCTCAAGCATCCCCTATCTTCACTGGCACGACCATGTGAGGGTACAGACGAGGCGCCCTCCGGCGCACGGCAGGCGGCATTGATAGGCTCGTCTGGCGGGCCAGGAGCCCGCATTCTGCCCCATCCGGCGAACCAGGAGCTGGCCCCACGTGAAGTATGCGAACTCGGTAATCGACCTCGTCGGCAATACGCCGCTCGTCAGGCTCAACAGGTTGACGGAGGGTATTGCCGCCACCGTCCTGGTTAAGGTCGAGTACCTCAACCCGGGCGGCTCGTCGAAGGACCGCATCGCGACGCGCATCATCGACGCGGCCGAGCGCGACGGCCTTCTGAAGCCCGGCGGCACGATCGTCGAACCGACCTCGGGCAACACCGGCGTCGGCCTGGCCCTCGTCGCCCAGCAGCGGGGCTACCGCTGTGTCTTCGTGCTGCCCGACAAGGTGGGCGAGGACAAGCGCAACGTGCTCACCGCCTACGGCGCAGAGATCGTCGTCACCCCGACGGCGGTGGCCCCCGACAGCCCCGAGTCCTACTACAGCGTCTCCGACCGCCTCGCCCGCGAGATCCCCGGCGCGTTCAAGCCGAACCAGTACGCGAACCCGAACGGGCCGCTCAGCCACTACGAGACCACCGGCCCTGAGATCTGGCGCGACACCGAGGGCAAGGTCACCCACTTCGTCGCAGGCGTCGGCACCGGCGGGACGATCAGCGGGGTCGGGAAGTACCTCAAGGAGGTGTCGAACGGCGTCGTGCAGATCATCGGCGCCGACCCCGATGGCTCCGTCTACTCCGGCGGCACCGGGCGCCCCTACCTCGTCGAGGGTGTCGGCGAGGACTTCTGGCCGGCCGCCTACGACCCGAGCGTCGTCGACCGGGTCGTCGCCGCCTCCGACGCGGTGTCATTCGACCTCACACGGCGCCTCGCCCGCGAGGAGGGACTGCTCGTCGGGGGCTCCAGCGGGCTCGCAGTCGCCGCAGCCCTCGAGATCGCCCGCGACCTCGGACCGGACGATGTGGTCGTGGTGCTCCTGCCCGACGGCGGCCGCGGCTACCTGGGCAAGATCTTCAACGACACGTGGATGCGGTCCTATGGCTTCGAGGATGCCGCGGGGGCCGCCACCGTCGCGAACCTCATCAGCGGCAAGTCGGGGGCGCTGCCGGAGCTGGTCCACCTGCACCCCTCGGACACCGTGCGCGACGCCATCCGCATCATGACCGAGTTCGGGGTGTCGCAGCTGCCCGTGCTCACCGCCGAGCCGCCCGTCGTCATCGGCGAGGTCGTCGGGGCGATCGACGAGAAGTCGCTCCTCGAACAGGTCTTCAGTGGGCGGGCGAAGATGACGGATGCCGTCGGCGACTTCATCGGCGCTCCGCTCGGCCTGATCGGCATCAATGAGTCCGTCGATCGGGCCCGCGCCGCATTCGGCACCTCGGACGCCCTCCTCGTGACCGAGGACGGCAAACCGACCGCCGTCGTCACCCGGCACGACCTGCTCACCTTCCTCTCCGAATAACCTCCGCACAACGCTTCAGAAAGCCGTCATGACTGCCTCGCAGCACTTCTCCACGCGCGCCATCCACTCCGGGCAGACGCCCGACCCGACAACGGGCGCCGTGATCCCGCCGATCTACCAGACGTCGACGTTCGTGCAGGACGGTGTCGGCGGCTTCCGCAACGGCTACGAGTACGCGCGCGGCACGAACCCGACCCGCAGTTCCCTCGAGACCCTTGTCGCCGACCTGGAGGGCGCGACGCACGGTTTCAGCTTCAGCTCGGGGCTCGCGGGCGAGGATGCGCTGCTGCGCGCGGTGCTCGCCCCGGGATCCCGGGTGGTGATGGGCAACGACGTCTACGGTGGCACCCACCGCCTCGTCAACCGGCTGCATGTGCCGTGGGGGGTCGAGCTGCGCACCGTCGAGCTCACCGATCTCGATGCTGTGCGCGCCGCGGTCACGCCGGGCACCACCGTGCTCTGGGTCGAGACCCCCAGTAACCCGCTGATGAAGATCAGCGACATCGCCGCGCTCGCCGAGATCGGCCATGCCGCCGGGGCGATCGTCGTCGTCGACAACACCTTCGCATCGCCGTACCTGCAGAACCCGCTCGCGCTCGGGGCGGACGTGGTCGTGCACTCCACCACGAAGTACCTCGGCGGCCACTCCGATGTGCTCGGCGGCGCCGTCGTCACCAGCAACGACGAGATCGCCGAGAAGGTCGGCTTCGTGCAGTTCGCCGCGGGCGCCGTGTCCGGACCGATGGATGCTTGGCTCACCGTGCGCGGCATCAAGACCCTCGCGCTGCGCATCGAACGCCACTCCAGCAACGCCCACGCGATCGCCGAGGCCCTCGTCGGACACCCGTCGATCGAGCGGGTGTACTACCCGGGACTGGCCGACCACCCTGGCCACGAGATCGCCGCCCGCCAGATGCGCGGCTTCGGCGGGATGCTCTCGCTCGGCCTCGTCGGCGGGGCCGCGTCCGCGCGTAGTCTCGTCGAGTCGACCGAGGTGTTCTTGCTCGCCGAGTCGCTTGGCGGAGTCGAGTCGCTCATCGGCTACCCCTCAGAGATGACCCACGCCTCGGTGCGCGGCACCGAGCTCGAGGTGCCTGACAACATCGTGCGCCTGTCGGTGGGCATCGAGGGTGTCGACGACCTCGTCGGCGACATCCTGCAGGCGCTCGACCGTTGACCTGACGAGCCCGGACCTGACCGGAGCTGGGGGGTCGGCGACCCACAGCGGGTTCATAACATCGGCATAGCCGCATCCAAGCGGCGGGGCCGACAGTCGACCCATGGTCCACTCAGCCCTCGCCCTCGACGTGGCGGTCCCCGCCTACAACGAGGAAGCCACGCTCGAGACGAGCGTGCGCGCACTCCACGCCTACCTCGCCGCCGAATTCGACCCGACGTGGCGCATCACGATCGCCGACAATGCGAGTACCGACGCGACGGCCGCGATCGCCGACCGCCTTGCCGCCGAACTCCCCGGGGTGGTCGCCGTGCACCTCGCCGAGAAGGGCCGCGGCCGCGCGCTCAAGCAGGTCTGGCTTGCCTCGCCGGCCGAGGTCGTCGCCTACGTCGACGTCGACCTCTCCACCGCGCTCAGCGCCTTGCCCCCGCTCGTCGCCCCCCTGCTCTCCGGTCATTCCGACGTGTCGATCGGCACCCGCCTCGCCCGCGGCTCCCGCGTGGTGCGCGGAGCGAAGCGCGAGTTCATCTCGCGCAGCTACAACCTCATCCTCCGCCGCGCCATGGCCGTCGAGTTCAGCGACGCCCAGTGCGGTTTCAAGGCGGTGCGAGCGGATGTCGCGTCCCGACTGCTTCCCCTCGTGGAGGACGACGGATGGTTCTTCGACACCGAGCTGCTGATCCTGGCTGAGAGGGCGGGCCTGCGCATCCACGAGGTCCCTGTCGACTGGATCGACGACCCCTCGAGCTCCGTCGACATCGTCGCGACCGCGGCGGCCGACCTCGCCGGGCTCGCCCGCGTCACCAGATCGATCCTCCTCGGCCGCATCCCGCTCGAGACGCTCTACGCCCAGCTCGGCCGGGCCCCGATCGAGCGGCCGAGGTCGTTCTTCGGTGAGGCCGTGCGATTCGGGGTGGTCGGAGTGCTCTCGACACTGGCCTTCGCCGTCCTCTACCTCGTGCTGCACCCCGCGATCGGCGCCCAGCCGGCGAACTTCGCGGCCCTGCTGATCACGGCCGTGCTCAACACCTGGGCCACCCGCCGCTTCACCTTCGGGGTGCGCGGCCGCCGCCAGGCGATCACCCACCAGGCGCAGGGGCTGGCGATCTTCATCCTCACTTGGGCGATCACAGCCGGCTCCCTCGCTGGCCTCCACCTCCTGCAACCGTCCTCGTCGGGGACCACCGACCTCGTGGTGCTCACCGCCGCGAACCTCGTCGGCACCGCTGTGCGCTTCGTGCTGCTACGCGCCTGGGTCTTCCGTCGCCGCCGCCCCGCGACATTCGCTCTCCCCCTCCCCGTGCAGAAAGTGACCGCACCATGACCGCCTCGACCGCCCCCGCCCCCGCCGTCGGCACCCGCGCCGGCTCGTCCCGCCCCGGCGCCCTGCGCCGCATCGCTGCCGGATTAATCCGGGGCAGAGCGGATGTCGCGGCCTGGGAGCGCCCCGCCCTCCTCGGCCTCCTCCTCGCGACGGCCGTGCTCTACCTCTGGAACCTCGGGGTGAACGGGTGGGCCAACTCCTTCTACTCGGCCGCCGTTCAGGCCGGATCGGTCAACTGGGAGGCGTTCTTCTACGGCTCCTCCGACGGCGCGAACTCGATCACGGTCGACAAGCCGCCGGCGAGCCTCTGGCTGATGGCACTGTCGGTGCGCATATTCGGGCTCAGCTCGTGGGCCATCCTGCTGCCGGAGGCGATCATGGGCGTGGTCACCGTCGCCCTCGTCTACGTGATCGTGCGCCGCAACTTCACCGCCCCCGCCGCCCTGGTCGCGGGCGGGGCGCTCGCGTTCACCCCGGTCGCTGCCCTGATGTTCCGCTTCAACAACCCCGACGCGCTGCTCGTGCTTCTTCTCACCCTCTCCGCCTACTTCACCCTCCGCGGAGTCGAGACGGCGAAGGTGCGCTGGGTGGTCTGGGCCGGGGTGATGGTCGGCCTCGGCTTCCTCACCAAGCAGTTGCAGGCGTTCCTGATCCTGCCCGCGCTCGCCGGCGTCTACCTCTGGGCCGCCCCGATCGGCTGGGGCAAGCGGATCGGGCACGCCTTCGCCGCGCTCGGCGCGGTCGTCGTCTCGGCCGGCTGGTGGGTCGCGATCGTCGAGCTCGTGCCGGCGGCGTTACGCCCCTATATCGGAGGGTCGCAGACCAACAGCTTCCTCGAGCTCACTTTCGGCTACAACGGCCTCGGCCGCCTGAGCGGCAACGAGACCGGCAGCGTCGGCGGTGGGGCGGCCACGGGCGGCCATTGGGGCACCACCGGCATCACCCGGCTGCTCGACGGCGACATCGGGGGCCAGATCGCCTGGCTCCTGCCCGCCGCACTCGTGCAGCTGGTCGTCGGCCTCCTGCTGCTGCGCCGGGCCCCGCGAATCGACGCCCGCCGGGCGACGCTCGTGCTCTTCGGCGGCTGGCTCGCGGTCACGGCCCTCGCCTTCAGCTTCATGGCCGGCATCTTCCACGCCTACTACACCGTGGCGCTCGCCCCCGCGATCGCCGGTGTCGTCGGGGCGGGCGGAGCGCTTCTCTGGGCCCGCCGCTCGGCCGTCTGGGCACGCATCGTGCTCGCCGCGACAGTCGCCGCCACCGCGATCTGGGGGTGGGTGCTGCTCAGCCGGGCCACGAACTGGCTGCCCTGGCTCGGCTGGCTCGTGATCGTGCTCGGTGTGGCGGCCGCCGTGCTGCTCCTCCTGCCGACCAAGGGGCGGATGCTCGCCGCAGCCACCCTCGCGATCACCCTGGTCAGCGCGCTCATCGCCCCCGCTGCCTACAGCCTCGAGACCGTGTCGACCGCCCACACCGGGTCCATCGTCACGGCCGGCCCCGCGGTGGCCGGGTCCATGGGAGCGTCGGGCGGCCGCTTCGGCGGCGACGGCGCCCGCGGCCCCCGCGGGGGCCAGCCGCCCACCGGCGGTGCCCCGACCGGTGCCCGCCCGGCGGGGGCCGTGCCCATGGGCGCGGTCCCCGCCGGAACGGGGATGGCGGCCGCTGGCGGACAGGACGGCGGTCGCGGTGGGATTGTCGGCCTCCTCGGTGGCGGGAGGGTGGGCTCGGCGGTCGTCGCAGCCCTCGAGGAGGGCGCCTCCGGCTACACCTGGATGGCGGCCACGGTGGGATCGATCACGGCAGCGGGCTATCAGCTCGAGTCGGGCAACCCCGTGATGGCGATCGGCGGATTCAACGGCAGCGACCCGTCACCGACCCTCGCCCAGTTCCAGGCGTATGTCGCGAACGGCGACATCCACTGGTTCATCTCCTCCGGCTCGTTCGGCGAGTCGAGCGGCGGGTCGAAGGCATCGTCGCAGATCGCCGCCTGGGTCGCGGCGAACTACACCGCCACCACGGTCGACGGGGTGACACTCTACGACCTGTTCTAGCTCTTCCCACCCCCGGCACACAACGGCTGCACCGCTCTCGTGGTGGGGTCGTTGTGTGCTGCATACTGGGGACGTTCACGAAATGTGAACGTACACATCGCCAACGAAGCCGGGTTCGACACAGTCCATGGAACCGCCCAAATCACGCGCCCCGAACATCCGGGATGTCGCCCGGCTGGCTGGAGTCTCGTACCAGACGGTCTCCCGTGTTCTCAACGACGCACCCAGCATCCGCCCCAGCACCCGGGCACGTGTCCTCGAGATGATCGAGAAGACCGGATACCGGCCGAACCAGGCCGCACGTGCGCTGGTCACCAGCAAGTCCCGCACCATCGGTGTGCTCATGGCGCAGACCGCGAACTACGGTCCGACGACGAGCCTGCACGGCATCGAGGATGCGGCGAGGGATGCCGGCTACTTCGTCACGACAATGACCCTCCACAAACCCGACGTCGAGTCGATCAAAGCGGGGCTCGAACACCTGACTGGCCAGGCGATCGAGGGCCTGGTGGTGATCGCCCCGCAGGTGCGCGTGTTCGACGCATTCCGGAAGCTCGACCTGTCGATCCCGATCGTCACGCTGGACTCGACGGCTGGCCACGGCCCCCGGTCGCTCTCCGTCGACCAGATCGCGGGCGCGAAGCTCGCCACCCGCCACCTGATCGACCTCGGCCACACCGAGATCGTGCACCTCGCCGGTCCGCAGGACTGGATCGAGGCGGAGGCGCGGATGACCGGGTTCCTCGAGGCCGTCGGCGAGGCCGATCTGCGCACTCACCCTCCGTTCCTCGGCGACTGGACCGCGGACTTCGGGTACCGGGCCGGCTGGGAACTCACCCGGTTCCGGGACTTCACCGCTGTCTTCGCCGGGAACGACCAGATGGCGCTCGGACTCATCCACGCGTTCCGCGCGGGTGGCCTCGACGTGCCCGGCGACGTGAGTGTCGTCGGGTTCGACGACATCCCGGAGGCCCGCCACTTCTGGCCGCCCCTCACCACGGTGCACCAGAACTTCGCCGAGCTCGGTCGGCGATCCGTCGCGCTCCTCCTCGGTGAGGTTGGGGGCGACGGAGGGACGGAGCAGGAACAGATCCTGCCCGAGCTGCGGGTGCGCGAGTCGACCGCCCCGCCCCGCGCCCAGCGCTGATCCGCCCTTGACACCGCCGGCACCGGCCGCGGTAGCATAAGACCAAAATGTGAGCGATCACATTTTGCCGGCATCACCCACCACCAGAACGACATAGGAGTCTCCGTGGCCCAGCAATCCATCCCGATCAGCGCCGACGACCGGTTCGTGATCGGCATCGACTACGGCACCCTCTCCGGCCGTGCCCTCGTGGTGCGGGTCGCCGACGGGGCCGAGATCGCCTCTGCGAGCCACGACTACGCCCATGCGGTGATGGACACCACCCTCGCCGCGACCGGCCGTCGCCTGCCGCCAGAGTGGGCGCTGCAGGTGCCCTCGGACTACGTGGAGGTGCTGAAGACCGCGGTGCCCGCCGCGGTGCGCGCAGCCGGCATCGACCCGGCCCAGGTCATCGGCGTCGGCACCGACTTCACCGCGAGCACCCCGATGCCCGTCATCGCCGACGGCACCCCGCTCAATGAGGTGCCGGGGTTCGCCGACCGACCGCACGCCTACGTGAAGCTCTGGAAGCACCACGCCGCGCAGGGCCAGGCTGACCGCATCAATGAGCTCGCTGCCTCCCGCGCCGAGAGCTGGCTGCCACGCTACGGCGGGCTCATCTCGAGCGAGTGGGAGTTCGCCAAGGGGCTCCAGCTGCTCGAGGAGGACCCGGAGCTCTACGCGCTCACCGACCACTGGCTCGAGGCCGCCGACTGGATCGTCTGGCAGCTCACCGGCCAGTACGTGCGCAACGCGTGCACCGCGGGCTACAAGGGCATCTATCAGGACGGCAGCTACCCCAGCCGCGAGTTCCTCGGAGCGCTCAACCCCGCATTCGCCGGGTTCGCCGATGACAAGGTCGCCCACACGATCGGCCAGCTGGGGGACAGCGCTGGCACCCTCACCGCAGAGGCCGCAGGGTGGACCGGCCTGCCGGAGGGCATCGCGGTCTCGGTCGGCAACATCGACGCGCACGTCACCGCCCCGGCTGCCGGTGCCGTCGAGCCCGGCCAGATGCTGGCGATCATGGGCACCTCCACCTGCCACGTGATGAACTCCGACGTGCTCCGCGAGGTGCCGGGCATGTGCGGCGTCGTCGACGGAGGCATCGTCTCCGGCCTCTACGGCTACGAGGCCGGTCAGTCGGGCGTCGGCGACATCTTCGCCTGGTATGTGAAGAACCAGGTCCCCCCGTCCTACCACGAGGCAGCGGATGTCGCGGGCCTCAGCATCCACGAGCACCTGACACAGCTCGTGCGCGACCAGCCGGTCGGCGGCCACGGTCTCGTCGCCCTCGACTGGCAGAGCGGCAACCGCTCGGTGCTCGTGGACCACGAGCTGAGTGGGGTCGTGCTCGGCACGACGCTCACCACCCGCCCGGAGGAGATCTATCGCGCCCTGTTCGAGGCCACAGCCTTCGGCACCCGGGTGATCGTCGAGACCTTCGGCGCGAGCGGAGTTCCGGTGACCGAGTTCATCGTGGCAGGCGGCCTCCTCCGCAACAGCTTCCTGATGCAGACCTACTGCGACATCCTGCGGATGCCGATCTCCACGATCGCCAGTGACCAGGGACCCGCTCTCGGGTCCGCCATCCACGCGGCGGTCGCCGCTGGTGCCTATCCCGACATCCGTTCGGCAGGACAGGTCATGGGCAGGGTCAACCGGGCCGTCTACACGCCCGACGAGGCGGCCGCGGACGCCTACGACCTGCTGTTCTCCGAGTACACCCGCCTCTACGACTACTTCGGCCGCGGAGGCAACGACGTGATGCACCGGTTGAAGGCCATCAAGCGCACGGCACTGACGGGAGAGATCTCATGAGCCTGGGTGGAGACATCCAGCGTGTCCGGGAGGACGTCGCTGCGCTGCACGAGCAGCTGACCAGGTACGGACTGGTGATCTGGACCGGGGGCAACATCTCGGGGCGCGTGCCAGGTGCCGACCTGTTCGTGATCAAGCCGAGCGGGGTCGAGTACGACGACCTTGACGCGTCGAACATGATCCTCTGCGACCTCGACGGGGTGGTCATCCCTGGGTCGGAGGGGTCCGAACGGAGCCCGTCGAGCGACACCGCCGCCCACGCCTACGTGTACCGCAACATGCCGCAGGTCGGCGGAGTCGTACACACGCACTCCACCTATGCGACGGCATGGGCAGCCCGCGGTGAGGCGATCCCCTGTGTGATCACCGGCCAGGCCGACGAGTTCGGCGGGGAGATCCCGATCGGGCCGTTCGCCATCATCGGCGATGAGTCGATCGGCCGGGGCATCGTCGAGACGCTCTCCGGCCACCGTTCGCGCGCCGTCCTCATGCAGAACCACGGTGTGTTCACGATCGGATCCGACCCTCGCGACGCCGTGAAGGCCGCCGTGATGGCCGAGGACGTCGCCCGAACCGTGCACATCTCCCGCCAGCTCGGCGCCCCGATCCCCATTCCGCAGGACAAGATCGACTCCCTGTTCGACCGATACCAGAACGTCTACGGCCAGGCGCCGGCCGGAACCCCCAACCTCGAAGGAACCCCATCATGAGCCGCTCGATCATCCCCGACCTCGCCGCCTACGAGGTCTGGTTCGTCACCGGAAGCCAGAACCTCTATGGCGAGGAGACGCTGCGCCAGGTCGCCGAGCAGTCGCAGGCGATCTCCGACGCGCTGCAGGCGTCGACCGGGATCCCCGTGACCGTCACCTGGAAGCCCGTGCTCAAGGATTCCGACTCGATCCGCCGACTTGCCCTCGACGCCAACGCCGCGGACAACGTCGTCGGGGTGATCGCCTGGATGCACACCTTCAGCCCCGCGAAGATGTGGATCACGGGCCTCGACCTACTGCGCAAGCCGCTCCTGCACTTGCACACCCAGGCGAACGTCGCGCTGCCGTGGTCCGACATCGACATGGACTTCATGAACCTGAACCAGGCCGCCCACGGCGACCGGGAGTTCGGCTACATCCAGACCCGCCTCGGAGTGGTGCGCAAGACTGTCGTCGGCCACGTCTCCGACCCCGCCGTCACCGCGAAGATCGGCACCTGGACGCGGGCAGCGGCCGGCTGGTCGGCCACCCACGACCTCAAGCTCGCCCGCTTCGGCGACAACATGCGCTTCGTCGCCGTCACCGAGGGGGACAAGACCGAGGCCGAGCTGCAGTTCGGGGTGCAGGTCAACACCTGGGGGGTGAACGAGCTCGTCGAGGCCGTCGATGCGTCGTCCGAGGCGGATGTCGATGCCCTCGTCGCCGAGTACGAGGGGCTGTACACCGTGGTGCCGGAGCTGCGCCGCGGCGGTGACCGCCACGAGTCGCTGCGCGACGGTGCCCGGATCGAGCTGGGCCTACGCTCGTTCCTCGAGGCGGGCGGCTTCAGCGCATTCACCACGAGCTTCGAGGACCTCGGCGGGCTCCGTCAGCTCCCCGGTCTCGCCGTGCAGCGACTGATGGCCGATGGCTACGGGTTCGGTGCAGAGGGAGACTGGAAGACCGCCGTTCTCGTCCGCGCTGCCAAGGTCATGGGCTCCGGCCTGCCGGGCGGCGCCTCGCTGATGGAGGATTACACCTACGACATGCAGCCTGGCCGGGAGCTCATCCTCGGCGCACACATGCTCGAGGTCTGCCCGTCGCTGACCACCTCGAAGCCGACCCTGGAGATCCACGCCCTCGGCATCGGCGACCGCGGCGACCCGGTACGGCTCGTCTTCGACACGGATGCCGGCCCGGCCGTCGTCGTCGCGCTCTCGGACATGCGAGACCGCTTCCGCCTGGTGGCGAACGTCGTCGAGGTCGTGCCGCTGCCACATCCGCTGCCCAAGCTCCCCGTGGCCCGCGCCGTCTGGAAGCCGGAACCCGACTTCGCCACGAGCGCTGCGGCGTGGCTGACGGCCGGCGCCGCTCATCACACGGTCATGTCGACTGCGGTGGGGCTCGAGGTCTTCGAGGATTTCGCCGAGATGTCGCGCAACGAGCTCGTGGTCATCGATCGGCATACGAACCTGCGCGATTTCGCCCGTGAGCTGCGCTGGAATCAGGCCTACTACCGCCTCGCCAGGGGACTCTGACCGTCGTCATGGCGAACATCACGGACGTCGCGAAGCTCGCGGGGGTCTCGCACCAGACCGTATCCCGGGTGCTGAACGACGTGGGCACCGTGCGCCCGGAGACCCGGGCACGGGTGGACGCGGCGATCCGAGAGCTCAACTACCGGCCGAGTGCCGCGGCGCGCGCACTCGTCAGAGGGAGGTCGAGGACGCTCGGCCTGATCGCCACCGGCGCCCCGCTCTACGGGCCGTCGAGCACGATGCTCGCCTTCAACGAGGCAGCACGCGCGGCGGGATACCGGGTCTCGATGGCCAGCATGGCATCGGTCGACCTCGGCGCGATGGTCGACGCCATCGACGTGCTCCTCGGCCAGGACGTCGAGGCGCTCGTGGTGATCGTGGCGGATGTCGCGGCCTTCGATGCCCTGGCCGGACTCCGCGTCGACATCCCGCTCGTCGCCGCGGAGAGCAGCGGTCGGCAGGGGCTGTTCAGCGTCTCGATCGACCAGTATGCGGGGGCGAGGCTCGCCGTGCGTCACCTCGTGGGGCTCGGACACCGGCGGATCCTCCATGTCGCGGGCCCGCGGGGGTCGGTCGACGCGGCCGAGCGCGTGCGCGGCTGGCGGGCGGAGCTGGACAGCGCCGGGCTTCCGGGGAGCCCGCCTGTCGTCGGCACCTGGCTGGCCAGGAGCGGATTCGAGATCGGGGAGCTGCTCGCCGATGACGGCAGTCTCGGCAAGGAAGGCGCCACCGCCGTCTTCTGTGCCAACGACCAGATGGCGATCGGGCTCCTGCATGCGCTCCATCTCGCGGGAATCCGGGTGCCGGAGGACGTGAGTGTCGTCGGTTTCGATGACATCCCCGAGGCCGCACACTTCCGTCCGCCGCTCACCACCGTGCGGCAGGACTTCCACGACCTCGGTTCCCGGCTGATGGCCACCGTGCTGGCCGCGCTCGGCGGTGGCGTCGTGGAGAACCCGGCACAGACCACCCCCGGTCTTGTGGAGCGCGCTTCGACGGCACCACCGCCGGGGTACGCGGCCCGATCCGTTACCGAACCGTGAAGAGAACACTTGACATGGGGGTGGATTCGTCGCTTAGCATGTACTCGGTAATGTGACCGTTCACATTGAAACGCATTCAACTTCACCACCATCCGCAATGCATGACGAAGAGGTCAAGCCGTGAGCAACATCCGCTGTACCTCCGCCCCGGCGGTCTCTGTCAGGTCGACATCCGTCTGTCTGCCCGGCGCTCCCCTCACCGACGGATCCCTCGTGCGCCGCACCGCGCACTGCCCCGACTCGCCCCATACCGGCCTCCCGGCCGCGTAGCAGGCAGAAAGTGGGCCGGCCGTCACTGACGAGGCCGACCCCAGCACCTGGAAGTCCACAGCACCAACGAAAGGAAACACAGTGAAGAAGAGAGTCATTCTCGCCGGTCTCGCCGCGAGCGCCCTCGCCGTCGGTCTCGTCGCCTGCGCACCCGCCGCAGACAGCGGCTCAGGCGGAGGCTCCGCGGCAGGCGAAGGCGGCCTCATCGGAGTCGCCATGCCGACGAAGTCGTCCGAGCGCTGGATCCAGGACGGCGACGCCCTCAAGGCCCAGCTCGAGGACGCCGGCTACACCGTCGACCTGCAGTACGCAGAAGACGACATCCCCACCCAGGTCAACCAGATCGAGAACATGGTCACCAAGGGTGCCGTCGCCCTGATCGTCGCCTCGATCGACGGAACCACGCTGACCAACGTCCTCGGCGACGCCGCGAGTGCCGATATCCCCGTCATCGCGTACGACCGCCTCCTCCGCGACACCGACGCCGTCAGCTACTACGCGACCTTCGACAACTTCCTCGTCGGACAGCAGCAGGCGTGGTCGGTCCTCAACGGACTCGGCCTCACCGAGCTCGACGGAACCGAGATCGCCGGAGCCCCCGCTGGACCGTTCAACATCGAGCTGTTCGCCGGTTCGCTCGACGACAACAACGCCTTCTTCTTCTTCAACGGAGCCATGGACGTTCTGCAGCCCTACATCGACAAGGGAACCCTGGTTGTGAAGAGCGGCCAGACGGCCATCGAGCAGGTCGCGACGCTCCGCTGGGACGGCGAGACCGCCCAGAGCCGTATGGAGGACATCCTCACGTCGCAGTACTCCGACGGCACGAAGGTCAATGCGGTGCTCTCGCCCTATGACGGCATCAGCCGTGGAATCATCTCCGCGCTGACCGACGCTGGCTATGCGGTCGGCACCGACTTCCCGATCATCTCCGGCCAGGACGCCGAGCTCGACTCGGTCAAGGCGATCAACAACGGCGAGCAGTACGCGACCATCTTCAAGGACACCCGCGACCTCGCCAAGAAGGCCGTCGAGATGACCGTCGCCGTGATCAATGGGGACACCCCGGACGTCAACAACACGACGGACTACGACAACGGCGTGAAGGTCGTTCCGTCGTTCCTGCTCGAGCCCGTGACCGTCGTCAAGTCCAACATCACCTCGGTCCTCATCGACTCGGGCTACTGGACAGACGCCGAGATCAACGGCTGACACCCGCTCCACAGCACCACCGCCGGTGGAGGTACCTCGGTACCTCCACCGGCACCACCATTCACTTTTCCTGAAGGAGTTGGACACCGGTGACCACGAACATCCTGGAAATGCGGTCGATCACCAAGACTTTCCCCGGCGTCAAGGCGCTCTCGGAGGTCTCGGTCGATGTGGGCCGTGGGGAGATCCACGCCATCTGCGGCGAGAACGGCGCTGGCAAGTCCACGCTGATGAAGGTCCTGAGCGGTGTCTACGGCTTCGGAACCTACGAGGGCGACATCGTCTTCGAGGACTCCACCGTGCAGTTCCGCGACATCCGCGACAGCGAGGCCGTCGGAATCGTCATCATCCACCAGGAGCTCGCCCTGAGCCCCCAGCTCTCGATCGCCGAGAACATCTTCCTCAACAACGAGCAGCGTGGCCCGCTCGGCCTCATCGACTGGAACAAGACCAACAGTGAGGCTGCCAAGCTCCTCGCCAGGGTCGGACTCCGCGAGAACCCGACCACCAAGATCAAGCAAATCGGCGTCGGCAAGCAGCAGCTCGTCGAGATCGCGAAGGCGCTGTCCAAACGGGTCAAGCTCCTGATCCTCGACGAGCCGACCGCAGCCCTCAACGATGAAGACAGTGACCACCTGCTCGACCTGATCCTGCACCTCAAGGGCCAGGGCATCACGTCGATCATCATCAGCCACAAGCTCAACGAGATCAAGAAGATCGCCGATTCCGTCACGGTCATCCGCGACGGCAAGACGATTGAGACGATCGCCAAAGACGAGGTGACCGAGGAGCGGATCATCAAGGACATGGTCGGCCGCGACCTCGAGCACCGCTACCCGGACCACACACCGAACATCGGCGAGGAGGTGCTCCGCGTCGAGGACTGGACCGCCCACCATCCACAGGACCCCACCCGTGTGATGGTGGACAGGGTGAACCTCAATGTGCGGGCAGGCGAGATCGTGGGGCTGGCCGGCCTGATGGGCGCCGGGCGCACTGAGTTCGCCATGAGCCTGTTCGGGCGCTCCTATGGCAGCCGCATCTCCGGAAGGGTCTTCAAGAACGGCAAGGAGATCAAGGTGCGCGATGTCTCTGAGGCAATCCGCAACGGGCTCGCCTACGCGACAGAGGACCGCAAGGAATACGGCCTCAACCTCATCGAGGACATCAAACGCAACATCTCCGTGGCTGCCCTGGGCAAGATCTCGAAGTGGGGACTGGTCGACGACAACGAGGAGTTCAAGGTCGCCAACGAGTATCGCAAGTCGATGAACATCAAGTCACCGACGGTGCTCGCCAAGACCGGCAAACTGTCCGGGGGAAACCAGCAGAAGGTGGTGCTGAGCAAGTGGATCTTCTCCGACCCCGACGTCCTCATTCTCGATGAACCCACCCGAGGCATCGACGTCGGGGCGAAGTACGAGATCTACACGATCATCAACCGCCTGGCGGCATCCGGCAAGGCCATAATCGTGATCTCCTCCGAGCTCCCAGAGCTGCTCGGCATCTGCGACCGGATCTATGCGATCTCCGAGGGCCGGATCACCGGAGAACTCCCCATCGCCGAGGCGAACCCCGAAGCACTCATCAAACTCATGACCATGGAGACGCCTCGCTGACTCAGCGAGCCGATTCACGAAGGAGCACCGTCCATGTCTGACAACGTCCCGTCCTCGACCGAGACCATCGGCCCACCCCAGAACCGTTTCACGGCATCAATCAGCCACATCCTGGCCGACCTCGGCAAGAACGGCATCTTCCTCGCACTCATCGCCGTGGTGGTGCTCTTCTCCTTCACCACCAACGGCATCCTGCTCCGGCCGCAGAACATCTCCAACTTGATCGTGCAGAACGGGTACATCCTGATCCTGGCGATCGGGATGGTCATGGTGATCGTCGCTGGCCACATCGACCTCTCGGTCGGGTCGGTGGCCGCCTTCGTCGGCGCAGTGTCCGGTGTGTTCGCCGTGCAGATGGGCCTTCCCTGGTGGCTCTCGATCTTCCTCTCGCTCCTCATTGGCGCGCTGGTCGGAGCGTGGCAGGGATTCTGGATCGCCTACGTGGGTATACCCGCGTTCATCGTGACGCTCGCGGGAATGCTGATCTTCCGCGGCCTCGCGCTCGTGGTGCTCGGCAATGCGAATATCGGGTCCTTCCCCGACGAGTACCGCGCCCTCGGTAACGGGTTCCTCACCGACCTTCTTGGCGCGTACGAGGTCGACCCGGTGACCATGGGTGTCGCGGTGATCGCGATCATCGCGCTGGTGATCCAGCAGGTCCGTAGCCGCCGCGGACGCATGCAGTACGCCCAGGAGGTCGAGCCGCTGGTCTGGTTCATCGCCAAGATCGTTCTCATCGGAGTCGGGGTCGCGCTATTCGCCTACGCCCTCGCGACCTTCAAAGGCATCCCGATCACACTCATCGTGCTCGCCGTGCTGGTCCTCATCTACGGTGTGCTCACCAACCGCAGCGTGTTCGGCCGCCACATCTATGCGATCGGCGGCAACCGCCACGCGGCGGAGCTGAGTGGCGTCAAGACCCGCCAGGTCGACTTCTGGATCTTCGTCAACATGGGTGTGCTCGCCGCGCTGGCCGGTCTCGTCTTCACGGCGAGGCTCAACCTCGCCGGCCCCAAGGCGGGAGACGGTTTCGAACTCGAGGCCATCTCGGCCGCCTTCATCGGTGGAGCGGCGGTGCAGGGTGGAGTCGGCACGATCGGTGGTGCCATCATCGGTGGCCTCATCATCGGGGTGCTCAACAACGGTATGTCGATCATGGGCATCGGCATCGAGTGGCAGCAGGCGGTGAAGGGACTGGTGCTCCTGCTCGCCGTGGCGTTCGACGTGTTCAACAAGCGACGCTCCGGCGGCCGCTGACCCGGTAAGGAATACCCCGGTGCTTGGGCGCCGGGGTATTCCTGCGTTAAGGGGTACATTCAGTTTGGATCATGCATCATTTAGGAAATAGGATCGTTGTTCAGGGGGACGTTTCCGCGGCCCGCATCTGGACCAACGACGTTTCACGGGGACAACCATGATCTTGCAGCAGGCCACATCCGAGTTGGCACTTCCCGTGCCCGCCCTTCTGGGGATCGCGGTGGCCGCCGTCGCGGTACTCCTGCTCCTCATCATCAAGTTCCGGCTCCACGCCTTCTTCTCCCTCATCATCGTGAGCCTGCTCACCGCGGTCGCCACCGGGGTCACGGCCTCCGATCTGCTGGTGGTCCTCGTCGGCCCGTTCGGCGCGACGCTCGGCAACGTCGCCCTCCTCGTCGGCTTCGGCGCAGTGCTCGGCCGCATGGTCGAGGTCTCGGGCGGCGCACAGGTGCTCGCCGACGCGATGCTCAGGCGGTTCGGCGAGAAGCGCGCCCCGCTCGCCCTCTCGGTCGCGTCCCTGCTGTTCGGCTTCCCGATCTTCCTTGACGCCGCGTTCATCGTCATGCTGCCGATCATCTACGGCGTCGCCCGCCGCCTCGGCGGGGGCCTGCTGCTCTACGCGCTGCCCGCCACCGGCGCCTTCCTGATGATGCACGCCCTCGTGCCCCCGCACCCCGGCCCCGTCGCCGCATCGGGCATCCTGGGAGCGGATGTCGGGCTCGTGCTCGTCATCGCGCTGCTCGTCGGGCTGCCGACCTGGTACATCGCCGGCTACCGCCTCGCCCTGTGGCTCGCGAAGCGCCACCCGGACATGCCCGTCCCCAACCTTCTCGGCGCACCGCCGAAGGACGCGGAGAACCCGCCCCGATTCGGCACCGTGCTGCTCGTCCTGCTGCTCCCGCTCGTGCTCATCTTCGCGAACACCGGGGCCAACACCCTCGCGACCGCCGGCGTCATCGACCGCACCGAACTCTGGGTCGGCATCCTGCTCTTCATCGGAAGCACCCCGATCGCCCTGCTCATCTCCACGCTGCTCGCGATGTACCTGCTCATCGTGCGCCGCCATCCCGGCAAGCTCGGCGGGGCGCTCGAGGAGGTCGTCGACGATGCCCTCGCCCCCGTCTGCTCGATCATCCTCATCACGGGGGCCGGTGGCATGTTCGGCGGGGTGCTCACCGCCACCGGCATCGGCGGGGCCATGGCGAGCAGTCTCGACGCCATCGGCCTGCCCATCATTGTGGCGGGCTTCCTGATCGCGATCATCATGCGCGTCGCCCAGGGCTCCGCCACCGTCGCCGGGACCACCGCGGCTGGCCTGATGGCCCCCGCCGTACTCGCCTCCGGCGAGACCAGCCCGCTCGCCCTCGCCTGCATCGTCGTCGCGATCGTCGCCGGCGCGATCACCTTCTCGCACGTCAATGACTCCGGGTTCTGGCTCGTGAGCCGCTTCCTCGGCCTCACCACGAAGCAGGCGCTGCAGACATGGACCGTGCTCGCCACGGCCATCGGCTTCATGGCGTTCGGTCTCGTCTGGGTCGTGTATCAGGTGGCGTAGGCGGGAGGCGCGCGACATTCGCTGTCCTGCGGAATGATGGGGTGATGACAGGGCACAGGGTGGTGATCGCACCGGACTCCTTCAAGGGCACGGCCACCGCCACGGAGGCGGCACGCGCGATCGCCGCCGGGTGGGCGTCGGTGCGGCCGGACGACGAGCTGCGGCTGATGCCGATGGCCGACGGCGGCGAGGGGTCGATCGAGGCGTTCGAGATCGCGGTGGCCGGCGCCGTGCGGATGCCGGTGACCGTGACCGGGCCCGACGACCGGCCCGTCGACACTCACTGGCTGCTGCTGCCGGATGGGGCGGGGGTTGTGGAGCTCGCGTCCACGAGCGGGATCACGCTGCTTCATCCGCTGCTGCCGGCGACCGCGCACACCGTCGGGTTCGGCGAGGCGATCGCAGCCGCCCTCGACTATGGGGTGGGGCGGCTGGTGCTGGCGATCGGGGGGGGCTCGTCGGCCGACGGCGGGGCCGGGGCGCTCGCCGCGCTCGGCGCGCGGTTCCTCGACGCGGGTGGCGCCTTCGTGGCGCCGGGCAACCACGGCCTCGGAGAAATCGCGACGGTCGAGCTGGCCGGGCTCCGAGCGCTGCCGCCCGGCGGGGTCGTGGTGTTGAGCGACGTGACGAGCCCGCTGCTGGGTCCGGACGGCGCAGCATCCGTATTCGGTCCGCAGAAGGGAGTGTGGCACGGGGACGTGCCCGCATTCGACGCCCGACTGGCGCACTTCGCGGGCTTCGTCGAGGCGGCGGTGGGATGGCGGGATGGCGCGCCCGCGATGCGCGACACGGCCGGTGCCGGCTCGGCGGGCGGGGCCGGGTTCGGGCTGCTCGCCTGGGGGGCGTCGATCTTGGCGGGTTCCTCTGCCGTGGGGGACATCGCGGGACTGTCTGGCGCCATCGCGACGGCCGACGTGGTCATCACGGGGGAGGGCCGGTTCGACGGGCAGTCTGACGCCGGAAAGGTGCCGTCCTACGTGCGTGGGCTCGCGGCGGGCGGGGCACGCGCGCTGCTCGTCGCCGGGGCGATCGAGGCCGACTCGGCCGGCTTCGCCGCAGCGGTCTCGCTCACGCAGCTGTCCGGCAGCGCGGACGCGGCCATTCGCGACACCCTGCACTGGCTGGAGCGGGCCGGCGCCACTCTCGCCGCCTCCCCCGACTGAGCCTCCCAGTCGGGAATGCTGGCAACGGGGGAATAAGTGCGCCCGGGTACCGTTATGGCCTGTGGGGCCGTCTCGCCCCATCGAATCCCCACCGACTCCCAGGGACATTCTTGTGACCTCCGTTGTGCACCCGGGCGATGCCCTCACCCGCCGCGAGCGGATCGTCTACATCATCATCCTCGGGGCGCTCGTAGCCCTCGGCCCGTTCACGATCGACCTCTACCTTCCCGCGTTCCCGGTCATCGAGACCGACCTCGGCGTCTCGCAGGGCGCCGTGCAGCTCACCCTCACGGCCACGACGATCGGCTTCGCCGTCGGCCAGCTCCTCGTCGGCCCCTGGAGCGACCGCGTCGGGCGCCGCCTCCCACTGATCATCGCGACCTCGCTGCACGTCGTCGCCAGCCTCGGAGTGGCCCTGGCCCCCGACCTCGCCTGGATCGGCGTCTTCCGCGTCCTGCAGGGCGTGGGCGCCGCGGCCGGTGCCGTCGTGGCCATGGCCACGGTGCGGGACCTCTTCGGCGGGCTCCCGCTCGTGCGGATGCTCTCCCGCCTCGCCCTCGTCACCGGACTCGCCCCGATCCTCGCCCCGGTCATCGGCTCGCAGTTGCTGCTCGTGCTCGACTGGCGCGGCGTGTTCTACATCCTCGCCGCCTACGGGGTCGTCGTCCTCCTCGCCGCGATCTTCTTCATCGTCGAGACCCGCCCGCGCTCGAGCCGCGCCGAGGCCGGCCACAGCTCGATGGGCCAGCGCTACCGGGCGATCTTCAGCGACCGCGTCTTCGTCGGCGTCGCCGTCATCGGGGGGATGTCGTTCTCCGGCCTCTTCGCCTACCTCAGCGCCTCGCCCTTCCTCTTCCAGGAGATCTACGGCTTCGATCCGCAGCAGTACGGCCTGCTGTTCGCCATCAACTCGATCGGCATCGTCATCGGCACCCAGGCGAGCTCACGTCTCGCCCGCGTCGTCGGTCCGCAGTGGATCCTCGCCTGCTCCACCGCCGTGCTCTTCATCGCCGCACTGAGCATCGTGGTCCTCGACCTCGCCGGAGCCGGCCTCCTCGGGGTGCTGGTCCCTCTCTGGTTCTTCATCACCGCGGTCGGATTCGGCTTCCCCATGGTGCAGGTCCTCGCGCTGGCGAACCACGGCAGTGAGGCGGGCACCGCCGCGTCCGTTCTCGGGGCCCTGAACTTCGGCCTGGCCGGCATCATCTCGCCGATCGTCGGTATCTTCGGCGTGAGCGGCTTTGTGATGGGCACGGTGATGGCAGCCACCGCCCTCGTCTCGGTCCTCGCCCTGTGGTTCGTGGTGCAACCCAAGACAGTCCCGGTCCTGCAGAACTGACCGCTTCCCGGTCAAAGACCAGTATCTTGAGCGGATGACCGAGCCCATCCCCTCCGAGCCCGTCCCCTCCGCGCCGGCACCGATCGCGTCCCCCGAGGAGTACCGGGCAGCCAGGGTGAGCCGGCGCTGGCCGCTGGTCAGCGGGCTCGTCGCCGTGCTGCTCGTCGCCGCCGTCGGCGCGATCATCGCCTACCGAGACGGCAACCTGCCCTTCTCCTTCGACACCGAGTGGATGTCGGAGGTCATCGAACACCGCAGCGCGTTCTGGGACGTGCCGGCCCTGTTCATGGACTTCCTCGGTGGTGGCATCGTCGGGGCGCTCGTGGTTCCGATCGGCATCGCCCTTGTGCTCTTCCTGAGGCGCAAACCCTGGGCCGCGACCTACTTCATCATCGCGACTGTGTTGAGCGCCGGGCTCGTCCAGCTACTCAAGAACGTCTACGTGCGGCCCCGCCCCACGGACATCCTGGTCACGGCCGACCTCGGATCCTTCCCGTCCGGCCACGTCGCCAATGCGGCCACGATGGCCGTGGTCCTCGGGTTCATCGCCCACCGGGCCTGGGTCTGGGTCGCCGGTGTCGTGTACACGGTGCTGATGATGCTCAGCCGCACCTACCTCGGTGCGCACTGGCTGAGCGACACGGTCGGCGGCCTGGTGCTCGGCGCGGGCGTCGCCGTGCTCCTCTGGGCGCCGTTCGTGTACCGGCTGCATCGGGAGCGCCACGGGCGCCCGGCCACGGGTCCGGTGCCGCGGGTCTGACCTACGGGTTCTGTCGCCGGGACATCGAATTTCGACGGAAAGACGGGTACCGGTGCCGATTCAGTGAGGTGATCTGCTGTTCCGCTGTCGCTCGTGTGCTCCCGCCCGGTAGCGTGAGGCCATGAGAATCCTCCTGGTCGGCGCCGGCGGCGTCGGTGACGCGATTGCCAAGATTGCCGCGCGACGCACGTTCTTCGACCTCATCGTCGTGAGCGACTACGACATCGACCGGGCGAGGGCGACCGTCGGGTGGGTCGAGAAACGTCACCCCGAGCAAGTCGGGAGGTTCCTGGCCGAACGGATCGACGCCTCCGACCCCGAGAACGTGACGGCCGTGGCTGTGAGGCACGGGGCGACCCACGTGATGAACGCCGTCGAGCCCAAGTTCGTCCCGACGATCTTCGCCGGCGCGCTCGCCGCCGGGGCAGACTACCTCGACATGGCGATGAGCCTGAGCGAGCCGCACCCGGTGTCGCCCCACGAGGAGACCGGGGTCAAACTCGGCGACGACCAGTTCGCGCAGGCGCCCGACTGGGAGCTGGCCGGCCGGCTCGCGCTCGTCGGCATGGGGGTGGAGCCCGGGCTGAGCGACGTCTTCGCGCGCTACGCCGCCGACCACCTCTTCAGCGAGATCGACGAGCTCGGCACCCGCGACGGGGCTAACCTGGTGGTGCGCGACGAGGCCGGCAACGAGATCTTCGCCCCGTCGTTCAGTATCTGGACCACGATCGAGGAGTGCCTCAACCCGCCCGTCGTGTGGGAGAAGGAGCGGGGCTGGTACACCACCGCGCCGTTCTCCGAGCCCGAGGTGTTCCTCTTCCCCGAGGGCATCGGCGAGGTGGAGTGCGTCAACGTGGAGCACGAGGAGGTGCTGCTGATGCCGCGCTGGATCGACGCCAAGCGGGTGACCTTCAAGTACGGCCTGGGCGACGAGTTCATCGGCATTCTCAAGACACTCAACCAGCTCGGCCTCGACCGCACTGAGCCGGTACGGGTGCGCTCCGATGGCGGTCCGGTCATGGTCGCTCCGCGCGATGTCGTCGCGGCCGGACTCCCCGACCCTGCGACCCTGGGCCCGCGGATGACGGGCAAGACCTGCGCCGGGGTGTGGGTCACCGGTCTCGGCCCCGACGGCACGCCACGCGAGGTGTATCTCTACCACGTCAGCGACAACGAGTGGACGATGGCGGAGTACGAGGCGCAGTGCGTGGTCTGGCAGACGGCCCTCAACCCGGTCATCGCGCTGGAGCTGCTCGCGGCGGGGGTCTGGTCGGGGATCGGCGTGCTCGGCCCGGAGGCGTTCGACGCGAAGCCGTACCTCGACCTGATGGCGCGGTCCGTTGAGGACGGCGGCTATGGCCAGGAATGGGGGCTCGAGGACCGCCTGGCCGGCTGACACTCTGGGTAGTCCGGCAACGCGGCCCGAGGCAGGTGTTCGCGTGCGCGATGGTGACCGGTGCCGCGTGCGTCTAGAGTCCAGCTCGAATCGGAGGGGCGTCCGCGCGGGCACTCGTGGCTGAAGGGTTCCGCCCGCAGCCGCGATGCCTAAGCTGGTCGCCATGACGGATGCGGTGGAGCGGGCCCAGGCTGCGGTGGCGGCAGCGGAACAGGCGCAGGCGGCGGCGGCTGAGGCGCTGCGCCAGGCCCAGGCGGACGCCGTGCAGGACAGGGCCGAAGCCGGGCAGGCAGCGGATGTCGCGCCTGCGGCCACACCGGGACCGCTGCAGGAGAGCGAGGTCGACGACATCCGCTCTGGTTATCAATTCGAAGGGGACGCCCTGGAGATGGGGGCACTGGTGAACGGCGAGGCGCGTGCCGACGTGCCGGTGCGCATCCCGATCGCCATGATGAACCGCCACGGCCTCATCGCCGGGGCCACGGGCACTGGCAAGACCAAGACCCTGCAAGGGCTCGCCGAGCAGCTGTCCGCCCTCGGCGTGCCGGTGTTCGCCGCCGACATCAAGGGCGACCTGTCCGGTATCGCCACGCCGGGGGAGCCCAGCGAGAAGCTCACGGCGCGCACGCGGGGGATCGGTCAGCGCTGGAGGGCGGTCGCCGCTCCCACCGAGTTCTTCAGCCTCGGCGGGGTGGGGGCCGGGGTGCCGGTGCGCGCGACCGTGAGCGGGTTCGGTCCACTGCTGATGTCCAAGGTGCTGGGCCTCAACGACACCCAGGAGTCCTCCCTCGGCCTCGTCTTCCACTACGCGGCCAAGGCCGGGCTACCGCTCGTCGGCCTCGACGACCTGCGCGCGGTGCTGAGCTACCTCAGCACGGCCGAGGGCAAGGTCGAGCTGCGGGACCTCGGCGGCCTCAGCGCCGCGACGGTCGGGGTGATCCTGCGCGAGCTGATCACCTTCGCCGACGACGGGGCCGACGTGTTCTTCGGCGAGCCCGAGATCGACACCACTGACTTCCTGCGCACCACCGCAGACGGACGCGGCATCGTGAGCCTGCTCGAGGTGCCCGGCGTGCAGGACAAGCCCGCGCTGTTCTCGACCTTCCTGATGTGGCTGCTCGCCGACCTGTTCAACGACCTGCCGGAGGTCGGCGACATCGACAAGCCAAAGCTCGTCTTCTTCTTCGACGAGGCGCACCTGCTGTTCCGGGACGCGTCGAAGGACTTCCTCACGTCGATCACGCAGACGGTGCGCCTCATCCGCTCGAAGGGGGTGGGGATCTTCTTCGTCACCCAGACGCCCAAGGACGTGCCGAACGACGTGCTCGCGCAGGTCGGCTCGCGCATCCAGCACCAGCTGCGCGCCCACACCCCCGACGACGCGAAGGCGCTCCGGGCGACCGTGTCGACCTACCCGACCTCGGGCTACGACCTCGGCGAAGTACTGCAGCAGCTCGCGACCGGCGAGGCGATCGTCACCGTGATGAACGAGCGCGGCGCCCCGAGTCCGGTGGCGTGGACGCGGCTGCGCGCCCCGCAGGGGTCCATGTCACCGACGCCGCCGGAGCGCATCGCCGCCACAGTCGCCGCGTCGCCCCTGCTGCCCAAGTACGGCACGCCGGTCGACCGCGACTCCGCCCACGAGATCCTCGCCCGCAAGATGGGCGCTGCGGCCGAGGTGGCCGAGGGGGCCCGCGCCGCGAAGGAGGAGACCGAGTCCTCCCGCCTGGCCCAGGCCGAATATGAGCGGATGCAGGCGAGCTGGCGGCAGGACCAGAAGAAATCGACTCAGAAGAGGCCGCCGACGCGCCGCCGCGCTCCGGCCACCCAGAAGAATCCGCTCGACTCCTTCCTCAGCTCGGCGACTGGACGCAGTGTCGTCAGGAGCGTGGTGCAGGGCATCTTCGGCACCCTGAGGAGGCGGTAGGGCCCAGCCTGTCAATCCGGGAGAAGTTCTCTCACAATGCGCGCGGCCCGTCGTACGCTGGGCTCAGGCGACCACTCCCGCTCGCCCGACACTATTCGGAGGTTCAGGATGAGCATCAACGACGACGACATCACGACCGGCGGTACCTCGAGCGATGAGGGTGTCGCCGATGGCGGCGCGAATGCAGAGGGTCACGATGGCGGGGCGGACGGCTCGGCCGGTGAGGGTGTCGCCGATGGCGGCGCGAATGCGGAGGGTCACGATGGCGGGGCGGACGGCTCGGCCGGTGAGGGTGTCGCCGATGGCGGCGCGAATGCGGAGGGTCACGACGGC
>JACMNE010000125.1 GCA_014378715.1 Microbacteriaceae bacterium
AGTCTGGACCAAGCGGTCGAGGATATTCAGGACGGAGCAACGATCATGCTGGGCGGCTTCCTGGGGGTGGGGGCACCGCTCAAGTCGATCGACAAGCTGGTGGAGATCGGCGTCAAGGACCTGACGATCATCTCTCTTGCCAGTGGCCATCCGGCTCAGGACTTCGACGTCGCGCTGCTGTTCAAGAACAAACAGGTGAAGAAGCTGATCACGAGCCACGCAGGCACCTGCCGGATTGCCCTGGACCAGTATGCGAACGGTGAGCTCGAGATCGAGTACTTTCCGTTGGGAAGCTTCGTCGAGAAGATTCGAGCCGGGGGTGCTGGTCTGGGCGGGGTGCTCACTCCAACTGGCCTGGGCACGCTCGCCGAGGAGGGCAAAGAGAAGCTCACGATCCAGGGAAAAGAATTCTTGCTCGAGCTGCCGCTCAGAGCCGACTTCGCGTTCATCAAGGGTTATCGGGGCGACGGATTCGGAAACATCCAGTATCGGGGCGTGGCGTTGAGCTCGAACCCTGTGATGGCGACGGCCGGTGACTTCACCGTTGCGGAGGTCAACGAGATCGTCGATGTGGGTTCTATCCAACCCGAGTCCGTCGGCACGCCGAGCGTGTTCGTCCATGCCGTGGTCCAGGGCCATCCGTTCGAGACCCACAAGAAGATCTACACGGATCTGTGGGTTCGTTCCAAGCAGCTCAAATAGTCGACTCACTCGAGCGCGGAGGCACAGAGGATGGACGCCAGAGAGATGATTGCACGCAGAGCGGCCACAGAGCTGAGGGACGGACAGGTGGTGAACCTGGGAATTGGCATGCCAACCGCGGTCGCCAACTACCTGCCCGCCGATGTCGTGCTCACCCTGCAGTCGGAGAACGGCTGCCTGTTGTTCGGGGCCACGCCCAGCCTGGGCGATGAGGATCCTGATGTTGCCAACGCCGGCGGGCAGCCGATCAAGCTGCTGCCTGGGGCATCGATCTTCGATCTGGCCACCTCTTTTGCCATCATTCGGGGCGGCCACGTGGACGTCTCGATCCTGGGAGCCCTGGAGGTGGACCAAGAGGGCAGCATTGCCAACTGGGCCAGGCCGCTGGCGCCCGGGAAGTTCGCGCCAGGCATGGGCGGAGCCATGGATCTGGTGTTCGGCGCCCGCAAGGTCGTGGTGACCGTTGAGCACTCCGGCAAGGCGGGCTCGAAGATACTGAAGAAGTGCCGTTTTCCGATCACCGGCAAGGGCGTGGTCGACGTCATCATCACCGAGAAGGCCGTATTCGAAGTGACCTGCGATGGGCTGGTGCTCGCTGAGATCGCCGGGGGTCTGGTTGTGGATGACATCCGGGCGATCACCGAGGCTGACTTCGTCGTGGCCGAGGACGTCCGGCCGTATCATCTGTCCAGCCCTTAGCTGACGTCGTCCAACCAGTCCGACCCTCGAAACCGTTCGGGCTCGCATTACCGGTCCGGGAGCGGCAGGATCGCAGTCATGTCCGACGACACGCGTGAGCTAGCGATATTCCCCCTCGGCTCCGTGCTGTTCCCGGGCATGCCGTGGCCGCTGCGGGTCTTCGAGCCGCGCTACGTCGCGATGCTGTCGTCAGTGCTCGGGGAGACGGAGCGCGAGTTCGGGGTGGTGCTGATCGAGCGCGGCTCCGAGGTGGGCGGTGGCGACGTGCGGTTCGGGGTGGGCACGGTGGCGCGGATCGTCTCGGTCGAGATCACCGAGGGGTCGATCGTGTTGCTCGCGACAGGTGCTGCACGGTTCGAGGTGGTGCGCTGGCTGGCCGATGACCCGTTCCCCCGGGCGCAGGTGCGCGAGCTGGACGTGTTGGAGCTCGATGCGCCCACCGTCTCTGCGCTCGCCGCGGCCGAGGCTCTGGTGCGGGCGACCATTGCCAGGGCGAGCGAGTTTGTCGAGCTGCCCTGGTCAGCCGACATTGCGTTGTCCGACGAGCCGGCCGAACGTATCTGGCAGGTTGCCGGCATCGCACCGCTCGGCTCGCTGGACCAGTTCGAGCTGCTGCGCTGCAGGACCGCCACGGAGCTGCTCGCCAGGCTGGTGGAGGAGACGCAGGCGGCGGACGCCGGTTTCACCGCCAGGTGGGCAGACGACCGGCCGGACGACGGCGAACTCCGTCAGTGACCGCTCAGCCGACCGCGTTCAGTGTCCGGCGGCCGGTGCCTCACTACGATGGCGGGGTGGACGAGGCGGGCACAGCGGTGAGGGCGACCGCACCCGTGCGCCCTGGCGCGCCGGCGGCGGAGAGGCACTGGTGGGCCGGTCACGAGGACGCCCTCCCCGACGGGCTGGAGTGGCTGTCGGCCCGTGAGCGCGCCCGGCTCGACGCCATGCGTTTCACCAAGCGGCGCAACGAGTACCTGCTGCGACGATGGGTGGGTAAGCGGACCGTGGCGGCCCGGGTCGGGCTTGACACGGACCGGGCCTCGCTCGCTCGGATCGAGTTGCTCAACTGGATGACCGGGGCCCCCTACGTCGCACTCGAAGGTGTGGTCGCACCGTGGGAGATCTCGCTGTCCGACCGGGCGGGGTGCGCCGTCGCCGTCATCGGTGCCTCCGGCTCGGGTGCCGGGGCGTTGGGCATCGATCTCGAGGTCGTCGAACCACGCAGTGAGGGGTTCGTGACCGACTTCCTCACCCGAGCGGAGCAGGACTGGGTCAGGGGCCCGGCTGCGGCAGACCCCGGGCTCGGTCGGGACGCGGCCGCGAACCTGGTGTGGTCGGCAAAGGAGGCGGCGCTCAAGGTGCTGCGCCTGGGGCTTCGCGCGGACACCCGCTCGGTGGAGATCACCGTGGGGTCAGACCATCTCGGTGACGGGTGGGCACGGTTCACCGCAGCCCGCCATGGTGGCCCGGTGATGCCCGGGTGGTGGCGCCGAGACGGGGTCTACCTGCTCACCGTCGCCGCCCAGGACGACCTCGACCCGCCGACGGTTCTGCCAGGTGCCACGGACGTGGCCGTGGCGACGCCGGTGCACAGTTGGGTCGCCAGGCCGCTCGTCACCCCGGGGGAGTAGCCACGGGGGTCCGCTCGGGGGTGCGCGGACCGCCCCGCCCGAGCGCATCGACGACGTGCGGGCAGGGCGTCGACGCCGGGATGATGGGGTCCGCCGACGAGACTCACAGGGCGCGCTCGATGATGGGGATGGCGTTGAGCTCGTCGGCGACGTCGTGCAGGTTCTGCGAGCGCACCTCCACCTCGAGCCTGGCGGCTCTGGCCCTGAGCGCGGCCGCCTGAGAGCCGCCTGCCGACGCCGCCTCCGCTCGGGCGCGCTCGACCGCGAGCGCGGTCACCCGGGTCCGGGACACCGTGCTCACCGCGATGGGGTGCAGCCGCTCGCCGCTGCCGGGGTCCGTGAGCGAGCCAGCCGCCGCGAGGTCGCGCTGCGCAGACTCGGCCCGGTCGACGACGGCGAGCCGTGCATGCTCCTCACATCGGTGTTTCGGAGCCGAATGCGGCACGCAGGCAGCCGCGAACGTCGTCCGGGATCCCGCCCGGCAGGGCGACCGTCGTGTAGGCGTCTAGCCGCACCACGACCCGCCCCTCGTCGTCGACGACCACGGCGTCGACGTGCCCGTCGAGCGCTTCGGCGTGGGCCACGAGCCGTCCGGAGGCGGTCGCCGGGTCGAGCAGTACGCGCACCCGGCCGACGCTCAGGGGCAGTGCCAGCAGGTCCTCTCGTGCCGCGTCCCATAGGCCCGCGGCCTGGAAGCACAGCTCCACGAGCCGTGGCGCAAGGACGAGCGGGGCATCGACGGGTGAGCGGTCGTCCTTCAGGGACTCGGACAGGAGAGCCGTCGACCCTTCGCCGTCGCGCCACGCCGACTCCACCACCTGGTAGGCCGGTCCGTGGAAGTAGAACCGGTAGACGTCCTCCGACCCGACCACCGGGTCGTGCTGGGCTCGGTCGAGCGGGCTGCGCTCCTCATCGACCGGGGCTGCGGTGAGGCGCACTCGGCCGGTGAAGTGCGTCGTGCGAACCGGCGCGTCTGAGCCGGGCAGCAGACGCTCCGCGGTGAGGGTGCAGCGGGCGAGCAGGTCGTCACCGCCCGCGGGGTCCGGTTCTGTCACAGCCGCGACGGTGAGGGTCCGCGGCTCGTCGCGGTAGAACTTCACCGGGGCGAGAAAGTCGACGTTCTCGACGCCGGCGACCCGGTAGCCGACCGGAGCGACCAGCCCGGCGACCTCGGCGAAGGCCTCCATCCCCATGACCCCGGGGAGCACTGGCGTGCCGTCGATCCGGTGGTCGTGCAGGAAGCCCTGCTCCGACGGATCCAGAGTCACCCGGGAGAGAACGCCCTGGTGGACGGAGACGGCGATGTCCTCGACCATGGGGCCGAACGGGTGCTGCCGCCGGACCGCGTCGGTATCGACTCCGCCGCCGTCATGGTACTCGGCGGCCATCATCCCGAGCGTGCCCGCGACGACCACCTCGCCGGAGTACTCCGAGGAGGTGAGTTCGCGCCGGATCCAGGCGACGCCCGCTTCCGGCGGGAGCATCTGCACCCCGGCCATCTCCATGATCTTGGGGATCGACCCCCGGGTGGCCATGCCGATCCCTCCCCATGCCGTCCAGTCCAGGGCCAGGCCCCGGGTCTGGGGACGGCTGGCCCGCATCGAGGACACGACCTTGCACAGCAGGTCGTTCGCCGCGGCATAGTCGGTCTGGCCGCTGTTTCCGAACCGGGCCGCGACCGACGAGAACGCGACGACAGCGCCGACGTCCATCCCCTGCGCGGCCTGCCAGACGTTGAACCATCCGGTCGTCTTCACGTCGAAGACGAGGTTGAACTCCCGGGGCTCCTTCTCCGGCAGGTTCCGGCTGATCTCCACGCCGGCTGCGTGCAGCAGCACGTCGAGGCGCCCGCTGCGCTCGCGCACCAGGTCCATCACCGAGCCGACAGAGGCGGCGTCGGTGAGGTCGACCGGGTAGTAGTAGGCCGTGCCGCCGGCTGCCTCTACGGCCTCGACGCAGGTCAGGGCCGCCTCGAGGCGCTCGATGCGTGACACCTCGCGGTCGATGGACACCGGGGTCGGCTTGTCCCCGCGTGCCTTCATCCGGGCCGCGATGGTGCCCTTGAGCGAGGCCCGGTCCGAGCGGAAGGCCATGATGTCCGGGTCGGAGGGGTCCGGTGCCGGGGTGAGGTCGAGCAGGTGGAACACCCCGCCCGAGGCGGCGGCGAGGTCGGCAGTGATCGCGGAGACGATGCTGCCCGCGGCTCCGGTGACAAGCACGACGGAGTCCGGCGTCAGCCGCATCCCGCCCGTGCCGTCTGTGTCGTCGGTGTCGTCCGTGGCGCCTTTGTCACCTCGCGCCGGGAACGGCTGCTCCACCAAGGCGATGCCGAAGCGTCGCCCGTCGACCCGGCCGATCTCGACGCACCCGGGGTCGCGCAGGGTCTCCTCGATGAGGAGGTCTGCCACAGCGGCGGTCCTGCGGTCGACCGGCAGGTCGACCGCTTTGACTAGGGCGCCCGACCGCTCCTTCTTGTACGACTTGGTAAAGCCGGTTACCGCTCCGCCGAGAGCCGAGGCCGCGCCGGCGGCCGCGTAGCCGTGGTAGCCCCCGAGCCGGGTCGCGGACACGAGGAACGGCTCATCCTCCCAGAGGTGCCGCATCGTCGCGTACAGCGCGTTGACCCGGCGGCGGAGCGCCTCGCGCCAGGTGGTCAGGTCGTATCCGGCGAGGTCGCCCTCGTCGTCGAGGGCCGCGAGCCAGTAGACGCCGGCGATCGGGCCTTCGGCGCGCCACTGCGCCAGGTGCGAGAGCACCTCGTCGGTGGGCGTGCCGGGGTGGAGCTCGAGCGCGGTGGCGCCGGCCTTGCGCAGTCGCTTGACGAGCGCTTTGCCGACGCCGCCCTCGTCGAGCATGACGACGACGCGGGATTCGGCGAGCGACACGCCGGTCGGCAGGCACTGGTCCGCTGCCGGGCGGAGCGACGGTGTGGGAACGCGCCGGGGGAGCGCGTCGACCGCGTCGAGGTCACCGAGGACCGTGTGCGGTGCGGTGTGGACCGTGTTAGCGGTCTCGACGTCCGCGGGGCCAGGTGTCCCGACCGAGCCACCGGCCGGCGAGGTCCCCAGCTTGCTGCGGACCCAGCCGGCCACGTGGCCCAGGGTGGGGAACTCGCGCAGCTGGAGGTTGTCGTCGCGTTCGAGGTCCCACTGGGTGCGGACGGCGGCGAAGACCTCGGCCTGTTTGACGGTGTCGACGCCGAGGTCGGCCTCGAGGTCGAGGTCGGGGTCGAGCAGGTCGGCGGGGTAGCCGGTCATGTCGGCGACGATCCCGGTGACCTTGTCCAGGATGGCGTCGACGGCCGGTGCCGCCGGGGTCGCAGCTGGAGCAGATACAGGAGCGAGAGCAGCCGGGTGGGCGGCAGGTGTGGGTGCAGGCGGGGCCGAAGGGGCGACCGCCGGGGCGGCACCAACGGCGGGTCCGGGCACGCCGAGCCGGCTGCGGACCCAGGCCGCGACGTGGTTGAGGGTGGGGAACTCTCGCAGTTGCAGGTTGTCGTCGCGGACGAGGTCCCACTGGGTGCGGACGGCGGCGAAGACCTCGGCCTGCTTGACGGTGTCGACGCCGAGGTCGGCCTCGAGGTCGAGGTCGGGGTCGAGCAGGTCGGCGGGGTAGCCGGTCATCTCGGCGACGATCTGGGTGACCGTCGCCAGGATCGGGTCGTCCGGCTCTCCGAACGGCCGCGGCGAGGGGGAGAGCACGGGTGACGCGGCCGCGGTCGAGATGACTGGTGTGACGCCGAGCTTGCCGCGGACCCAGCCGGCGACGTGGTTGAGCGTGGGGAAGTCACGCAGGCGCAGGTCATCGTCGCGTTCGAG
Organism: Microbacteriaceae bacterium; assembly: GCA_014378715.1. Lineage (GTDB taxonomy): Bacteria > Actinomycetota > Actinomycetes > Actinomycetales > Microbacteriaceae > Marisediminicola. The sequence goes on from JACMNE010000125.1 coordinate 6,848, forward strand.
CTCCCACTGGGTACGGACGGCGGCGAAGACCTCGGCCTGCTTGACGGTGTCGACGCCGAGGTCGGCCTCGAGGTCAAGGTCGGGGTCGAGCAGGTCGGCGGGGTAGCCGGTCATCTCGGCGACGATCCCGGTGACGGCGGCCAGGACGGAGTCCCCGGCCGGTTGCGACAGCCCCGCCTCCGGGTGAGCCAGAGGTCCCGCCGGCGCCATGGCGGCAGGCGGCGAGGCGGCCGGCACCGTCGGGCCGGTGGGCAGGACGCGCGGCTGTGCACCGACCCCCGTGTACGCCGTGTCCGCCGTGGGCGCTGTGTACGCCGTGTGCGCTGGTGGCGCTGTGGGCGTCGAGAGAGCTGTGGGTGCTGCGGTTGCGGCCGAGGTCGGCGCGGCGAACCCGCGCGTCGGCGCCAGCCGGTCGGCATACGGCACGGGGACGTGGCCGGACCTCTGGATTGGGGTGGTGGCCGGGCCGGTGTCGACGACACGCAGGCGGCGTCGGTCGACCTCGAGCCGGCTTCCCGGGTGACCGGCGAGCCGGTCCAGCCAACGCTGCCAGGCGGCCTGGTCGACGACCCGGTAGGCGTAGCCGAGCTCACCCGGTGCGCGGCGCAGCCCGTCCGGGACCGGGGTCCAGCGCAGCAGCGACATGGCGATCTGCGAGCCGAATCCGGCGGCGAGGCGCAGCGCGTACTCCACGGGGTACTGCCCTCCCTGGGAGAGGTTGAGCGTGCCGAGGTCGGGGTCGGGCTCCCGGTAGTTGGGCACCGGCGGCACGATCCCGGTCTCCAGCGCCTTCAGGGCGACGACGTCCTCGAACCCGGCGCCCATCGCGTGCCCGGTGAAACCCTTGGTGTTCGCGATGACGATCTGGTTTGCCGCCGGCCCGAAGACCCGGCGCAGCGCGTTGATCTCTGCCGCGGCGCTGCCGCCGCGCGCCGGGGTGTAGGTCTCGTGCGAGACGAACATGGTCCGTGGCGCGATCTCGCGCCGGTCGACCCCACGTCCCTCGGCCTCGCTGACCAGGACCTCCATGACGTCGCAGATGTGCTGGACGTCCAGGCGGGAGCCGTGGAAGGCGCTGTTCGCGGTCACCGTGGCGAGCACCTCCGCGATGGGCTGGATGCCCCGCTCGCGGGCCGCCTCGGCCGACTCGACGACGAACGACGCTGCCCCGGCGCCGATGACCATGCCGTGGCGGCGTCGGTCGAAGGGCATGGCGGCGTCCTCGACGCGCTCGTCGGTGGCGGCGGCCCCCGACGCGAGGAAGCCTGAGGTGATCCACGGCAGCATGTGCTCACCGGTGGCGTCGTCCGCGGCCACGACGACGACCCGGCGGCACCGTCCGGCCCGGATCCAGTCCTCGGCCAGCGACAGTGCCAGGGTGGTGCTGGCGCACGCGGAGTTGACCTGCGTGTTCGGGCCGCGCGCGCCGATGATCTCGGCAAACTGGGCGTGCCCCATCGACAGGGCCTGGAAGAGGAAGCGCCGGTCGAACTGGTAGGGCTCACGGCCGAGGGTCTCGCGCAGCTCCGCGAGGAGGGCGTCGACCTCGGCCGTGGCAGCCGTGGCTGGGTCTTCGTCGGTCATTCGGGCGCGCAACGCCTCGACGGCCAGCAGCCCCTCTCGGCGGCCGCGGTCGAGCGCGTAGCCCTCGAGGGCCTCCGCGAAGCGGTTGTAGCCGGGGAAGGCCGAGGCGAAGATGACCCCGGTCTCGTCACGCAGCGCCTCTGGCAGGCCCCATCGGTCGGGCAGCTGGGTGCCCAGCGTGGTGGTCTTGTAGCTCATGACGAGCGGGATGCCGGCGTCGCGCATGGCGTCGAACCCTGCCCCGATCGCCAACCGCGTCGTGGTGTCGAGGGCATCGTCGCGGGCCTTGTCGACCCCAAACTGCTCGACGACGTCCAGGGGTGCGAGCACCCCGGCGAGCTTGATGACGTCCTGGGGGTTGTCGATCGTCGAGAAGCTCCCGCCCCCCGAGGCGGCGTCCTTGACCAGCCGGGTGATCCGCATGTCGACCATCCGCTGGCGGGCGTCGTCGCCGAGGACGCTGATGAAGTTCTGACCGGCGAGAATCCTCGCGACGTTGTCGTCGTCGAAGACCTGCTCGGTCCCGGGTAGCCCGAGGGCCGCACCCGAGATGACGACGGGCTCCATGGCCGGCGGACCCGCCGACCGGGCCGGCTCCGGAGCGGGAGCAGGAGCCGGGGCAGGCGGCGCACTCGGCTGCCGCCCGGCGGCACCGGTCCCGGCATACAGGTGCATGCCCTTCTCGAGAACATCGGCGAACAGCAGCCCGAGCTCACGGATCGTGGCGTCGGCCGGGGCGTCCGGCGCGCCGACCGTCTGTGTCGCGGTCGTCACGGCAGTCACTGCCGTCACTGCAGTCACTCCCGGGGACGTGGACCTCGCGGTTGCCACGCTCGACACGGTCGAGCCGAGGGGGACCTCCGGGGTCTCGTGCCGGTCCAGACCGATGCCGGCCGCGTAGAGCCCGCACAGGGCCTGGTTGAACGCCACGTCGTCTCCGACCTTCGGGTGGTTGGTGAAGAGCGCGACGACGTCGTCGTGCTCGGAGCCGAGCACGTCCTCGACGAAGCCGTGCAGGGCCTTCTTCGGGCCGACCTCGACGAAGACGCGAACGCCCGCGGCATACAGGGTCCGCAGGCCCTTGACGAACTGGACGGGGGAGGCGATCTGTTTCCCGGCGAACTCCAGGACCGTCTCGGTCGTGGCGTCCCGGGGGTAGAAGTCACCTGTCACGTTGGCGACGATGGGCATGGTCGGCGGCTTGAGGTCGAGCCGGCGCAGCGCGTTGACGAACGGCACGGAGGCATCCGCGACGATCGAGGTGTGGAAGGCGTGGCTGACCGGGATCCGGGTCGCAGTGAATCCCTCTACGGCGAAGCGCTCGATGACCAGCTCGACGGCGTCGGTGACGCCGCCGATGACGGCCTGGTGCTTGCTGTTGATGTTCGCGATGACGACGTAGCCGTCGGCCTGGTCCACGATCCGCTCGATGTCGGCCATCGGCGCGAACACCGCGGCCATGGCGCCGTTGTCGCCGAGGGACACCTTGGTCATCTCGCGGCCACGGGCGCTGACCGCCTCAAGGGCGCTGTCGAGGGTCAGCGAGCCGGCAACGACGAGGGCGCCGTACTCACCCAGGCTGTGCCCCATCACCATGTCGGGCTGCACCCCGTATGCCGCGAGCAGCCGGGTCAGCGCGATGTCGATGGAGAGCACCGCAGGCTGGGTGATCTCGGTCTGCATCAGCTGTTTGTTAAGCGCCTTCACTGCAGCCGGGTCGTCGCCGTCGACGAAGATGAACGAGGTCAGAGGCCGCCCCAGGAGCGGGGTCATCACCCGGTCCGCTTCGTCGAAGGTCTCCTTGACAATGGGTTCCTCGGCGGCCAGGGACTTCAGCATGTTGACGTACTGCGAGCCCTGCCCGGTGTAGAGGAAGGCGATCTTGGGGGCAGGTCCGCGCCCGAGGAAGATGCCCTGCTGGCGCAACATCCGGAACGCCGCGGGGTTGCCCGAGGCGAAGGCTTTGGTGAGCTTGGCGAGCTTCGTCGCGAGGTCCGCCGCGTCGGTGTAGTCGACGACGGCCCTGACGGTCGCGGAGGCCAACGCCGGGTCCGGCGCGGTGCGCGGGGGTGTGACGCCGGCGCTGGCCTGGGCCAGGGCAGCCTGCACCTGGGAGGCGAGATCGGCGTCGTCGAGGCCACCGAGAACGAGGGCGCCGCGCAGGGGCGCCTTCGCCGCGCTGACAGAGGCGGACGCGCCGGCTCCTGCTCCGGGGGCGGTGGTGATTTGGCTCGTGGGAGATGCGGCGGTCGGCGAGGGTGCCGCACCCGGGATGCCGGCGGACGCGAAGCTCCTCGCGGGCGGGCGGTGCCGACCGGGCACGTGCTCCTCGACGACGACGTGGAAGTTCGTGCCGCCGAACCCGAAGGCGCTGACGCCCCCGCGACGCACGTCGTTTTTCGGCTCCGGCCAGGGACGCAGCTCGGTGGTGACGGCGAACGGGAGGGTGTCCCAGTCGACGTTGGGGTTGGGGTCGGCGAAGTTCAGGCTGGGGGGGAGCTGCTTCTCGTGGAGCGAGCGCACCATCTTGAACAAACCCGCAGCGCCCGCGGCGGCCTTGAGATGGCCGATGTTCGACTTCACTGACCCGAGGGCGATCGAGCCCGGGGCGGCACCGGAGGCGCCGAAGACGGCGGCGAGGCTGGCCAGCTCCGAGGCGTCTCCGACACGGGTAGAAGTGCCGTGGGCCTCGACGGCTCCGGCCGTCGAGGGGTCGACACCGGCGCGCTCCCAGGCGCGCTGGACGGAGAGCTGCTGGCCGACGGGGTTCGGCGCCGTGATGCCCTTGCCCTTGCCGTCGGACGAGCCGCCGATGCCGAGGACGACGGCGTAGACGCGGTCACCGTCGCATTCGGCGTCCTCGAGCCGCTTGAGCACGAACAAGGCCGCGCCCTCACCCATGACGAAACCATCGGCCCCGGCGTCGAAAGGCCGGGTTCCGGTGGCCGAGAGGGCACCGATCTTGCAGAACTTCACGAACGCCTCCACGCCCATGTTGTGGTCGATTCCGCCGGTGACGACGGCGTCGAACTGGTGGTCGACGAGGCCGGCGACGGCGGAGTTCAGAGCGGCCAGACCCGAGGCGCATGCGGCATCGGTGGTGTAGTTCATCCCGCGCAGGTTGAACAGGTTCGCGACCCTGCCGGCGATGACGTTCGCGAGCTCACCGGGCATGGTGTCCTCGGTGATCGGGAAGACGTTGTCGAGGTAGCCGCGCCGCGTCTCCTCGATGATGTGCTCGCGGGTGTCGGGGGCGAGGGTGGCGAGCGTGGCCGACTGCTCGAGCCGCCTGAGCATCTCCGGGAACCTGATCCGCATGCTCGACTGGTAGTGCTTCTCGCCGCCGAGAGCGTTGCCCAGGATCACCGCGACCCGGTCGCTGTCGACAGGCCAGCCGGGCCAGCCGGCGTCGGTGAGGGCCGCCCGGGCGGCGGGGATCGCCCAGCGCTGGCTCTCGTCCATCTGTGCTGCGACCATCGGTGGGAGCGGCAGCCGCCAGGCGGCCGGGTTCCAGTCGAACTCGCGCACCCAGCCGCCGATCGTGCTGTACGTCTTGTCGGGGACCCTGTGGTCCTCGTCGTAGTAGAGGGCCTGGTCCCAGCGGTCTGCCGGGGTCGGCGAGATGGAGTACCTGCCGGCGGTGATGTTGTGCCAGAACGCATCCCCGCTGGGTGCGTCGGGCATGATCGCCGACATGCCGACGACGGCGACGGGGTGGCTCTCGTGATGCGTCATGGTGGGTCCGAATCGGTGTGGTTGCTGTTCGAGGTTGGGGGGTCGCGATGCGCAGGAGTCGGCGGGAGGGCGTCAGGCGGGGGTGCGGCCGTACAGCATGTCGGCGACGCGGTCCATGTCGGCGACCAGGCCGCCCTGGGCGCCGCGGATGGCGCCGGCGGGGATGGCGTCGAGACCTGCGAGGACCGGGCTGTTCGGTTCCAGCGCACCAGCGACCCACCGGGATCCGTCGAGGGCGACCTTGTGCGCGGACTCCCGGGCGAAGACCCGGGACATGGCGGCGAGGGCGTCCCCGGTGAAGCGGGTCAGGGACTTCTCGAAGCGGTGGCCGGCCATCGCCTGGTCCGCCGCCTGAGCGAAGACCACGGCGGTCTCTGTGGCGGCGACGAGCTCGCCGATCCGGAAGAGGACGTGCTGGTTGCGGGTCAGCCGTCCGACGCGGCAGCAGTCGAGGACGACAGCGAGGGACCGCGCCGCGAGCGCGGCGGAGTCGGCGCCGACGAGCGGGTTGCGGGCGTGCAGCGATGCCATCTCAGTCGCCATATCGAGGTAGTAGCGGCCACCGGACTTCAGATGGGCCTGCCAACGTCCCCGGGCGATGGTCATCTCCATGATCTCGGAGGTGCCCTCGTAGATCGTCGTGATCCGCACGTCGCGGCGGATCTTCTCCACGACGTAGGGCCGGGTGTAGCCGTACCCGCCGTGGGCCTGGATCGCGGCGTCGGCGGCGGCGTTTCCCGCCTCGGTGGCCATGTACTTGGCGATGGCGCCTTCGGTGTTCATCGCGCCGTTGTCACCGAGGCCGCGGTCGAGCCGGTCCGCCGTGTCCTCCATGTACGCGCGGGCCGCCTCCAGGCGCACGGCGTGCGGGACGATGAGCTTGTGCGTGAAGCCCTGCTTCTCGCTGAGCGGGCCGCCACCCTGCTCGCGCTGCACCGAGTAGGCGATGGCACGGTCGAGGGCCTCCCAGCCGCCCCCCAGGCCGAAGGCGGCGACCATGAGCCGGGTGTACCCGAAGACCTGCTGGGCCTGGACCAGCCCGAGGCCGCCGTGGGTGCCGACGAGGTTGCCGGCGGGGACCTCGACGTCGTCGAGGAAGAGCGACGCGGTGTTGGACAGCCGTAGCCCGTGCTTGTCCTCGGGTGTGCCGACGGTGAACCCGGGGGTGCCCTTGGCGACGACGAACCACGTCGGGCCCTCGGGGGTCGCGGCGAGGATGGTGGTGTAGTCGGCGATGCCGCCGTTGGAGATCCACTGCTTGCGGCCGTTGAGCCGGTAGGCCGTGACCGTGCCATCGTCGTCGGTGACCGGGGTGGCCGTTGTCGTCATGGCGCCGAGGTCGGAGCCGGCGTCCGGCTCGGTGGCGCCGTAGGCGAAGACGACGCCCTGCTCGGCGATGGCCCCGAGCCACTCCTTCTTCTGCTCCTCGGTCGCCCCGACGACGATGGGGTCCGAGCCGAGGAAGGTCGCGAAGACGGCCGTCGCGAGACCGATGTCCTTGCGGGCCAGGACCTCGCAGACCCGGTAGGAGTCGAAGGCGTCACCGTCCATCCCGCCGTACTGCTCAGGGATGAAGACGAGCTGGACGCCGAGGGTCATCGGGTCGGACATGGCCCGCACGATGTCCTCGGGGCAGCGGTCCTCGTGGTCGAGCTGTAGCTGGAGGTCGGGTGAGAGCGCGGCGTCGACGAAGTCGGTCAGCCCCTCGAGCATGAGGTTCAGGCTCGGCAGATCGAGCCCGGCTCCGCCGAAGTGGCCGGCCGGCTGTTCGGTGGTGGTGACGGTGTCGGTCATGGTGGTCCTCACTGTTCGGACATGGGTGCGGTGGTGGCGCCGGCGACCCCGAGCAGCACGACGGTCATACCCAAGCCCAGAAGCAGCTTGAAGGTTGCCATCGGTCACGCTCCTTTGCGTGCTGTGCGCCCGTCGGGGACGCGGGGTCAGATCCGGCGTTTGTCGATCTCGTCGACGAGGGCGGGCAGGACGGTGTGCAGGTCGCCGACGACCCCGAAGTCGGCGATCGAGAAGATGGGGGCCTTCGGGTCCTTGTTCACCGCGACGATCGTCTTGCTCGACTGCATGCCGGCGCGGTGCTGGATCGCCCCGGAGACGCCGGCGGCGATGTACAGGCCTGGGGCGACGGTCTTGCCCGTCTGCCCGATCTGCAGGTCGTGGGGGGCCCAGTGCAGGTCGCTGACCGCACGGGTGACCCCCACGGCTCCACCGAGGGCGTCGGCGAGCTTCTCGATGACGCCCAGGCCTGCTTCGGAGCCAACCCCGCGGCCACCAGAGACGATGACGGCCGCGTCCGCGAGGTCGGGACGGGCGCTCGAGCCCTTCGGGGTGCGGCTGATCACCACGGACCCCTTGGCCCGGTCACTGAACGCGACGTCGACGCTCTTGACCCTCGGCTGCGCCGGCGCGGCCTCAGCGGTGACGGCGTTGGGCATGACGGTGATCACCGGGGTGCCGCGCACGACCTCGGAGCGGACGTGGAAGGCTCCGGCGAAGACCGACTGGGTCGTCGTGATCGTGGCGCCCTCGGCGCTCACGTCGACGGCGTCGGTGATCAGGCCGCTGTCGAGTCGGACGGCGACCCGCGCGGCAACGTCCTTGCCCTCCGGGCCTGAGGTGATGAGGATGGCGCCGGGCCGGACCCGCTCGGCAAGCGTGACGACGACCTCGGCCTTGGGCAGGGAGAGAAACTGCTCGATCTCCGGTGCGGACACGGCATACACGGTCGTGGCGCCGTAGGTGCCGAGTAGCGCGACCACATCCTCCGTGGCGTCGCCACAGACGACCGCGCTGGGCTCGCCGAGGCCGCGGGCGATAGTGAGCAGCTCGAGGGTGGCCTTGCGGACTCCGGTCGGGGTGAGCTCGGCGAGGACGAGGATCTCGGACACGGTGGTCTCCTACTGGTGGTCGGGCACGAAGGTGGATGCGGTGGACGCGACGCACCACGGTGCTGGACGAGGTGCTGGCGCCGAAGCGGTCCGGCTCATCGTCACAGGCCGCCGCGGGTGGCTCATCGTCACAAAGCGCCGCGGGCGACGAGGAAGTCAGCGAGCTGAGCCGCGCCGGTGCCGTCGTCGTCGACGACGACGGTGCCCGCGGCCTTGGCGGGCGCGGAGGACACGGCGACGACGCGTGTGGCGGCCGCCGCGAGTCCGACCGCACCGGGTTCGACCCCGATGTCCGCGAGCGAGAGGGTCTCGATCGGCTTCTTCTTCGCCATCATGATCGCCCGGAAGGCGGGGTAGCGGGCCTCGTCGGTCTGGTCGGTGATCGACACGACTGCGGGAAGTTCGACGCGCACGTGCGCGGTCGCGGTGTCGCTCTCTCGGGTGATCGAAACAGTCGTGCCGTCCACGGACAGCGACCCGGCGAACGTGGCCTGGCTGACGCCGAGGCGTTCGGCGACCATCGAGGGGATGACCGACATCGCGGCGTCGGTCGACGACATCCCCGCAAGGACGAGGTCGAATCCGAGGTGCTCGAGCGCTTTGGCGAGCACCAGCGAGGTGGCAAGGGAGTCGGACCCGTGGATGGCGTCGTCCAAGACGTGGACACCCTTGGCGCCGCCGATCGCGAGCGCCTTGAGCAGTCCGTCCTTCGCACTCTGGGGTCCGACAGTGAGGTAGGTGATCTCGGCGTCGATCCCACCTTCTACGAGGCGCACGGCCTGTTCGATGGCGTACTCGTCGAGTTCGGAGAGCCGTCCCGCGACAGCGCCGCGGTCGAGCGTCTGGTCGGGCGCGAACGACCATGCGGCTGTCGGTTCGGGGACGTGCTTCACCAAGACGACGATCCGCATGCTGCCTGCCCTTCACTACCTGGCGCGGGGCGGGTGAGCGCCATGAGTGGGTCTGCCCGTAGCCGCGACGTTACACGCGACCAGTGCGCGGCCGCGCGCCCAATTGGCCGTGAGCGTCGTCTGGTTCACCACCAAATTTCGAACCCGTCAGTAACATGAGGGGCCCTTCTGCGGAGTCCGCGGAGGCGCGGCGGCAGCTACTACCTGACGATGAGCGCGCCCATCTGCATGGTCTCGGCCGGCTGGCCGGCACGCGCCCGACACGCGCCCGGCACCGCAGGCCGTCCAGGCCCCACCAGGCCCGGCCGGGCACCATCGGCCTACTGAACGCCATGGACCACATCCCCGCTGTCGCCATGGGCCGGCGTAGCGAGGTCTTCGCGTGGAACCGGTTCACGACTCTCGAAGATGAAGTCGACCGATGGGCGGTGGGCGGGCACGGCGGCGCACCCTGACCCGCGAAACGATCGGAGATCGGTCGCGGTGTGCGTGCGGGACGATCTCACGCTCGTGACGATGACACGGCGGGTCATGTCGCGGGATCGGTCGTCTGAGGTGGTTTCGTGGGCCTGGCTTGGCGGTGCATGAGAAGCGGGTCATGACGCCGCCCGCGCAAACACACGCTCACAGCCCCGATGGCACGAGAGGACAAGACCCGTGCGGCCGATCGGAGGTACGTCGAGACCCAGCTCAGCGACACGCAGGCCTATCTCCAGCCGGCGACATCAGCCTCCAGCTCGCTGAGGGCCCTCGACGCTACGCGTCTGTGGTCTCATCGGCGGTCCTCGCAAGTATCTTGGATTACGGGTTCTGTTGGGTAGTTTGCCAGGGCATTGGGCCATCCGCCGACGGGGGACCAACGACTGCAGAATCGCTTGTTCCGTGTGCCCTCAGCGTTCCTTTTGGGGACCCCGAACAGCAAGAGAGGCCCTCACCATTTCTGGTTCGGGCCTTTCTTGCGGAAACGATGGTCGGGGTGACAGGTTTCGATCTGCAGCCTCTTCGTCCTGAAGTTCCTGCAGACGTAACCATGTTGGTGGCTGAGGATGAGGGGACGCCACGGAACTACGTTGTATGGCGGATCGCGGCGGTGGGGTTGCGGTACTTCGTGGCGGTACGGCTGCGACGGCATTCCTCGATGTGAACTCAGGCACCCCATGCGGCCAGCAGGTCCTCGGGGCGCATAACGATGTCGGCGCTGGCACCGGGTGCAAGCCCGTTGGAGCAGACCGCGAGTAGACGCGCACCGTTTGCATGGGAGATGTCGTTACGGGCGCCCGTAACCTCGGCCATCTCAGCCCGGCTGATTCCACCCCGCGGTCGCCATTTGATGGTGCCCACGGTGGCGATGCTTTCGGCGGTGCGGGCGACGATGTCCACCTCACGAGAGTTGTCCCTATTCCACCAAGGGCCGACTTGCCGCACATCTGCCAATTCTGGGTGTGTGGCGCCGAGCCGGGTCAGGGCTTCGTTGACGTGGGGTTCGATTGCGCGTCCACGCCAGCTGGTCCAGCCGGCGTCGAACGCCGCAACGGCGATGTCACCGCGGCTCCGGCTGATGTCTTCGAGGTGGCGTTCGATGAAACGGAACCAGAATTGCAGGTACGGATCGGTGAGGCGGTACCGGCGCAACCTGCTGTTGGATGCAGCTCCGGAGGGGACCTTGATGAGGATCAGATCCTTGGGGCCTTCAAGAACCTTCAGCGCTCGCGTGAGGCCGGTTTGGGCGGCGCCGCGATCGCCGGGTCACTAAATGGGTGAGACGTCGTGGAAACCGGGTCGGATGACCGCATCGGCACCGATCGCGGTGAGCACTTGGCGGGCGCTGGCCGCGTCGTTGAACTCGGCGTCAAGCACGAGCTGCGCACTGATCACCAGATCGTTGAACGGGTCGATCAGCGAGGCTTTGACGTAGGCGGATGTTGACCGTGCCGCGGCGCACCGCTCGACGAGGCGGGGATAGCCGCCAGTCACCAGGTAGGTATCGAATATCTTCATTGCGGATCGCCCGGGCAACGCCTGAGCGACCTCAGCCGGGTTCAGTGCCGGGACGACCGTCGGAGTCACCCGCCCGAACAGTGGCCGGTCATGCTCCATCAGGCGGCTCATCATGGCGACGTCAGAGCCGATCAGGATGAGCAGGATTGGCAACTTGCTCAACGTGGTGTCCCACGCCACCTGAAGCTCGCCCTCCAGCGACGGATCGGTCTCCACAACCCTGGGGAATTCGTCCTGAACGACGATCACGCGGGCGTTGCTGGCGGCAATGGCCCATCGGTTGAACGCCTCTCGCCACGTCGTTGGCAGGTGTCGAACAACAGGTGCGTGTCGGCGACTGGGTGCCGGCTCCCCAGGGATGCCTCCGCCAGCGCTTCCAGCTGGCGGTGCATGGGTGCCCGCTTGACCCCGGTGACTGCGGTCGACTTGCCCACCTGGCGGCGCCCGCGTGCTGCGAGAATTTGGCCTTTGCCGGTTCTGCGCACCTCTCGCTGGTCGCGACTAAAAGTCGATCGTTTCCACTGTCTCCACGACCCAGGCGACGGGATTCTGCATGACATCCTTGCCTGGGCCCTGCCAGATTCGCTCCATCTTGGCCAGCAGCGCACCTGCGTCTTCGGCGTCGTCGAACTCCAAGTCGATCGCTACCAGGTTCTGGTCGTCGATGGATCGAGACACTGATGTATCTTCGAACGCCCGATCCCTTCCTATCGGCAGGATCAACGTCGAAGGCCCGCTTCCAGCCCTCGAAGTTCGGGACAGA
>JACMNE010000126.1 GCA_014378715.1 Microbacteriaceae bacterium
ACCGATGGGGAGCCGACCTCGCACCTCGAGGCGAACGGCGAGGTGTACTTCAACTACCCGCCGGCGCCGCTGACCGTTGCCTACTCGGTGCGCGAGCTGGAGAACTCCGGGCGGTTGGGCGCGCAGACGACGTTCTTCCGCCTCGGTGAGGACCCGGGGCTCGCCCGGTTCATCGACTCGATGGCGAAGCGGGTCGGCGGCACCGTCGTCGCCCCGGAGGTGGATGACCTGGGGGCGGCGGTCGTCGGCTCCTACCTCGGGTCGCGGCAGGGCTACGGGTACGGGTCGTCGGGCTTCGACGGGATGTTCGGCGGCGGCCGCGGCTCCTGGGCCGACTGACCGCTCGCTGCGTGCGTGGCGCCCGAGAAACTGGCCGGGCTAGAAGAGGGGCCAGGGCACCGCGGGCATCTCGCCGTGCGGGGCGGGGAACCTGCCCTGTACTGACAGGCGCGCGCAGCGGCCGGCCAGGGCGTCGACCTCTCGCGGGGTGATCAGACTGGCGAGCGACTCACCGAGCGCGCCCTCGAGCTGAATCGCGACCCGGGAGATGCCGGCGAGCTCATCGGCGTTCAGCTCGTCGCCCATCCACCCCCAGAGCACGGTGCGCAGCTTGTGCTCCACGTGGAAGGTGAGACCGTGGTCGACGCCGTGCCGGTGTCCGCCCGGCATCGCCAGGATGTGGGCGCCCTTGCGGTCGGCATTGTTCGCCACGACGTCGAAGACGGCCATCCGCCGCAGGGCAGCGGAGTCCTCGTGGATGAGGGCGACGGGCTGGTCGTCCTCGTCGGTGCCTTCGAGCACCTGACGCCACCCGCGCTCCGGCACGGCATCCGCTGGCACAAGGTCGACGGCACCGTCATCGGGATCGACATCCTGCCAGAGCTGCACCATGCCGAGCCCGAGCGGCCCCTCGCGCAGCCAGGTGCGGGGGACCACGTGCCACCCGAAGGCCTCGGAGAGCAGGTAGGCAGCGGCCTCGCGATGGGCCAGATCGCCGTCAGGGAAGTCCCACAGGGGGCGCTCGCCGGTCACCGGCTTGTAGACGACGGTCACGTCGTCGATGGTCCCGACGAATGTGGCGTTGGAGGCCGACATGATGCGTCCGGTGAGCTCGAGCTCGCCGTCCAGGCCGCCGGAGAGCGTCATCAGGGCACGTCGGGCAGAACGCAGGTGTGCTGGTCGGGGTCGACGGGGGTGCCGCAGAACGGGCAGAGCGGCCGGCCGGCACCGACGACCTCACGGGTGCGCTTGGCGAACGCCCGCGCGGTGCCCACGGGGGCACGCACCAGCAGCACCTCGGCGGGTTCCGTGATCTCCTCGTCGTCCTCCTCGGAGTCGACCCTGGGGTAGACCTCGATCACGATCTGGGCGGTGGAGGGATCCCATCCAAGGCTCATCGCCCCGGCGCGGAACTGCTCGTCGACCGGCTGCTCGAGCGGCTCGTTGTCGACGAGCTCGACGGGGGTGTGGGCCGGGATGCTGAACGGATTGCCGTCGCTGGTCATCAGCTCGTCGAGGATCTCGTCGATCTTCTCGGCGAGAAGGGCGGACTGCTCCTTCTCGAGGGCGACGCTGACGACCTGCCGGCCGGTGCGCACCTGCAGGTAGAACGTGCGAGAACCCGGGCTGCCGACGGTGCCGACGACGACCCGGTCGGGCCAGGCGAAATCATGGACGATGGTGGGCATGAAGATATTTTAGGAGCGCGATGTTTCGGGATCCTGAGGACCAGCCCCACCGCCGACCGCGGCGTCGGCCGCCGGGGCCTCCGCTCCCGGCTGTGGGCGGAGCCAGGACAGGTCACCGGAGTCGGTGTTCGTCGCCAGCACAGTCGGCCGGCTCGAGCCGTAGCGCACGATCGACACCGACGCGGGGTCGACGTGGATCCGCTGGAACAGGTCCAGGTGCATACCGAGCGCGTCGGCGAGGATCGACTTGATGATGTCTCCGTGACTCACCGCCACCCAGACGGCACTGGGCCCGTGCTCGGCTTCGAACGCCGCGTCGAGCCGACGGATCGCGGCGACCGATCTGGCCTGCATCGCGGCGAGGGACTCTCCGCCGGGGAACGAGGCGGCCGAGGGCTGGCTCTGCACCACCGACCAGAGGTCCTCCGTGGCGAGTTCCTTGAGCGGACGGCCCTGCCACTGCCCGTAGTCGCATTCGGTGATGCCCTTCTCGGTAGGGGTGGCCGGTGAGCCCTCCTGCCGGTCGAGGATGAGCCGCGACGTCTGGCGGCAGCGCTCCAACGGGCTCGAGACGACCGCGACGAGGGGAACGACGGCCAGCCGCTCGCCGGTGCGCACCGCCTGGGCCCGCCCGATATCGTCGAGCCGCACCCCGGGCGTGCGTCCGGCGAGCACCCCGCTCGCGTTCGCGGTGGTGCGACCGTGCCGGACGAGAATAACTGTGGCCATGCCCGCCAGCCTAGGCGGCGGCGCCTTCGCACCAGCCGGGGAGGCCATCATTCAGGAGTTCCCGCCGCCGCCCCCCGCACGCAATTTTTCGTCGAGCCGCCACCCGCACTCCTGAATGATGGTCCGGGAGACGCTAGCTCGGGTCCTCGCCGGTGACCACTGCCAGCACGTTGCCAGCCGGGTCCCTGAACCAGGCGATCTGGGCCACGCCGTCCTCGTCCCGCATGATGCCCTTGGCGTCGTTGCCCGGCATGTCCGCGAGGTCATCGTCGCCGTAGATCTTCGCGACCACCCCGGCGGCGTTGAGCTCGTCGACGCTCTTCTCCACGTCGTCGCTGACGAAGTTCAGGATCGTGAACCCGGCCGGCCTGTGGTCGGGTGTGACGTAGGCGAACGCCTCCGCCCCGCTGCCGAACGTGATGACGAGGTTCCCCATCATCCCTTCGCGCACGGCGAGCCCGAGCGTCTCGCTGTAGAAGGACCTGGCGGCCGCGATGTCGTCGACGGAGAAGGATCCGACGACATGCGCTGTGGTGAACATCACCAGCTCCTGTGCGTGGATGTGCGCGCCGACGGAGCGCTGCTCGCCGCTCATTGTGCCACAGGAGGGTGTGCGGCGAACAGGCGCAAGACGGCCGTACCCGATGGAGCGAGCGACGGGAATCGAACCCGCACCACCTGCTTGGGAAGCAGGAGTTCTGCCATTGAACTACGCTCGCGTGCCCGGACTGCTCCGGAACAGGATCCATCGTACCGTGCATCGGCGCCCCGGATGTCTGGCACCACCGCCCCGGCCGCCCCTCCCGGTACCATGGCGGCATGCTGCTCTCTGACCGCGACATCAAGGCCGAACTCGACGCCGGACGCATCAAGCTCGACCCCTACGCGCCGGAGATGATCCAGCCGTCGAGCATCGACGTGCGCCTCGACCGGTACTTCCGCCTCTTCGACAACCACAAGTACCCGTTCATCGACCCGGCCGAGGACCAGCCCGACCTCACCCGCCTGGTCGAGGCGAAGCAGGACGAGCCGTTCATCCTGCACCCGGGCGAGTTCGTGCTCGGCTCGACGTTCGAGGCCGTCACGCTCCCCGACGACCTCGCCGCGCGCCTCGAGGGCAAGAGCTCACTCGGCCGCCTCGGGCTGCTCACGCACTCCACCGCCGGTTTCGTCGACCCCGGATTCAGCGGGCACGTCACCCTCGAGCTCAGCAACGTTGCGACGCTGCCGATCAAGCTGTGGCCCGGGATGAAGATCGGGCAGCTGTGCTTCATCCGCTTGAGTTCGCCTGCGGAGAAGCCCTACGGGTCGGCGGCCTACAGCTCGCGGTACCAGGGCCAGCGCGGGCCGACGGCGTCGCGCTCGTTCCAGAACTTCCATCGAACGGATGTCACGCGGCGCGACGAGAGCCGGCTCGACTGACCGGGTTTCCCGTCAGCGGGGTGTGGGGACGGTGAGCTGTGCGAGCTGCCAGCCGAGCCACGGGCTGAACGCGAAGGGGGCCGCGGCGACGGCGGCTCGCAGGTCATCCGCTTCGAGCCAGACCCACTCGGAGACTTCGGCGGGGTTCGGGGCGATCTCGTCGGCGGTGACGGCGGAGTAGACGGGGCAGATCTCGTTCTCGACGATGCCTGAGGCGTCGACGGCGCGGTAGCGGAATTCGGGAAGCACCTCGGTGATGTCGCCGACGGTGATGCCGAGTTCGACCAGGGCACGCCGGGCTATCGCGTCGACCTGGCTCTCGCCCGGAGCGGGGTGGCCGCAGAAGGAGTTCGTCCACACCCCGGGCCACGTCAGCTTGCCGAGGGCGCGGCGGGTGACGAGCACCCGTCCGCAGGGGTCGTAGACGTGGCAGGAGAACGCGAGGTGCAGCGCGGTGTCGGTCGTGTGCACGGTGGCCTTGTCGGCGATGCCGATGGCTGCGCCCTGTTCGTCGACGAGGACGACGTGCTCGGCGGCGGGGGTCTCACGGTTCATGCGGGTCGGTTAGCCTTATCGGGTGAACGCGCAGCGACTGCAGGAGCTCTCCATCGAGAGGCAAGCGCAGGTCGACGCCGTGTTGGATCGTTTCTTCAGCCTAGCCAAGAACCGTGCGGCTGTCTTCGGCGCCGAATACGTGAAGCTCTGGAAGTCGCTCGAGTCGGGCGCCTCCGGAGGCAAGCGGTTCCGTCCGCGTATGGTCATGGCCGCCTATGAGGGCCTCGGCGGCCGCGACGCGGAGTCCGCCGCGCACGTCGGCGCCGCCTTCGAACTGCTGCACACCGCCCTCATCGTGCACGACGACGTGATCGACCGCGACTTCAGCCGGCGCGGCATCCCCAACATCTCCGGCAACTACCGCGACATCGCGACGACGGCTGGCATCCCGATCCCCACGGCAGAGCACCGCGGGATGTCCGCCGCCGTCATCGCTGGCGACCTCGCCCTCTTCAACGCCTATCGACTCATCGACCGCAGCGGCACGGACGCCGCCACCCGCGAACGACTGCTCGACATCATGGACCACGCCCTGTTCGCCTCGGCCGCTGGCGAGCTCATCGACGTCGACTTCTCGATCTCCGCCGAGGTGCCCCCGGTCGATGACGTCGTCACGATGGAGCGGCTGAAGACCGCCGTCTACTCGTTCGAGGCCCCCCTGCAGGCCGGCGCCGTGCTCGCGGGCGCCCCGGAGGAGATCGTCGCCATGCTCGGGCAGTTCGGCCACGACGTGGGGATCGCCTACCAGATCGTCGACGACCTCCTGGGGGTATTCGGACTCGAGCACGAGACTGGAAAGACCACCATCGGCGACCTCCGCGAGGGCAAGCGCACGGTGCTCATCTCCCATGCGGCCTCGACCCCGCAGTGGGAGCGCATCCGTGACGTCATCGGCCGCCCCGACCTCTCCGTCGACCAGGCCGCCGAGGTGCGCTCCGCCCTGGAGGAGTCGGGCAGCCGCCGGTTCACCGAGTCGCTCGCCCGCGACCACGCCAGCCGGGCGCTCGAGGCCCTGCATCTGCCGGAGCTCCCCACCCAGCTGCGATTCGAACTCGAGGCCGTCGCCTCCGACGTGCTGGATCGGGTCAAGTGACCCGTCCGCTGTACGACCTCGTCGCCGAGGAGACCGCGGGCATCGTCATCCGCCGCTACTCCACTTCCTTCGGCCTGGCCTCGCGTCTGCTCGGCTCGGGGGTGCGCCAGCACGTCGAGAACATCTATGCGCTCGTGCGCGTCGCCGACGAGATCGTCGACGGGGGAGCTGCCGCGGCCGGCGCCGACGCCCTCACCATCGCGCGCATCCTCAACGACCTCGAGCGCGACACCGACGACGCGATGGAGGTCGGCTTCAGCGCCAACCTCGTGGTGCACGCCTTCGCCCAGACGGCCAGGGCCACCGGGTTCGGCAGCGAGCTCACCGCCCCGTTCTTCGCCTCGATGCGCGCCGACCTCGGCGCCACCGAGCACGACCAGGCCAGCTTCGACGAGTACGTGTACGGGTCGGCTGAGGTCGTCGGGCTCATGTGTCTGCGCGCGTTCCTGCTCGGCGAGGCCCCGTCGGCAGCGGATGACGCGACCCTCGTCACCGGGGCGAGGCGGCTCGGCGCCGCCTTCCAGAAGGTGAACTTCCTGCGCGATCTCGCCGCCGACTACGAGGAGCTCGGCCGCAGCTACTTCCCCGGCATCGACGTGCCGACCTTCTCCGAGGCGGAGAAGGTGCGCCTCCTCGATGACATCGACGCCGACCTCGCCATCTCCGCGCGAGTCATCCCGATGCTTCCGCGATCGTCCCGCCGGGCGGTGGCCCTGGCTCAAGGCTTGTTCGCGGAACTGTCTGCCAGACTTCGGGCAACACCCGCCGATCGGATCCTCCACTCGCGGGTGAGGGTCCCCAACCCGGTCAAGCTGCGCATCGCGGCGGCCGCGGCGTCGGGCCGTGTTCCGCGAGCGAAAGGGTAGTCAGATGAGTCGAGTCGTCGTCATCGGAGGTGGCATCAGCGGCCTCGCATCCGCTGCTCTTCTGGCCCGCGAGGGCCACGAGGTGACGCTCCTCGAGGGTCGTCCAGCTGTTGGGGGCCGGGCGGGCTCCTGGGAGAAGGACGGCTTCCGCTTTGACACCGGACCCAGCTGGTACCTGATGCCCGAGGTCTTCGACCACTTCTACCGCCTGCTCGGTACGACCGCCGAGGAGCAGCTCAAGCTCGTGACCCTCGACCCCGGGTACCGGGTGCTCTTCGAGGGCGAGCCCGAGCCGATCGACGTCATGGCGAGCCCGGAGGAGAACCTCGAGCTCTTCGAGCGGATCGAGCCCGGTGCCCGTGTGCGCCTCGAGAAGTACCTCGAATCGGCCCGCGACACCTACGAGATCGCCAAGAAGCGCTTCCTCTACACCTCCTTCGCCGACCTGCGGCCGCTGTTCACGAAGGACGTGATCAGCCGCCTCCCGCGCCTCACCCGCCTGCTCCTGCAGCCGCTGTCGACCCTCGCCGCGAAGACCGTCAAGGACCAGCGCCTGCGCCAGATCCTCGGGTACCCGGCCGTGTTCCTCGGCTCCTCCCCGTACATCACCCCGAGCCTGTACCACCTGATGAGCCACCTCGACCTCGACGACGGCGTGCTCTACCCGATGGGCGGCTTCACGCGCCTGATCGAGAGCATCGCCGACCTCGCCCGCGCGGAGGGGGTCACCATCGTGACATCCGCTGCCGTGACACGGATTCGCACCTCGGGGGGCGACGGCGCGCAGGTCCGTGGCGTCGATTACACGGATGTCGCGGGGGTCACCCAGGGGATCGACGCCGACATCGTGGTGTCCGCCGCCGACCTGCACCACACCGAGACCACGATGCTCCCGGTCGAACTGCAGACCTACCCGCAGTCGTACTGGGACAAGAAGATACCGGGCCCGAGCGCCCTGCTGCTCTACCTGGGCGTCGAGGGCGAGCTGCCGCAGCTCGAGCACCACACGCTGCTGTTCACGAAGGACTGGAAGGCCGGCTTCGACAACATCTTCGGGGCGAACCCATCTGTGCCCGACCCGGCGTCGCTCTACGTCTGCAAGCCAAGCGGCATCGATCCCTCGGTGGCTCCTGAGGGGCACGAGAACCTGTTCGTGCTGGTGCCGATCCCCGCCGACCCGACCATCGGGCGTGGCGAGATCGACGGCGACGGCGACCCCCGGGTCGAGGCGATCGCTGACAGCGTCATCCGGCAGATCTCCGACTGGGCCGGGATCCCCGACCTCGCCGACCGGATCGTCGTGCGCCGCACGGTGGGTCCGGGCGACTTCAAGCAGGACCTCAACGCGTGGCGCGGCACGGCGCTCGGGCCGGCACACATCCTGAAGCAGAGCGCGCTGTTCCGGGCGGGCAACAAGAGCAAGAAGGTCGAGGGCCTGTTCTACGCGGGCGGGTCGACCATTCCGGGGATCGGGCTGCCGATGTGCCTTATCAGCGCCGAGGTGCTCGTGAAGCGCCTGCGCGGCGACGTGTCGACCGGGCCGCTGCCCGAGCCACTCGTGGCGACCGAGGTTCCGGCCGTTCATCGATAGTGGGAGCCCTCTACCTCGCCGCGCTGCTCGTCGCGCTCACCGGAATGGTGGTGCTCGACCGGAGGTTCGGGCTGTTCTTCTTCGCCGACGGCGGTGGTCGGAGGGCAGGGATCGTGCTCGCGCTCGGGGTGCTGTTCTTCCTTGTCTGGGACCTGGTCGGCATTGGAGCCGGGGTGTTCTTCCGCGGTGAGACCTCGTTCATGACGGGACTGCAGGTCGCACCGGAACTGCCGGTGGAGGAGGTCTTCTTCCTCACCCTGCTCTGCTACCTGTCGATGAACCTCGTAGGTGCCGTCGCCCGTGTGGTGCGGCCGCGGAGCGCGTCGTGACCTACTGGGCGATCAACGCCGTGTTCCTCGCCGTCGTTGCGGCCGTGGGCGTCGCGGCGCTGGTGCAGGTGCGGCGGCGACGCCGCACCGGGATCCCGGGGCTCGCGATCCTCGCCCCCCTCGGCATCGTGCTCGTGATGACCGCCGTTTTCGACAACATCATGATCGGGGTCGGGCTGGTCGGCTACGACCGGGAGCTGATCTCCGGGGTGTTCATCGGAATCGCGCCTCTCGAGGACTTCGCCTACGCGGTCGCCGCCGTTCTCCTGCTACCGTCGCTGTGGGTGCTGCTCGGTCGCCGCCCGGCCGGGGAGGCACCATGACGACGCTGAGGAGCCTGTTCGTCTCGTCGCGTCCGCTGAGTTGGGTCAACACCGCGTTCCCGTTCGCGGCGGCGTACTTCATGAGCACACGCGAGATCGACCTCGTGTTCCTGCTCGGCACGATCTACTTCCTGATCCCGTACAACCTCGCCATGTACGGCATCAACGACGTCTTCGACTACGAGTCCGATCTGCGCAACCCGCGCAAGGGTGGCGTCGAGGGGGCGCTGCTCGACCCGTCGGTGCACCGGACGACGCTGATCGCCTCGGTCGTCACGAACATTCCCTTTCTCGCATATTTGATCTGGGTGGGCTCGTCCGCTTCGACGTTCGTGCTCGCGCTGAGCGTGTTCGCAGTTGTCGCCTACTCGGCGAAGGGGCTCCGATTCAAGGAGCGGCCGTTCCTCGACTCGATCACCTCGAGCACGCATTTCGTCTCGCCCGCCCTGTTCGGGCTCGTGATCGCAGGTGCGAGCTTCACGCCGGGGCTACTGGCGATCCTCGTGTCGTTCTTCCTCTGGGGCATCGCCTCGCACGCGTTCGGTGCCGTGCAAGATATTGTGGCCGACCGCGAGGGCGGCATCTCCTCGATCGCCACGGTCATCGGCGGTCGGGCGACCGTGCGGCTCGCCTTCGTGGCCTACGTGCTGGCCGGGGTGCTGCTGCTCGTGCTCGGGTTCCCCGGGGCAATCGCCGCTGTGCTCGCGATCCCCTATGCCGTGAGTGTTCTGCCGTACTGGTCGATCACCGACGAGCAGGCTGGCACGGCCAACCGCGGTTGGAAGCGCTTCCTCTGGCTCAACTTCTTCAGCGGCTTCGTTGTCACGATGCTGATGATCACCTCGGCCCTGACGTAGGCGAGTGGCGCTACTCGGCCCAGCCGAGGTTGCGCGACATCCGCTCGAGCGACCGCACGGTCGCCTCGTAGTCGTCCTCGGACAACCCGGCTGACAGGCGGGCGCGGATTCCGCTGACCACCTCGGACAGCCGCTCGAACGACAGCTGCCCCATCGGCGTGAGCACGAATCCGCTGTCCGTCGCCGCGACCCACTCGCTCTCGACGAGCTCGTCGGTCTGCGACGCCGTCGACTCGACGCCCTCCCGCACGAACGGGGCGAGCGCCCCGTCGAGCTCCTCACGCGTCGCCGGCCCACGTCCGAGCAGAGTGAGCACCTGCCACTGCCTGCGGGTTACCCCGTGTTCGTCGAGGGTCTTGTCGAATGCCTCGTCGATGAGGCGGTCGACGAGCTTGAGCCAGAATCCGATCGGACGTTCATCAGCCATGCCCTCAGGGTACGCGCGCCACCCGGGCACGGACGGGATTGGTCACGATTTACCAGCCGTCAGGATTTCTTCAGGGAGCGGATGTTGCGCACGACCGCCCTCGCGCCGATGAACACCTCCATGGCGGCCGCCGGCCGGAACCACGCCGACCGGGGCACGTCGAGCATGCGCCCCTTCGTGATGCTCGCCGCGGCGATCGCCAGAACGGGGACCGCCCACGACGCGAGGGTGAGCACCCTGACGACTCGGCTCGGTTCGTGACGCACGATGAACCAGGTCCAGAACGCGGTGTCAGCGAGGAAGTCCGCCTGGGTGCCGAACGGGGTGACGGCGCCGGTCGCGCGGGCGATCTTGCCGTCGGCGAAGTCCGTGGCGAGCGAGAGCACGGGCAGCGCACGCCCGAGGCGGTGCTCGACTGCCGGCAGGTTGCCGCGGATGAGCGTCAACGCGTTGGGGATGCCGATCGAACGGCGGTCGCCCAGCATTCCGAGGTGGGTGACGGCCATCAGAGCGCTCACCCCGACCCAGACCAGTCCTCGGCGGGTGGTCAGCGCCGCGAAGACCACGTGGATCGCCGTGGACTCGATCAGCGGACGGGGGTTCGCGAGCGCCTGGTGCACGGAACGGCGCGTCGCGAGGTCGAGGAACCGGATCCACGCCCGCGGACGCCACCCGCCATCATGCAGCACCGCGAGCAGGCGGTTGCTCGCGTCCCGCGTGGTGGTGCGGTTGATCTCGCGCGCCTGTGCGTCATCGGCCATGCGGTCAGCGTACGGGGTACGGCTGCGCGCGGTGCCTGTGCCCGCCCTCAGTCGATGCGGGCAGGGCGCGCCCGCACCGGGATCATCAGCGCCAGGCCGAGCAGCAGCACGATCACGATGCCCACAATGCCGAAGCGGGTGTCGCCGGTCAGGCCCACGAACAGGCCGAAGAGCGCGGGCGCGAGGAAGCTCACTGCGCGTCCCGTCGTCGCGTAGAGGCCGAAGATCTCGCCCTCGCGCCCCGGCGGGGTGATGCGGGCGAGGAAGCTGCGGCTCGACGACTGCACCGGCCCGACGAACAGGCACAGCGCGAGCCCGGCCACCCAGAACCCCGACTTGCCGCTGCCGATGACGAGCACAGCGGTGCCGGCCACGACGAGCCCGCAGAGCGAGAACACGATGATCGCCTTCGAACCGACCCGATCGTCGAGCCATCCGCCGATGAAGGTGCCGACCCCCGCGACGACGTTCGCGGCGACCGCGAAGTAGATGACCTCCGACGCGGTGAACCCGAACACCTGCGCCGCGATGATCGCCCCGAAGGTGAACACGGCGGCGAGCCCGTCGCGGAACACGGCGCTCGCCAGCAGGAACATCAGCACGTGCGGGCTCCTGCGGGCCAGAGCGGCGATCGTCTGGAACAGCTGCCGATAGCTCCCGAGGAAGCTGACCCGGTTGGTGCGGGAGCGCGGCGGGATCTCCGGAACCCGCAGCAGCACCGGTAGGGCGAATATCGCGAACCACAGGGCCGAGACCAGGATCGCGAAGCGGATGTCGAGAGAGCCGCCGACGGACCCGAACGGCACATTCAGCAGGCCGTTCCCCGTGGGGCTGCCGAAGCTCTGGATGAACAGCACCAGCAGGATGATCAGCAGCACGATCCCGCCGACATAACCCATGCCCCAGCCGAAGCCGGACACCCGCCCGACGGTCTTCGGTGTCGACACCTGAACGATCATCGCGTTGTAGTTGACACTCGCAAACTCGAAGAAGACGTTGCCGACGGCGAGGAGCGCCGCACCGACGTAGATGTAGGAGGGGACCGGTGCGACGAAGAACATCGCGGCCATCGCCAGGACGACGAGCCCCGTGTTGATGCCGAGCCAGAGCTTGCGGCGCCCGGACCCGTCGGAGCGCTGTCCGAGGATCGGGGCGAGCAGGGCGACGAGGATGCCGGCGATGGTGAGGGCGCCGGAGATGATCGTCGCGTTCTCGGCCTTGGCGAGCATCAGCGCGGGGTTGCGATCATCGCTCCCGGCCGCGGCGACGATGAGCGGGTCGACAAAGAGGCCGCTGGCGAGGTAGGTGCTGAACACGAAGGTGGTGACGACGGCGTTGAACGATGCAGAGCCCCAGTCCCAGAGCGCCCAGGCACGCACCATCCGCCGGGGGATCGGGGTCTCGTCGGCGAGGTCGATCGCTGGTGGGCCTTCTGCGGCGTTCCTCATGGTCAGAGGGTACTGTGCCCGTGCGACATGCTGGTGTCTCAGGGCACCGTGCCGGTCACCACGTGTATATGCCCACCGCGGTATACAGAGTGGCGCACGTCGACGGCGTCGGTTTCGATCGCCTGCCACGGCCGCGCGCGCAGGTCGGCGCCGCCGATGGCGCAGGCGATGACGGCGAGCGGGGTGAACACGGCGGCGATTCCGGTCGGCAGTGCCATGTCGACGATCCCGGCCCGGCCGCCAGGGCGCAGCGCAGCCCGAGCGCCCGCCCAGGCCGGACGCCAGTCGTCGAAGGCGCTCATCGCGTAGGTCGAGAACACCGCATCGACGAGCGGGCGCCCCCGCGCGACGGTCGCGATCGACGCGATCATGGCGAGGTCCGGACTCGTCGCGTCCGTCTCGATGAACTTGACGTTCGTCCAGCCCGCGACGACGACCCTGGAGTGCGCCTGGGCGAGCATATCGGGGCTGCGGTCGGCGGCGATGACGAGCCCCTCCGGCCCGACGGCCTCGACGAGCAGGGGCAGGTTCAGTCCGGTTCCGCAGCCGAGGTCGAGCACGATGTCGCCCCTCGACAGGCGCAGCGAGCGGATGCCGGCGGCCCGCCCGATCCGATAGACCGCGCGTTCCCCGGACACGACGTCGTAGACGCGGGCGCCAAAACCATAGCGGCGGAACAGTGCCATTCGATCTCCTTCGGTGACGCCCAGCCTAACGACGCGGGTTGAGCGTCTACCCTCGGGGCATGGCACAGACGACGCGCACGGACTGGGACTTTGTGGTGATCGGCGGGGGAACAGCGGGGCTCGTGGCGAGTCGCACGGCCGCGAGCCTCGGCGCGAGCACCGTTCTCATCGAGCGGGCGCGCTTGGGCGGGGATTGCCTGTGGACGGGATGCGTGCCGTCGAAATCGCTGATCGCCGCGGCATCCTCTGCCACAGCAGCCAGGTCGTCGTCGCTCATCGGGCGAGCGCAGACGCCGGTGCCGGTCGACTTCGCGGCGGTCATGCGCCATGTCCACGCGGCGATGGAGCGCATCGCGCCCGTGGACTCCGCGGAGTCGCTCAACGCCGACGGGGTGAAGGTCATCACCGGGTCGGCACGGTTCACCGGGGAGCGGACACTCGACGTCGACGGCCGCAGCATCCGCTTCGGGCAGGCGCTCATCGCCACGGGCGGATCGCCGGTCCTTCCCCCACTCGACACCGGTGTCGAGTTCCTCACGAGCGAGACCCTCTGGGACATCACCGAGCTGCCCGGGAGCCTCCTCGTCATCGGCGGCGGCGCGATCGGCTGCGAAATCGCCCAGGCGATGGCGCGGCTCGGGTCCCGTGTCACCCTCGTACAGCGCGGCCCACGGCTGCTGCCCAAGGAGGAGCCCCGCGCGAGCGCGATCATCCGCTCGGCGCTCGAGGTGGACGGGGTGACCGTGCATACCTCCCGCCGCCTGGCGTCGATCGACGGCAGCGGCCGCACGGGCACCGCGACCCTTGATGACGGCACGGTCATCGCCTTCGACGCGGTGCTCGCCGCCGCCGGGCGCACCCCGAACTCCGGCTCCCTCGACGCCGCCAAGGCCGGGGTGCGCCTCGACGACCGGCGGTGCGTGATCGTGGACGCGAAGCTGCGCACCTCGAACCCTCGCGTCTGGGCCGCCGGCGACGTCACCCCGCTGCCCCAGTTCACCCACACCGCTGGCGTCAACGGCAGCACAGCCGCGACCAACGCCGTTCTCGGCCTCAGCCGCGCCGCCGACACGACCGCGATCCCCCGCGTCACCTTCACGCACCCCGAGGTCGCCTCGGTGGGGCTGGTGACAGCGGATGTCGCGGCCGCCGGCCTCACCGTCAGGACCATCGAGCACCACGAGCTCGACCGGGCCATCGCCGAGGACGAGACCGGTGGCTTCACGAGCCTCCTCGTCGACCGGCGCGGGCGGGTGCGCGGCGTGACGATCGTGGGCCCGCGCGCGGGCGAGACCCTCGGCGAGGCGAGCCTGGCCGTGCGGAACGGCATCACCACGAGCGCGATCGCGTCGACCACCCACGCCTATCCGACCTTCAACGACGCCTTCTGGAACGCCGCCGTCGCCGACGTGCGCGAGCGGGTCGGCCGGGGCGCGATCGGCGCCGGTATCGGCCTCCTGCGCAGGCTGCGCTCGGCGCGCCTGCGGTAGCTCTCAGCGCAGCGCGCGGTACCCGACGACAATGCGCTGCGCCGCGCTGGCCGCGACGAACACCGCCCAGACCACCGCGACCTGCCAGGCGAACATGGGCAGGATCAGCCAGACGCTGTGCACCACGATCGTCTCTGTGCCCTCGGCGATGCGGCCGAGGAACGACAGCGAGCGTCCGTCGTCGATGCGACGCCCGGTGCGCTCGGCGATCGACGAGAACGCCAGGAACGCGGCGCCGTTCACGTAGTACGCCACGAGCACGAGCGCGAACGGCCACCACGGCGCTCCGAACTGCAGGCTCGCGCCGACGGCGACGCCGAACACGGTGGCGCCATACGCGATGAAGTCGGCGACAATGTCGAGGAAGCCGCCGGCCTCGCTCGAGCCTGCGCCCGCCGCAGCCCCCGCCGCAGCGTTCGCCCGTGCCCTCCGCACCCGCGCCAGTGAGCCGTCGAGTCCGTCGAGCACCCGGGACACCAGCCACAGCCCCAGCGCCAGCCCCCACAGAGCCAACCCGGCGGTGACGGCGCTGGCGACGCCGAGCACGAGCCCGGCGACGGTGATCCGGTCGGGGGTGACCCACGGCCGGTCGATGGCCCGGGCGATCGCGGTCAGGGGGCCGCCGATGACGCGGCGCATGGGCCCGTCAAGCACGCGGACACGACGGGTCGGAAGGGTCCGGAGCCGGGCCGGCCGGAGTCTGCCCCGACGGCGCGGAACCGCTTCCCGCGACATCCGCTCGCGCAGCATCACGCCGCTGCAGCCGCACCCCCACGATCGTGCCGGCCAGCGTGAGCGCCCCCAGGGTGCCGAGCGCGATCGGGAAGCCGATGCCCGGTTCGAAGCTGTAGGCGCCGATCGCCACATAGGCGAGCGTGCCCGGCACAATGCCCACGGCGGTGCCGAGCGCATAGTCGCGCACGCGCACCGCGGTGAGGCTCGCGGTGTAGTTGATCACGGTGAACGGCAGCAGCGGGATGAGCCGTACCCCGATCATGCTGACGAGACCACGTCGGCGGAGCACCGCGTCGACGCGTTCGACGCGGGCGCCGGTGAAGCGCTCCACGGCATCCCGGCCGAGGGCGCGTCCGATGGCGAAGGCGCCGGCGGCTCCGAGCAGGGCGCCGAGGTAGACCACGAGAGACCCGAGGCCGAATCCCCAGATGACCCCCGCCGCGATGCCGACCACGTTCTTCGGGATCGGGGTGAGAGTGATGAGCCCATACGCGAGGATGAACAGCACGGCTCCGGCCAGCCCGGCATCATCCGCTGCCCCCCGAATCTGGCCGAGAGAGGGCAACGGAACGAACAACCCAACCGAAACGGCGACGGCGACGAAGGCTGTTAAAGCGCCCAATTTCCACAGGGCCCGGCGACGGGATCCTCCCGGGATGCTCACGCTCACTGATCCTCCGAAGAATGTCACCCGAAACCGGCTGAGGGCCATACCCTAGCCGAAGAGAACGTGCACAATTGGGCGGTGAGAGCGGCCCAGTGATCTGCCCATCCCGTCACAGAGGAGACATATCGTGAGTGCCCGACCCAGGTCCACCGCCGTGATCGCAGCGGCCGCAGCCGTCGCCGTCGGCGCCCTTCTGAGCGGATGTGCGGCGCCGACGCCCACCGCCACCACCGGCGCATTCGCCAACTGGGACGACGTCGTCGCGGCAGCCCAGGGCCAGACCGTGCAGCTCTGGATGTACGGCGGCGACGAGCAGGGCAATGCCTACATCGACAACGTGCTGACCCCCGCCGTGGCCAAGGAGGGCGTGACGCTCGAGCGCGTGCCCGTCACCGACACCAAGGACGCCCTCAACCGGGTGCTCTCCGAGCTGCAGGCCGGCCGCACCGACGACGGCACGGTCGACCTGATCTGGGTGAACGGCGCGAACTTCGGAACCGGCAAGGAGGCCGGCGCGTGGCTCTGCGACTGGACCAGCATGCTGCCCAACCTGGACAGGACCGCCGCGAGCGACCCCCTGCTCGCCAACGACTTCGGCACCCCCGTCGGCGGCTGCGAGGCCCCGTGGTCCAAGGCGCAGTTCAGCCTCGTCTACAACTCCGACGTCATCACCGACCCGCCGACCTCGCTCGCTGGCGTGCTCGACTGGGCCCGCGCGAACCCGGGCCGCTTCACCTACCCGGCCCCGCCGGACTTCACCGGCTCGGTCTTCATCCGCGAGATGCTCACGAGCGTCTCCGGCGGCGCCGACAAGGTTCCCCTCGCCTTCACCCAGGCCGAATTCGACGCCCTCTCGCCGGCTCTCTACTCCGAGCTGGCGGATGTCGCGCCCTCCCTCTGGCGCGGAGGGGACACCTATCCGCAGGGCTCCGACGAGCTGAACCAGCTCTACGCCGACGGTCAGGTCGACATGACCATGACGTACGGCCCTGCCGCGCTCACCGAGCTGGTCGCGAACGGCACCTACCCGGCCGGCACGAAGATCCTCACCCTCGACGAGGGCACCGTCGGCAACGCGAGCTTCCTCGGGGTTCCGTCGAATGCCGGATCGCAGGCCGGTGCGATGGTCGTCGCCAATGTGGCGCTCTCGGTCGAGCAGCAGGTCGCCAAGGCGGACCCCGCGACCTGGGGCCAGTTCACCGTGCTCGACTACGACTCGCTCAGCGCCGACGAGAAGGCACAGTTCGACGCCCTCCCCGCCTCCGACGTGGTGCCGGCCTACGAGGTGCTCTCCCGAAACGCGATCGCCGAGCTGTCCGCTGCGTGGGTGCCCGCCCTCGACGACGGCTGGCGCACGAACGTGCTCGGCGCACGGTAGGCGCCCCGATGACCCGACGGTGATGAGCCTCGCGCCGCTCCCGGCCCGCACGGCGGCGGGCGGCACCCGGCGACTGCGCGGCACCCTCCTGGTGCTGCCCGCGCTCGT
This sequence comes from Microbacteriaceae bacterium, assembly GCA_014378715.1. Taxonomy (GTDB): domain Bacteria; phylum Actinomycetota; class Actinomycetes; order Actinomycetales; family Microbacteriaceae; genus Marisediminicola. Next base: position 17,154 of record JACMNE010000126.1, read on the forward strand.
TCCCGCCCTCTTTGTGGTCGGGGGCGGGCTCGGCGCGGTGCTGCTGCAGAGCCTCGGGCTGATGCCGCTGGTGGGGCCGGTGCGCCTGAGCCTCGACGCGTACACGGCGCAGGCGTCGTCGCTGCCGCTGGCGACGGGGGTGTCGCTCGGCATCGCCGCCGCCTCGACCGTGATCTCCGCCGTTGTCGGGCTCGCCGCCGCGCTCGTGATCGTCTCCGGCCGCTGGGGCGGGCGCATTGTCGCCGCCATCAGCGCGGCCAGCGTCACCGTTCCCCACCTCGTCGGGGCCGCGGCCATCGGGCTGCTGCTCGCCGACTCCGGGTTCCTGTCCCGCCTGCTCGGTGTGCCGCCCGAGTCCTGGCCGCACCTGGTCGGCGGCCCGTGGTGGGTGGCCGTGATCGCCGAGTACGCCTGGAAGGAGTCGGCCTTCGTCGCCCTCGTCGTGGCAGGCACCCTCGCCACCCGCGTCGCCAGCTACGACGAGACCGCCGCCCTCCTCGGCGCCGGCCGCATCAAACGGCTGCGATTCGTGATGCTCCCGCTCTGTATGCCGGCGCTCGTCGTCTCCTCGACCATCATCTTCGTCTACACCCTCGGCTCCTACGAGGTCGCCTGGCTGCTCGGCCGCAGCTACCCGGAGCCGCTTCCGGTGATGGCCGTGCGACTGTTCAACTCCGTCACCCTGTCCTCCCGCCCCGAGGCGGCGGCCGTGGCGGTCGTCACCACCGCCATCTCACTCGCCGCCGTCGGCATCGCATTCTTCGCCCTGCGCAGGACGGCGCTCTGGCGATGACGATCCAGACGCGGGGCGTCACAGCCACACCCGCCCCAGACGACGACCGCCTGCTCCACCTGCCTGGCGATCCGGGCACACGGCTCACCGCCCCGCGGACGGCCGGCCGGGTCGGGCGCGCGGTCACGGCCACCGTGCTGTGCGTCTGGTTCCTCCTGCCATTCACCCCGTTGCTGCTCTGGGCGGTCGCCGAGCGCTGGTCCTTCCCTGCGGTGTTCCCGACCCAGTGGGGATTCGGAGGGCTCGAGTCGGCGATCGCGCAGGGAGCGGTGCCCGCCTTCGGCCGATCTCTTCTGCTCGGGCTCGTGGTCGCTGCGGTCGCCACCCCGATCGGGGCGATGGCCGCCCGCGCCCTCACAATGGGCACGGTGCGCTGGCCGCGCGCGATCGGTGTGGTGCTGCTGGCCCCCATCGCCCTGCCCGCGTTCGCCTCCGTCATGGGGCTCAACGTGGTGCTGCTCCGCGCCTATGTCCCGCCGCTCGTCGGGCTCACCCTCGTGCTCGTGGTGATCGCCCTGCCCTACACCACCTTCGCGATGCGCGTCGCTTACGCGGCGCACGACATCCGCTATGAAGAGGAGGCGCGCACCCTCGGGGCCTCGGCCTGGCAGGTGCTCTGGCGGGTGCACATCCCGCTCGTTGCCCCGGCACTGGCGCGCGCGGCGTTCCTCGCCTTCCTCGTCGGCTGGAGCGACTACATCGTCACGGTGATCATCGGCGGCGGATCGATCGTGAGCCTGCCGCTGATCATCGCCTCG
>JACMNE010000127.1 GCA_014378715.1 Microbacteriaceae bacterium
GCACCGAACCCCGACGGGGCCACCGCCCGCACCGCCACCGGCACCTTCCTCCCGCTGCCCGACGCCCTGCGCCTAGCCAACCCGGGGCCCCCCCGCCTTTTAGCGTTAAGTCAAGTGATTTGTGCACAGCCCGGCGTGTCGGTCGGCAACCTTCAAGCCCGAGTCTAGGCAATCTTCTCCACACGGTATGTGCACCCTTAAAGCCCTGATCAAACCCCTTCAATAAAGCACTGACCCAGGGTTATGCACAGTTGAGTGCACAGTTTGTGCACACGACTTGCGGCGATTCGCTCGATTAGTCCACATAGTTATCCACAGGGTGGATTAGGGACGCGCCGGAGGGGGTTCCTAGGGTGTGACAGCGCCCCAGCTGCGCCACCCCGATGGACCGGCACGCAATGACACCGGCATCCGATACAACTTGAGTAAGGGAGGTGCATCGTGTCGATTGCCCATTTGGGTCTGAGTGTTCCGGGCCAGGGCGGCGAGGGTCGCGCGGATCAGAAGCCGTCACAGAACCGGTCGGACCAGCAGCGCCAGTACGAGCGCACGCCCCCGCACGACCTGCTCGCCGAGCAGAGTGCCATCGGTGGCATGCTGTTGAGCAAGGACGCCGTGGCCGACGTCATCGAGGCCGTGCGGTCGGTGGACTTCTACATGCCCAAGCACGAGATCATCTTCGACGCGATCCTGTCGCTGTACTCGCACGGCGAGCCCACCGATGTCATCGCCGTCACCGACGAGCTCCTCAAGACCGGTGAGTTGACCCGCGCGGGCGGCGCCGACTACCTCCACACCCTCACCGGGCTGGTGCCCACCGCGGCCAACGCCGGCTTCTACTCCACCATCGTCGCCGAGAAGGCCGTGCTGCGTCGCCTCGTCGAAGCAGGCACCCGAATCGTGCAGATGGGCTACGCGAGCGAGGGCGAGGTCGTCGACCTTGTCAACAACGCGCAGGCGGAGATCTACGGCGTCACCGGCGGGGTGACGGCCGAGGACTTCATCCCCCTCACGATCGCCGTCGAGACGGCCATCGGAGAGATCGAGGCGGCCAGCGGCCGCGACGGCACTATGACCGGGGTCCCGACCGGGTTCTCCGAGCTCGACGACTTGACGAACGGGCTCCACGGCGGGCAGCTGATCATCATCGCGGCGCGCCCGGCCCTGGGAAAGTCCACCCTGGCCCTCGACTTCGCCCGTGCCGCGTCGATCAAGCATGATATGCCCTCGATCTTCTTCTCCCTCGAGATGGGGCGCAGCGAGATCGCGATGCGCCTGCTCTCGGCCGAGGCGTCTGTTCCGCTGCAGAACATGCGCAAGGGCACCGTCGACTCGCGCGACTGGACCACGATCGCCGCCACCCGCGGCCGCATCAATGACGCGCCCCTCTACATCGACGACAGCCCGAACATGACCCTGGTGGAGATCCGGGCGAAGTGCCGCAGGCTCAAGCAGAAGGTCGGCCTCAAGCTCGTCATCATTGACTACCTGCAGCTGATGACCTCCGGCAAGCGCGTCGAGTCGCGCCAGCAGGAGGTGAGCGAGTTCTCCCGTGCGCTCAAGCTGCTCGCCAAGGAGCTCCAGGTGCCGGTGATCGCCCTGTCCCAGCTCAACCGTGGACCGGAGCAGCGCACGGACAAGATGCCGGCCATCTCCGACCTGCGCGAGTCGGGGTCGCTCGAGCAGGACGCCGACATGGTCATCCTCCTCCACCGCGAGAGCGCCTACGAGAAGGACAACCCGCGCGCAGGCGAGGCCGACCTCATCGTCGCCAAGCACCGCAACGGGCCGACCCGCACCGTGACGGTCGCCTTCCAGGGGCACTTCTCCCGCTTCACCGATATGGCGCCGGCCGGCTGACGTTCAGCGCGTCATTCGCCCGGCGCGGCGCGCGTAAACTGATTCCGTCGGTCAAAGAACGAAAGGGGTCGACCCCGTGTCTGTCACCCCGGATGACCCGGCCCAGCGTGCCGCCTACTGGCCGCTCCCCCTCGCCCGCGCGCTGCCGGCCGCCGTCCTCGCGGTCGTCATCACCTTCTCCGCCGACCACTCGGCGACGCTCGGGCTGACCGCCTTCGGCGTCTTCGCCACTGTCACGGGCATCGTCGTCGCCGCACTCGCCAGCCTGCGCCTGCCGGTCGGCACCCGTGCGATCTTCGTCACCCACGGTGTCGTCTCGGCCGTGCTCGGCACCCTCGCGCTGGCCCTGCACTCCGGGGGCGTCACGTCGCTGTTCCTCGTGGTGAGCGTCTGGGCAGCCATCACCGGCGCCCTGGAGATCTACAGCGGCCTGCGCGCTCGACGGCGCCACGTGGCATCCGCTGACTGGACGACAACGGGGGTGCTTACGGCGGTGCTGGCCCTGGTCTTCGTGCTCATTCCGCCGGAGTTCGCCCAGAGCTTCACCGGCCCGGACCGCGTCGCCCGCGTGCTCGACTCGGCCGTCGTCGCTGTCGGGTTGCTCGGAGCCTATGCTGCGATTATTGCGGTGTACCTCGTGATCGCCGGGTTCTCCGCCAAGTGGGGTACCCAGAAGGCGACCCCGGCACCCCCCGACGCTGTGAAAGGCGAACGCACGTGAGTACTCCCAGCCGTCGAGAACGGTTTCGCCCGCTCGAGCTCCTCTCCCTGTCGGGGGTCGTCGCCGTGTTCGTCGGACTCATCGTGCTGATGTCGACCAGACAGCTGAACCTCTGCTTCATCTTCGGCGGCGTCAGCTTCATCCTCGCCCTCCTCACCCTCGCGATGCTCTCGCTGACCTCGAAGGCCACCGACCAGGAGCTGCGCGACATCGACGGCCAGAACCTGACCCAGCCGAAGAACGACAGCTCGGGCCACTAGGCCCGATCCTCCCGAAGCGGATGCCGCGTCCGCCGCACCATGGCCACTACCCTGGCTCGCGCGACTACTCCCGCATCCTCGTGGCGTTGCTGGCAGCAGGGGTGGCGACCTTCGCGCAGCTGTACTCGCCGCAGGGGATCCTGCCGCTGATCTCCCGCGACTTCGCGGTCTCGCCCTCCTCGGCCGGACTGATGATCTCGGTCGCCACCCTCGGGGTCGTCGTCGGCCTCCTGCCGTGGTCCTGGGCTGCCGACCGCTTCGGTCGGGTGCGCACCATGACGATCTCGCTCGTGACGGCGGGGGTCTTCGCGTTGCTCCTTCCGCTCTCACCGAGCTTCGAGGTGCTGATCGGTATCCGCTTCGTCGAGGGAGCAGCCCTCGCCGGCCTTCCGGCGATCGCGATCGCCTACCTGCACGACGAGGTCTCCCCGAGGTTCACCGCGATCGCCGCGGGCACCTACATCTCGGGGACCAGCATCGGCGGGTTGCTCGGCCGCCTGCTGGCCGTGCCCGTGACCGAGCTGTATGGCTGGCGCTGGGGGGTCGCGAGCGTCGCGGCGGTCTCGATCGCGTCAGCCGCCGTGTTCATCCTTGTGATCCCGCCCCCGCGCGGCTTCCTCCGAACGTCGGGCGCTGGGGCCGCCCTCGGGCTCGTCACGCTGCTCCGCAACGGAGGACTGCTGATCCTCTTCGCCCAGGGCTTCCTGCTGATGGGCACCTTCATCAGCGTCTACAACTACCTCGGCTTCCGGCTCGAGGCCCCGCCGTTCCTGCTCGCACCCGTGCTCAGCTCGCTTCTGTTCCTGGCCTATCTCTCCGGCACGGTCTCCTCCCGCCTGGTCGGACGCCTGGTGCTGCGGCGGGGGCGGCGGGCGGCGCTCCTCGCCGCGCTGCTGCTGATGCTGGGCGGCGCCGCCCTGACCCTCGCGCCGGTGCTCCTCGTGATCGTCGGCGGCCTGGTGCTGCTCACCGCTGGATTCTTCGCCGGGCATTCCGTCGCCTCCGAGTGGGTCGGACGGGCCGCGACGACGGGGCGCGCCCAGGCCTCGTCGCTGTACAACATGGCCTACTACGCCGGCTCGAGCGCCTTCGGGTGGCTGAGCGGGCTGGCGTTCGGCGCGCTCGGCTGGTCGGGCACGATCGCCGTCGTGCTCGGCCTCTGCGTCGCGGCGGCCGCCCTGGCGCTCCTGCTGCCCCGCGGCGGCGACCCCGCTGACGGCCCAGCCGACCTCGGCCCCGGCGCCGACCCAGCAGACCTCAGTCGAAGAGGATGATCTGCCGTACGGCCAGTCCGTCGGCCAGCGTGTCGAACGCCTCGTTGATGTCCTCGAGGCGGATGGTGGACGACGCCAGCTCCTCGACGGGCAGTCTCCCCTCCCGCCACATCTGGGCGTAGAGCGGGATGTCCCTGCTCGGCACCGACGAGCCGAGGTACGACCCGATGATGGTGCGCGCCTCCGCTGTGATGCCGAGCGGGGCGATCGAGGCGCGGGCGTCGGGTGATGGCAGGCCGACGGTCACGGTGCGTCCGCCTGGCGCGGTCGCCGACACCGCGGTCTCGAAGGCGCGGGGGTGCCCGGCCGCCTCGATCACCACGGGCGCGGTGATCCTCTGCTCGGCGAGCTGCTCGGGGCTGTGGGCGGCGGTCGCTCCGAGCTCCAGGGCGCGGACAAGCTTCTCGCGGCTCGAGTCGACGCCGATGACCTCGCACCCGAGGGAGACGGCAGTGAGGAGCGCCGCCATACCCACTCCCCCGAGCCCCACGATGATCACGGTCTGGCCGGGCTCCGGAGCCCCGGCGTTGAGCACGGCACCACCCCCGGTGAGTACTGCGCAGCCGAGGAGCGCTGCGACAGCCGGCGGCACGTCGTCGTCGACCGGGACGAGCGAACGCCGGTCGATGACGGCGTGGGTGGCGAAGCCAGAGACACCGAGGTGGTGCGCGACATCCGCTTCATTCGAATGGAGACGGGTCCCCCCTCCGAAGAGCTCTCCGGCGTTGTTGGCGGCCGAGCCGGGGGTGCATGGCAGCTTGCCGTTGGTGAGGCAGTTCGCGCACTCGCCGCAGCGCGGCAGGAACACGGTCACCACCCGCTGGCCGGGCAGGAGGTCGTCGACGTCGGGGCCGACGCGCAGCACCCGGCCAGCGGCCTCGTGGCCGAGGAGCATCGGAACGGGGCGCACCCGGGAACCGTTGACGACAGAGAGGTCGGAGTGGCAGATGCCGGCCGCCTCGATCTTCACGAGCACCTCGCCGGGGCCGGGCTCATCCAGTTCGAGTTCGACGACCGACACCGGTCGGGACCGTGCGTAGGGCCGGGCACGGCCGATCTCGTCGAGGACGGCACCGATGATCTTCATTGATCGCTCCAGGGTGGGCAGGGCGGGTGGGTGGGCAGGTGGGCGGGACTGTGAAGGATGGGCAGGGCGGGTCAGGCGTCGAGGTAGTCGACCAGGTCGCTCGCCAGCCCCGCGTACCCGGCAGGGGTGAGGGCGGCGAGGCGGTCCTTCGCCCCCTGGCTGATGTCGAGGCCGGCCACGAACTCCACCAGCTCGGCCTGACCGACGCGGCGGCCGCGGGTGAGGTCCTTGAGCAGGGCATAGGGATCCTCGATCGCGCTGTTGCCAGCGGTGATCTCCGCGCGGATGACCGTCTGGATGGCCTCGCCGAGCACCTCCCAGTTGGAGTCGAGGTCCTCCGCGAGACGCAGTCGGTTGACGGCGATCTCGGTGAGGCCCCGGTTCAGGTTGTCCAGGGCGAGCAGGGAGTGGCCGAGGGCGACGCCGACGTTGCGCTGAGTCGTGGAGTCGGTGAGGTCGCGCTGCAGGCGGGAGGTGACGAGGGTCGCGGCGAGGGAGTCGAGCAGGGCGCTCGAGAGCTCGAGGTTGGCCTCGGCGTTCTCGAACCGGATCGGGTTGATCTTGTGCGGCATGGTCGAGGAGCCCGTTGTCCCCTTCTGGGGGATCTGCGTGAAGTAGCCGAGGGAGATGTAGGTCCAGGCGTCCGTGGCGAAGTTGTGCAGCACCCGGTTGATGTGGCTGACCTTCTGGTACAGCTCGGCCTGCCAGTCGTGCGACTCGATCTGGGTAGTGAGGGGGTTCCAGTCGAGGCCGAGCGACTCGACGAACTCGCGGCAGAGCGCCGGCCAGTCGCGGGTCGGGTCGGCGGCGACGTGGGCGGCGAAGGTGCCGGTCGCGCCGCTGAACTTGCCGAGGTATTCGGTGGCGTCGACCTGCGCTGCAAGCCGGCGCAGGCGGTGCACGAACACAGCGAACTCCTTGCCGACGGTCGTGGGGGTGGCCGGCTGCCCGTGGGTGTGGGCGAGCATCGCGTCGGCGCGGTGGGTGACGGCGCGCTCGGCGAGGGATTCGATCACGTTCTCCAGTGCCGGCAGCCAGACGTTCCGCACTGCGGCGCCGATCGTGAGCGCGTAGGCGAGGTTGTTGATGTCTTCACTGGTGCAGGCGAAATGGGTGAGCTCCGCGACATCCGTCAGATCGAGGGAGACGAGACGGGCACGCACGTAGTATTCGACGGCCTTGACATCGTGGCGGGTGGTGGCCTCGAGGGCGGCCAGCTCGTCGATGTCGGCCTGGCCGAAGTCGGCAACGAGCGCGCGCAGGCTGGTCGTCTGGGCGGGGGTGAGGGGGTGCGAGCCGAACATCTCCCGGTCGGTGAGGAAGATGAGCCACTCGACTTCGATGTGCACGCGGGCGCGGTTCAGCCCGGCCTCGGAGAGGTGCTCGCCGAGCGGGGACACCGCGGCGCGGTAGCGGCCGTCGAGGGGGCTGAGTGGCTGGTGGGGGAGGGTCATGGGGTGTCCAATCGGATTCCGGGCTTGATCTGGCGGAAAAGAGCGGCGCTCGCGCGTTCGATCATGTCGAGGACGGTGTCGAAGTGGGCCGAGTCGGCGTAGTACGGGTCGGGCACGTCGATGCGGGAGGCCTGCTCGCGGTCGAAACCGAGGAGGAGCGCGACCTTGCCCTGGTCGGCTTCCGAGCCGGCCCAGGCCTTCAGGATACGCTCCTGGCCCCGGTCGAAGACGACGATGAGGTCGAGGCGGTCGAACCAGTCCGGACTGAACTGCCTGGCCCGGTGACTCGCCCCGTTGTACCCCCTGGAGGCCAGGGCGGAGACGGTGCGGGCGTCGGCGCTCTCGCCGACGTGCCAGTCGCCTGTGCCGGCTGACATAACGGAGATCGCGTCGCCGTAGCCCTGCCTGGCGGCCAGATCGCGGAAGACCGCCTCGGCCATCGGGGAGCGGCAGATGTTGCCGGTGCAGACGAAGCAGATCCTGAATCGCGCGGACTCGTGGAGGGTCCGGTCGAAGGTCATGGTCCATTGTGGCCCAGTTCGGGGGCCCGACGGGCTGTGGTCCTCTCCTGCACCCGCTGGCCTTGCCCGTTCTTTCCCCCGAAAGCGAATGTCGTGGCCCCCTGTCCGGGCCGGGCGGCAAGGTGGATCCGGGAGGGAGGAACTGTGGAGGGTCCGGCTCACCTCACGCTGCGCGACACGCTTGAACGTCAGGGCGCTGTGCTGTTCCGGGTGCGCGCGCGCCTCGATGACGCCGACGGCCTCGTGGGATGGGAGGGCGGTGACGCCTGGCGGGGTCCGGCCAGGCTGGCCTATGACGCGGCGGCAGCCGAACTGAGGAGGAGCATCGCGGCGGCGGCCTCCGCCACCGATGAGGCGGCCGGCGGCACCGCCAGGGCGATTGCCGGGCTGGGCGGGTGATGGTCAGCATGGGCGGCGGGATCACGGTCAGTGGCGGGGGCACCGTGGCGGTGTCGACCCCGGCCATCATCGCGCAGGCCGCACGTCTGGACGACCTGCAGCGCGAGCTCCACCGATGCTCCGGGTCGCTCCGGGCGATCGACCGGGGAGTAGGGGCGGGGGAACCACCGGGCTCGGCCGACGCGGCCAGGGCCATCGACGACGCCAGGGTGCTGCTGGCGCAGGCCAGCGGATGGGTCGCACTCCTCGCCGCGGGCCTGCGGGCGGGAGCCGAGACCTACGGTGTCGGCGAGCACGGCACCGCCTCGCTTGCCCAATCGCTGGCCGCCCAGTGGGGGATGGCATTCGGCGAGGTGCTCGGCTTCGCGGCGGCGGTGGCCGGCCCGGCACTGGCCGCCGCAGCCGTCGGCGTCTCGGCGCCCGCGCTGGCGGTCGGGGCGCTCGCCGCGGCGAACCCGCGCACCGGCGCCGCGCTGGGGCTGCTGGGGCGGCGCTTCGTTCTCGAGAACCGGGGGATCCTGAGCGACCCGCGCTTCATCGACCTCGTGCGCACCTCGGTGATGACCGGGGACGACGTGGCAGGCGGGGTCACGCAGCCTCCGGCGCTCCTCCGCCTCCTCGGCGACGAGGGGCTCGGCATCCGGGGGCTCGACACCACCGCGGCGGGCCTGGCGGCCGCGGGAGGCGCGGTCGGCGTCCTGAGGGAGACGCCGGTGTCGGTCAAGGTCGCGGCGACCTCGGCGGCTGTTCCCGCCATGGGGTACGTGGCGCGGGCCGCCCGGATCCCGGAGGGGACGGCGCAGGTGCGGATCGACCGGTATCAGATACCCGGAAGGCCCGACCGGTTCGAGGTCTACATCGGCGGCACCCGCGACTTCTCCCCCACCGCCACTGACGAGCCGTGGGACATCACGAGCAACGTGGCCGGCGCGTCGCTGGACGACTCCGGGGCCTACCGTGCGGTCGAGGAGGCGCTGCGGGACGCGGGCGCCGACGCCCGCTCTCCGCTCGTGATCACCGGCTACTCCCTGGGCGGCTCCGTCGGCGCCGCGCTGGCTGCATCCGGGGACCACAACGTGCAGGGCCTACTCACCCTCGGCGCCCCGGCCGGGCAGGTCGTCGTGCCCGCGTCGGTGCCCTGGGTGGCGCTGGAGCACAACGACGACCTCCTGCCGGCCCTCGGGGGCACCCGGGCCAGTCTCGACCCCGTCATCGTCAGCCGGCTGGCGATGGGCGACGGTGCGGATGGCGGTACGGGAGCCGATGCGGGAGCCGGTGCCGGCCGGCTGGACGAGATCTTCCCCGCCCACGACCTCGACCGGTACCGCGACACCGCCGCGCTCGCCGAGGGGAGCACTGAGAGCCGGCTGCGGGCTGCGCGCGACGCGCTCGACACGGTCGGGGCGGGGGCGGAGCGGGTGGAGTCGATGTGGTTCGTGGCCCGCCGCACTCCTCCTGGAAAGGGTACGGTAGAATAGGAGAGCCTTACCTAACCCAACACGACCTCTGGAGTCCGCCATGCGCGCTTTCCGACGCGGACTTCTTGTCTCCGCCGCCCTCGCCGTCGCCGCCATGACCCTGAGCGGATGCGCGGCATCGACGACAACGCCCGACGGCGAGTCCGACGGCGAGCTCACGCTGTACGCGGGACGCGACGAGGCACTCATCGCACCGCTCCTCGCCCAGTTCACGGCCGACACGGGCATCGAGGTCTCGGCCCGCTACGGGTCGACCTCCGAGCTGGGCGCGCTTCTCCTCGAAGAGGGCAACAACACCCCGGCCGAGGTGTTCCTCTCCCAGGATGCTGGAGCCCTCGGGGCCCTTGCCAACGCGGACCTCGTCGCCGACATCCCGGCAGACACCGCCGGGCTCATCCCGGCCGGGTTCACCTCACAGGACAACAGCTGGATCGGCGTGACCGGCCGGGCCAGGGTCATCGCCTACGACTCGCAGAGTGTCACCGAGGCCGAGCTGCCCGACTCGGTCGGCGACCTCGCCGGCGCCGAGTGGACCGGCCGCGTCGGCTTCGCACCGGGCAACGCGAGCTTCCAGTCCTTCCTCACCGCGCTGCGAGTGCTCGACGGCGAGGATGCGGCAGCCGACTGGGTCGAGCGCGTCAGCGCCAACTCCCCCGTACTCACCGAGAGCAACGGGGCCACCCTCGATCTCGTCAGCGCCGGTCAGCTCGACGTCGGCCTGATCAACCACTACTACTGGTTCGAGGACGCCGCGGAGACTGGTGCCGACAACATGCGCGCGCAGCTGAAGTTCCTGCCGGGGGATGCGGGCGGCATGGTCAATGTCACCGGCGCCGCGATCCTCGCCAGTTCCGCGAACGACCCCGACGCTCTCGCCCTCATCGAGTACCTCGTCTCCGAGAAGGCGCAGCGCTACTTCGTCGAGGAGACCTACGAGTACCCGCTCCTGCCCGGCGTCGCCGCCCCGGCCGGCCTCCCCACCCTCGAGAGCCTCGTCAACACCGGCCTCGACCTGAGCGACCTCGACTCGCTCGAGCAGACCCAGTCGCTGCTCGCCGAGTACGGTCTCCTCTAGCCAGCGGATGTCGCGGGGCACAGTGCCTGCGCCGGTGCCGACTATTGCAGGGCGCACGATCGCGCGGCGCGCGACACCTGAGCGCACAGGCAATCGCCGCGCTCCCCGCCCGCTGCTGGTCCTCGCAATTTTCGCCTGCGCGATCGCCTCGATCCCCCTCGTCTACCTCGTGGTGCGCGCAGGCTCCAGCGGTCTCGGCGACATCGTGGCGATCCTGGGGCGGCCCAGGATCCCCCAGCTTCTCGCCAACACTGTGGGCCTCGCCCTCGCGGTGACCGCCTCCTGCATCGCCATCGGTGTGCCGACCGCCTTCCTGCTCGCTCGGGCGAAGCTGCGCTTCCGCGGCTTCTTCGCGGTGCTCGCCGCGCTTCCCCTCGCCATCCCCTCCTACCTGGCCGCCTACGGCTGGCTCGCCGCTGTGCCCACATTCAACGGGTTCTGGGCGGCCTGGCTGGTGCTCACCCTCGTCTCGGTGCCGTACGTGACCCTTCCGGTCGCGGCGGCGCTCAGGGCCGGAACCACCGCGCTCGACGACGTCGCCCGCACCCTCGGCCGCGGCCCCTGGCGGGCATTCTGGCTGGGGACCTGGCCGCAGATCCGGCCGGCGACCCTTGCCGGTGCCCTGCTGGTCTGCCTTTATGTGCTCTCCGAGTTCGGTGCGGTGGCGCTGTTGCGCTTCCCCGTGCTGACCACCGCCATCCAGCAGGCCTACGGGGCCAGCTTCAACCGCAACTACGCGGCGATCCTCGCGACCGTACTTGTGCTGCTGGCGATCGTCCTCGTCCTCGGCGAACAGGCCGCGCGTGGTCGTGCCCGCCGCCGGTTCGGCGCGGTCGGCGGGGTGAGTCGGCACCGCATCATCCGCTTGGGAAAGTGGACGGCGCCCGCCTCCCTGCTGCTCGCGGGGGTGCCAGCTCTGGCGGTCGGACTGCCGGTCGCCGTGCTCTTCGCGCGGCTGCTCGACGCGGAGACCCTGCGCGCCCTCGATCCGGTCGAGCTCGGGCAGGCGGTGGTGAACACCCTGATGCTGGCCGTCGGCGGGGCGGTCATCGCCGTGCTGCTCGCGCTTCCGATCGGGGCGCTCGCCGCCAAGTACGCCGGGCGGCTGGTGCGGATCATCGAGTCGGTCGGCTACCTCGCGCTCGGCCTGCCCGGCATCGTCGTGGGCCTCTCGCTCGTCTTCTTCTCCCTCGCTGTGGTGCCCGCGCTGTACCAGACCGGCATTGTGCTGGCCTTCGCCTACGGGGTGCTGTTCATGCCCAAGGCGATCGGGGCGATCCGCAGTTCCATCGCGCAGGTGCCGGTGTCGCTCGAGGACGTCGCGCGCACGCTGGGCTACGGGAGGGCGCAGACCTGGTGGCTCGTGACGGCTCGACTCGCCCGGCCGGGCATCGCGGCCGGGGCGCTGCTGGTCGCCGTCACGGCTATGAAGGAGCTGCCGGCGACCCTGCTGCTGCGCCCGACCGGCACCGACACCCTCGCGATCGAGTTATGGTCGAGAACGGATGTCTCCGCCTACGGCGCAGCCGCCCCCTACGCAGCGGCGCTCGTGCTGCTCGCCGCCATTCCCGCCTTCCTGCTCTCCGGGGCAGGGCGCGGCCGAACCGACGGACCCCTGTGATCCACCTCTCGCTCTCGAACGTCGTCGTCGGCTACAGCGACGAGCCCGTGCTGCGCGGGGTGTCCCTCGACGTGCCGCGCGGGTCCCTGGTCGCCATCGTCGGACCCAGCGGATGTGGCAAGACCACCCTCCTGCGCACGATCGCCGGCCTGATCCGGGCGCGGTCCGGCGAGGTGCGGCTCGGAGGGAGGATGGTGGCGACCCACGGCATCCACCTCGCCCCGGAGAAACGGCGGATCGGTTGGGTGCCCCAGGACGCGGCACTGTTCCCGCACCTCACCGTGGCGGAGAATATCGCCTTCGCCCTCGGCGGTGGACGCCGGGCCGCCCGGCGTGCCGCGGGCGGCGAGCGGGTGTGCGCCCTGCTCGAGCTCGTCGGCCTCGGCGCCCTCGCCGACCGAATCCCCGCCCAGCTCTCCGGCGGGCAGGCACAGCGGGTCGCGCTCGCGCGGGCGATCGCCTCCGACCCTGACGTGGTGCTGCTCGACGAGCCGTTCGGGGCCCTCGACCCACTCCTGCGCGGCGAGCTGCGGTCGGAGGTGCGCGCGCTTCTGCGGGCGGAGGGCATGACTGGGATCCTCGTCACCCACGACCAGGGCGAGGCGCTGTCGATCGCGGACTACGTCGCCGTGATGAACAACGGCGAGATCCTCCAGTTCGGTCGGCCGAGCGAGGTCTATGAGCGGCCGGCGACCCCCTGGGTCGCGGGCTTCGTCGGCGAGTCGGTGTTCATCGACGGCACTGGGACGGGAGACGGACACTCCCTCAGCGCGCTGGGGGCGCTGCCGACCGAGTGGGCCGCCGCCGCGGGCGTTCCGGCCGACGGCGCGGCAGTCACGGTGCTGGTGCGCCCAGAGCAACTGGCGCTCGATCCGATCGACACCGACACCGGGTCCGTCGCCGGCCGGGTCCTCGCCACGGTGACGACGGTGAGCTACACGGGCCATGACGCGCTGCTGGGCCTGCGCCTCGACGAGGGAACCGTGGTGCAGTCCCGTGTCGCTGCCGCCGGGCTGCTGCCCATCGGCGCCCGGGTCGCGGTGACGGTGCACGGCCGCCTGCTGGCCTACCCGCCGACCCCCTGAGGCCACGGTCACAGGCGTCATTCAGGCGGCGAGGCAGCTAGCGGCGGCGGTCGTCCCGGCCCACGATCGGCCGCAGGATGATGTTGATGAGCCAGCTCAGCAGGGCGAGCACCACGGCGCCGAGCACACCCCACCAGAACCCGTCGACCTGCAGGCCGAAGCCGGTGAGCGAGGTGATCCCGGCGACGAGCAGCAGAAGGAGGCCGTTGACCACGAGGGCGATGAGCCCCAGGGTCAGGATGTAGAGCGGGAAGGCGACGATGCGGATCAGGTTGCCGATGACCCCGTTGACGATGCCGAAGACGAGGGCGACCAGCAGGTAGGTCAGAACGGTCGCGACGGTGTCGCCCGGCAGATAGGCGACGACGGTCACCCCGGTCACCAGGAGGGTGGTGAGCCAGAGCGCCACGGCATTGATGAGGAGCCGGATCAGGAATCTGCGCATCTGTCCATGATGCCCGTGGCATCGGGCCCGTGCAAACGCCGGAACGCCGCCGCCGGGCGCCACACTCCCCCGCGCAGGACCCCGCCGTAGACTGCACGGGTGACGAACGCCTCCGACCAGCACGTACTCCTGCGGCCCGAGATCCTCGCGATCTCCGCCTACCGGCAGGGCAACCCGGCTCCGGCCGACGCCTTCAAGCTGTCTTCGAACGAGAACCCTTTCGAGCCGATCCCCGCCGTGCTCGACGCGATCGCCTCCTCCAGCATCAACCGCTACCCCGACGGCTCGGCGATCGCCGTGCGCACCAGGATCGCCAGCAAACACGGGGTCGACCTCGAGGACGTGCACGTCGGGGCCGGATCGGTCGCCATCCTCTCCCAGCTCATCCTCGCGGCGGCGGGGCACGGCGATGAGGTGCTCTTCGCCTGGCGCTCCTTCGAGGCGTACCCGGGACTCGTCACCGTGGCCGGTGCCACGAGTGTCGCGGTGCCGATCACCGCCGACGGCCGCCACGACCTGGCGGCGATGGCCGCGTCGATCACCGACCGCACGCGGGTCGTCATCGTCTGCAGCCCGAACAACCCGACCGGCACCACCGTGGGCGCGGACGAGTTCGCCGTGTTCATGGCAGCCGTCCCTCGCTCCGTCCTGGTCATACTCGACGAGGCATATGCCGAGTTCGTCACCGACGACGCCGCCGTCGCGGGGATCCCGCTCCTTGCTGTGCACCCCAATCTCGTCGTCCTCCGCACCTTCTCGAAGGCCTACGGCCTCGCCGGCCTCCGCTTCGGCTACGCGATCGGCCCCGCCTATGTTCTCGACGCGGCACGGACCACAGCCATCCCGCTCTCCGTTATCGAACAGGCGCAGCGCGCCGCGATCGCCGCCCTCGACCACGAGGACGAGCTCTTCGAGCGGATCGACCGGCTCACGGCCCTGCGCGACGAGGTCTGGGCCGCCCTCACCGTCCAGGGGTGGACCGTGCCGAAACCTCAGGGCAACTTCGTCTGGCTGCCCACCGGCGAGGGCACGGCGCTGGCCGCCGAGGTGTTCCTGCGGCACGGCATCGTCGCGCGGGCCTTGAGCACGGACGGCCTCCGCATCTCGATCGGCGAACACGAATCTGTGGAGAAACTCCTAGTGGCGGCCGAAGAGGTTGTTCGTACCCTCCCAAATGCTTCGGGAAGCCTCCCAGTAGATTAGAAGCTTGCCCTACCATCCGGCACGAACTTCCGGCCAAAATCCGGCAACGAACAAGAGGTCACCGTGGCAGAAACCGTCGAGACGGTGCAGTTGCTCTCCGCCGACGGCGTGCTCCAGCAGGGCGCGGCCGCCGATGAGTACCTGCCGTTCATCGATGCGCTCGGCGACGACGACCTGAAGCGGTTCCACCGCGACATGGTCGTCACCCGCCGCTTCGACGTCGAGGCCGCGAACCTGCAGCGCCAGGGCCAGCTCGGCCTCTGGGTGCCGAGTATGGGCCAGGAGGCCGCCCAGGTCGGTTCCGCCCACGCCGCCCGCGACCAGGACCACCTTTTCCCCGCCTACCGCGAGCACGCCGTCGCGATGGTGCGTGGCGTCGACGTGCTCGGCATCATCGGCCTCCTTCGCGGGACCACACACGGTGGCTGGAATCCCGCGGAGTCGAAGAACTTCCACCTCTACACCCTCGTGATCGCCTCACAGACGCTGCACGCCACCGGCTACGCGATGGGCATCGCCCTCGACGGCCTCCACGCCACCGGCGACCCGCTCGTCGACGAGGCCGTCATCGTTTACTTCGGCGACGGGTCGATGAGCCAGGGCGACCTCAACGAGGCCCTCGTCTTCGCCGCCAGCTACCAGACACCCCAGGTCTTCTTCCTGCAGAACAACCACTGGGCCATCTCGGTGCCGGTCAGCGTGCAGTCCCGCATCCCGCTCTACCAGCGCTCGGCCGGTTTCGGTATCCCCGGCATCCAGGTCGACGGCAACGACGTGCTCGCGAGCTTCGCCGTGACCCGCCAGGGTCTCGACGCGGCGCGCGCCGGCGCCGGGCCGCGCTTCATCGAGGCGCTCACCTACCGCATTGGCGCACACACCTCGTCCGACGACCCGACGAAGTACCGTACCGATGCCGAGTTGCAGAGATGGGTGGCGAAGGACCCCATCATCCGCTTCGAGAAGTACCTGAGGACCCGCGGCGAGGGGGATGCCTTCTTTGCGGATGTCGCGGTCGAGGCCGAGGACTTCGCCTCTGACATCCGCCGCCGCACCCTCGAGCTCGGCACCCCGTCGACCGACAAGATGTTCGACCACGTGTACTCGGAGCCCCACCCCGTGACGAGCGCCCAGAAGGCGTGGCTCGCGGATTACGAATCCTCGTTCGGAGACGACCAGTGAGCGACACCGTGACCCGCGCAGAGCCTGCAGCACCCACCGGGTCGGCCACCGCCCCCGCTCCCACGGAGTCGGCTATCGCACAGATGCCGCTCGCGAAGGCGGTGAACGCCGGACTTCGCCAGGCCATGGCGAACGACCCTCGGGTGCTGCTGATGGGTGAGGACATCGGACCCCTCGGCGGGGTGTTCCGCGTCACAGAGGGACTGCAGGCCGAGTTCGGGCCGCGCCGGGTGCTCGACACCCCGCTGGCCGAGTCCGGCATCGTCGGCACCGCCATCGGACTCGCGATGCGCGGCTACCGACCCGTGTGCGAGATCCAGTTCGACGGCTTCATCTTCCCCGGCTTCGACCAGATCACCTCGCAGCTGGCCAAGATGACCAACCGGCACGAGGGCCAAGTGCAGATGCCGGTCGTCATCCGCGTGCCCTACGGCGGGCACATCGGCGCCGTCGAGCACCACCAGGAGAGCCCGGAGGCGTACTTCGCGCATACCCCCGGCCTGC
Organism: Microbacteriaceae bacterium; assembly: GCA_014378715.1. Classification (GTDB taxonomy): domain Bacteria; phylum Actinomycetota; class Actinomycetes; order Actinomycetales; family Microbacteriaceae; genus Marisediminicola. The sequence goes on from JACMNE010000127.1 coordinate 16,167, forward strand.
GCCTGGTCAGTCCGTCGACCCCGAACGACGCCTTCTGGATGATCCAGGAGGCCATCGCCTCGAACGACCCCGTGATGTTCTTCGAGCCCAAAAGCCGCTATTGGCACAAGGGACCGGTCGACCTCTCCGGCAGCGCCGCCCCCCTGCACTCCAGCCGGGTGGTGCGCACCGGGACCGAGGTCACCCTCGTCGGCCACGGCGCAATGGTCACCGTGATGCTGCAGGCCGCCGAGCTCGCCGCGGCCGAGGGCACGAGCGTCGAGGTCATTGACCTGCGCTCCCTCTCCCCCATCGACTACGGGCCGATCGTCGCCTCCGTGCAGAAGACCGGGCGGCTCATCGTCGCCTCGGAGGCGCCCGGATTCGTCAGCGTGTCGTCAGAGATCGCCGCGACCGTCACCGAGATGGCGTTCTACTCGCTCGAGGCCCCTGTGCTGCGTGTCACCGGGTTCGATGCACCGTTCCCCGCGGCGAAGCTCGAGACGGTCTACCTGCCAGACGCCGACCGGATCCTCGAAGCCGTCGACCGGTCCATGGCCTACTAGGCCGGAAAGCAGCACCAGATGAGCAGCCAGGAATTCTCCCTTCCCGACGTCGGCGAGGGACTCACCGAGGCCGAGATCGTGGCCTGGAAGGTCGCCCCCGGCGACACCGTCACGATCAACCAGGTCCTCGTCGAGATCGAGACCGCCAAGTCCCTCGTCGAACTGCCGTCCCCGTTCGCGGGCGTCGTCGGCCAGCTCCTCGTCGATGAGGGCACGATGGTCGACGTCGGCACCCCCATCATCTCCGTCACAACGGATGTCGCGGGGCAGGCGCCAACTCCGGAACCAGCGGCCACCGCGGCCGTCGGCTCCGGCCCAGATAGGCCGGTTTCTGACAGCGCAGCGGCCACCGAGTCGGTCGCGGACACGGCCGCCAGCATCGGCGCGGACGAGGAGAAGCCGGGCGCGGTGCTCGTCGGCTATGGCATCAAGGGCCACGTCGCGTCACGACGCACCCGCCCGGGCACGGCGCCTGGCACGTCAGTGGGCGCATCGACCGGCGCTGGACGCACCGGGAGCATTTCTGGCGGTGTCGTCCGGCCGAGCTCTGTACCCGCGGCATCCGCTTCTCAGATCATCGCCAAGCCGCCCATTCGCAAGCTCGCGAAGGATCTGGGGGTGGATCTCGCCGCAGTGGAGCCCACGGGCCTCGCCGGCGAGATCACCCGCGACGACGTGGTGCGGCAGGCATCGCAGGCAAGTGTGTTCCGCAACATCGAGACGCCCCAGTGGGCGGCCGACCGCGAGGAGCGAATTCCCGTGAAGGGGGTGCGCAAGGCGATCGCCTCGGCGATGGTGTCGAGTGCGTTCACCGCTCCCCACGTGAGTCTGTTCGTCGACGTCGACGCGACCCGCACCATGGAGTTCGTGAAGCGCTTGAAGAACTCGGCCGACTTCGCGGGCGTGAAGGTCTCACCGCTGCTGATCATGGCGAAGGCGATGATCTGGGCGGTGCGGCGCAACCCCACGGTGAACGCACAGTGGACCGATGAGGAGATCATCGTCAAGCACTTCGTCAACTTCGGCATCGCGGCGGCGACCCCGCGCGGGCTGATCGTGCCGAATGTGAAGGACGCGCAGGAGCTGACGCTGCTGGAGCTCGCCGGGGCGATCGAGCGGCTGACTTTGACCGCCCGCGACGGCAAGACGCAGCCGGCCGAGATGTCGGGCGGCACGATCACGGTCACGAACATCGGCGTCTTCGGCATGGACACCGGCACTCCGATCCTGAATCCGGGCGAGGTGGCGATCGTCGCCCTCGGCACCATCAAGCAGAAGCCGTGGGTCGTTGACGGCGAGGTGCGTCCGCGCTTCGTGACCACCCTCGGCGCGAGCTTCGACCACCGGGTCGTCGACGGGGATGTGGCGAGCCGCTTCCTGGCCGACGTCGCGAGCATCATCGAGGAGCCGGCGCTGCTGCTGGACTGAGTCCGGCGGCGCCGCTGCGGCGCGGGCCGCTGTCGCGTCGGTCACGCGGTGGCTGTTCGCCCGCGGGATTCCCGCAGCGAAGGTGACCAGCACCCGCGCGAGCCGGAACGGCGTGCGCGCTCGCGAACAGTGTGCGCGCTCGCGAACGGCGCCCGCGTGATGCGCCGTCCCGACAACTGATGCATACTGTTAGTGATAACGAAACTCATTACGTCACTACAACAGCGGAAAGCCTCCACCATGCGCCTCACCCCCACGATCGCCCTCGCGGGCGTCGCCACCCTCGTGCTCGCCGGATGCTCAGGCACCGCGGCCGGCTCGACTCCCGACGCCACCCTCGTGCGCATCGTCGCGTCCACGAACGTCTACGGGAACATCGCCGAACAGGTCGGCGGCGACCTCGTCTCGGTCACCAGCATCATCTCGAACCAGGCGCAGGACCCGCACAGTTACGAGGCCTCGGCGCGCGACCAGCTCGCCCTCTCCAACGCCCAGCTCGTGATCGAGAACGGCGGCGGCTACGACCCGTTCATCGACACCCTCCTCGGCGGCAGCAACAACCCCGATGTCGTCATCGTGAACGCCTCAGACGTCTCCGGACTCATCGACGGCGACACCACCGACGACCACGCGGGCGAGACGGCTGAGGAGCACGCGGCCCACGTCGACGGCTTCAACGAGCACGTCTGGTACAGCTTCGACGCCATGGACCATGTCGCCGAGGAGATCGCCCACGAGCTCGGCCTGCTCGACGCGGCCAACGCGGCCGCCTACGAGACCAACTACGAGACCTTCGCGGCCGGCCTGGCCGCCCTCGAGACCCGCGCCGACACGATCGGCACGCTCGCCGACGGCCGTAGCGCCGCGATCACCGAGCCCGTTCCGCTCTACCTGCTCCAGGAGGCCGGCCTCGACAATATGACTCCCGAGGCATTCTCCGCCTCGATCGAGGAGGGAACGGATGTCCCGCCAGCCGTCCTCCAGCAGACTCTCGCCCTCTTCGGTGACGGCTCCATCGCCCTCCTCGCCTACAACGAGCAGACCGCGGGTGCCGAGACCGAGCAGGTGCGTGCCGCCGCCGAGGCCGCCGGCGTGAACGTGGTCTCGTTCTCCGAGACCATGCCGGAGGGCGATGACTACCTCGGCTGGATGAACGCCAACCTCGACGCCATCGAGACCGCGCTCGGCTGAGAGCCCCGCCATAGGCGATACTGATAACGACAATCAACCTCTGTTGGCCCGCGCCCACCGGCGCGGGCCACTTCGAGTTCCGGAAGGACGCCGTGCCGACCACTGAGACCGCATCGGTGCTGAGCCTGCGCTCGGCGACCCTGTCCTTCGGGGACCGGGTGCTCTGGAAGAACCTCAACCTCGAGCTCAGGGCGGGCGAGTTCCTCGCGGTGCTCGGCCCGAACGGCACGGGCAAGACCAGCCTGCTGAAGACGATCCTCGGGCAGCAGAGGCTGACCTCCGGAACGATCGAGCTGCTCGGGGCGCCGGTCACCCGCGGCAGCCGGGAGATCGGCTACATCCCGCAGCAGAAGATGCTCGAGCAGGGCACCCCGCTGCGTGCCCGCGACCTCGTGGCGTTCGGCATTAACGGACACCGCTGGGGGCTGCCGATCGGCGGCGCCGCCCTGCGCGCTCAGGTCGACGAAGTCCTCGCCTCCGTGGGAGCCACCGAGTTCGCGAACACCCCGGTCTCGACCCTCTCCGGCGGGGAGCAGCAGCGCGTGCGGGTGGGCCAGGCCATCGCGGGCAGCCCCCGGGTGCTGCTCTGCGACGAGCCGCTGCTCTCGCTCGACCTGCACCAGCAGCGCGCGGTGAGCGACCTCATCGACGAGAAGCGCCGCGAGCTGACCACCGCGGTGGTCTTCGTCACCCACGACGTGAACCCGATCCTCGGCATGGTCGACCGGGTGCTCTATCTCGCCGGAGGGATGTTCCGGGTCGGAACGCCGGACGAGGTTCTGCGCTCCGAGGTGCTGTCGTACATGTACGACACCCCGGTCGAGGTCATCCGCAGCCGCGGTCGTATCATCGTCGTCGGGGCGCCGGACGGCTACGGGGCCCACGACCACGACCAGCACCACGTTGGCGGCCACTGATGAACGACATCTGGGGCACCCTGTTCAACTTCGACAACTACGGCGAGCTGCTGGTGCTCGTGCAGAACTCGATCTACGCTGGCGCGCTGCTCGGCGTCGTCGGCGGGCTCATCGGCGTCTTCGTGATGCAGAGGGACCTGCCGTTCGCGGTGCACGGCATCAGCGAGCTGTCGTTCGCCGGGGCATCCGCTGCCCTGCTGTTCGGCGCGAACGTGGTGATCGGCTCGATGCTGGGGTCGTTGGTCGCGGCCATGCTGATCGGCATCCTCGGGGTGCGTGCGAGGGATCGCAACTCGATCATCGCGGTGCTCATGCCATTCGGCCTGGGCCTGGGAATCCTCTTCCTGGCGCTCTACCCCGGCCGCAGCGCGAACAAGTTCGGCCTGCTGACCGGCCAGATCGTGTCGGTCGACAACGAGCAGCTCGGCCTGCTCGTGACGATCTCCGTCGTGGTCATCATCGGCCTCATGATCATGTGGCGCCCCCTGAGCTTTGCGAGTGTCGATGCGGATGTCGCGCGGGCCCGCGGTCTCAACGTGACAGCCATCTCGATCGCCTTCATGGTGCTGCTCGGGCTGGCCGTGGCGGTGTCGATCCAGATTGTCGGGGCGTTGTTGGTGCTCTCCCTGCTCGTCACGCCGGCTGCCGCGGCCATGCGGGTCACCGCTTCCCCGCTCCTCACTCCCCTGTTGAGTGTCGTCTTCGCGGTCGTCTCGATCGTCGGAGGCATTCTGCTCGCCCTCGGTGGTGGGCTGCCGATCAGCCCGTTCGTCACCACGATCTCGTTCCTCATCTACGTCGTCTGCCGCATCGTGGGCGCCAGAAAGCCCCGTCAGGCGCGCCTGACGGCCGGCCGACCGATTACACTCCGGAGCTAGAATTTGGCCATGAAACGCAACACCTGGCAGCGCGAGGCCGTGCGCGAGGCGCTCGGCTCGAACGAGGGATTCGTCAGCGCCCAGGGGCTGCACTCCACCCTGCGCGACGGCGGATCGCCGATCGGCCTCGCGACGGTCTACCGCGCGCTCGCCGACCTCGCAATCGAGGGCGAGGCCGATTCGCTGCAGTCCGACCAGGGCGAGAGCCTCTACCGCGCCTGCACGCCGGGCCAGCACCACCACCACCTGATCTGCCGCAGCTGCGGCCTCACCGTAGAGATCGAAGCGGATGCCGTTGAGGCCTGGGCGCACGAGGTCGCCTCCGCGAACGGGTTCACCGAGGCGAGCCATGTCGTCGACGTGTTCGGGCTGTGCGCGGCATGCGGGGCTCTCGCAGCGACCGCACGCTGACGACTAAACGTACCCCAATAGACGCGGCTTACACGGAATTGTCAATCCGTCCTGATCATGTATTAGGCTGATCGGGCGAGAAATCGTCTGATTTCTGTCCCCCGCACTTTCCGAGAAAGATGCCCACGATGACTGATCACATCGCGACTTCCCCGCCCAGCCCGACCCGCAGACGACGTGGTGTGCGAACCCGCGCCATCCTGGCCGGCGGCCTGGTGCTCGGCCTCGGCGCGACCGTCACCCTGGCCGCCTGGAACGACTCCGAGTTCGCCCAGGGCACCTTCACGGCCGGATCGTTCAGCCTGGTCGGGAGCACTGACGGCACGGACTTCACTGACCATCCCTTCGCCGGCTCTCCTGCAGCGCTCGACTTCACGGTCGATGCCTCGACTCTCCAGCCCGGCGATGTTCTGAGTGCTCCGTTCTCGATGCGGCTGACGGCGAACACTGTCGAGAGCGGCACAGTGCAGGTGCTGTCGGCGACCGGCGATGGGGTCGTCACGGGGCTCACATACGCGCTGGTGGAGCACACCGAATTCGGATGCTTGTCGCCCGTTGCCGGCACCCTCGTCCCTGCTCCAACCGCGATGGCGGCCCCGATCAGCGGTGTCACCTTCGATCTCGACCCGGGTGACGGGTTTCTCGCCGGCGACGCCGTGCACCTGTGCTTCACCGTGACCGCGGACGCCGACCTCGTGCAGGGCCAGAGCGGTACCGCGAAGTGGGAGTTCAACGCCCAGTCGCAGGCCCTCTAGCCCTCGAGCCGATGAGAACCAGAAGCGCCAGCGCGCCGCGCAGGCGAGGCGTGCCTCCGCGCGCCTCACTGCGCGTGCGCGCCCTGCTCGCGGGCGGAATCGTGCTCGGGGTGGGATCGACAGCCACCCTGGCGTCGTGGACCGACGTCGAGAACGCGTCGGGGTCGTTCGCGACCTCCGTGTTCGCGACCGAGTCGAGTGTGCAGGGCGGCACTTGGGCAGCGCACGAGACCGCGCCGGGGCCGACCGTCACGGTCAACTCCGCGGGGTACTCCCCTGGCACGGTCGGTTACCTCCAGGTAGTGGTTCGGGGCACGGCCGGCTCGATCGCGGGCGGTATCGACCTGACCGGGGCGACAACCACGGGGGCGGCCGACCTCTCGTCCGCCTTCCGTTACCGGGTCGTGCGCACCACGGCGGCCTGCACCGCCGCGGCCTTCACCGGCACCCCGACCTTTGTGGTCGGCTCGACCGGCGCGCAGCCGCTCGGCCAGGGGTCGACCGCGTCGAGCCCGCTCGCGGCGGCGCCCGCTTCGGCGGCGGGAGACGCCACCGGGTTCTGCTTCGAGGTCACCCTGCCAGCTGGCGCAGCCAACACCCTCCAGGGCAAAACGGCGACGGCGACCTGGCAACTGATCTCCACCTCCGTCTGACATGAGATTCGCGTCGTCGATCGGCAACGGCCTGCTCACGGTGCTGGCGGCCCTCGGGGTGCTCTGCATCGCGGCAGTCGTCGCGGCGCACTTCTTCCCGGTGACCCTCATCATGTTCTCCACCGGATCGATGAGTCCGACGATCCCGACCGGGTCCGTCGCCCTGGTCCGCGAGATCCCCGCGGCCCAGATCCGGGTGGGCGACGTGGTCACCGTCGACCGGCAGGGCGCACTGCCGATCACACACAGGGTCACCGGGATCGAACCGGCCTCCGCGGGGTCTCCGACCGACACCCGCGTGATCACGATGCGTGGCGACGCCAACGCGCAGGACGACCTCGACCCGTACACCGTCTCGACCGTGCGCATCGTGGAGGGGTCGGTTCCGGGGCTCGCGACAGTGATCGTCGGGGCATCCCATCCCCTCGTGATGGGCGGCATCACGGTGGCAGCGGCCCTGCTTGTCACCTGGGCCTTCTGGCCCCGCGCCGCCGCAGGCCGCCACCGGGACGAGAAGACCGCGGTCCCGGCCCCGGTCGGCCTCGCCGGCCTCCTCTCCGTCGCCGCCCTGGCATTCGTCGCAGGGGCACCGGCCACCCCCGCGCACGCCACTTCCGACAACGCCGCTTCCGCCAACGCCGGCTCCGACGACACCGTGATCACGGGCGACTACCTCACCCTCACCTCGGGCCCGCCCGGCTCACTGAACTCCCTCACAGCGGGCACCGCGGCCGGCTGGCAGGTCGGCATCGAGGCGACCCCACCGTCGCGGGGGGTGATCGCCGTCGGCATCACCGCGACAGGCAAGCTCGCCCACGAGGGCGGAGCGCGCGTCGAGGTCCGCGGCTGCCAGGTGCGCTGGGTCGACGACAGCTGCGCGGCGGGGGAGGAGCTCTGGGCCGACTGGCACGCCCTCTCCGACCTGCGCACCACGGGCGCCCCCGTGCATCTCGTCACGATCGATGCGAACGACACCGTCTGGGTGATGACGCGTGTCGCGCTGCCAACGGGCGCCAGCCGGGGAGACACCGCACAGATCCGCATCCACGCCGACGCGAATGGAGACGGCCCAGGAGACGACCCAGGAGACGGCGGCGGAGACAACGACGCCAGCGCCGGGGCGACTGCCGGCGGCCTCGCCGCGACCGGCATCACCCCGCTCTGGTGGATGCCCACCACCGCGGTGCTCGCCGGGCTCGTCATCGCGGGGGCCGCCCGCCTGCGCAGGAACGCCATCGACCGCCGGGCGGGGGAGAGCGGATGACGGCCCGCACCGCGATCGCCCTGGCCGCGGTCACCGCGCTCGCGGCATCTCTCGGGGTGGCTGCTGTCGACACGACGGATGCGGCCTGGACCCAGCGGTCGACGCACTCGGCCATGCTCGCCACCGTGACTGTGCCCCAGGTGGGATCGTTCTCCTGTGGTGCGGCCTCCGGTCTCATCGCGAACGCTATCCCGGTCTCCTGGACCGCCCCGCGCCTGGCCACCGGACTCGCGGAGCCCACGTCCTACACGGTGACGTGGAGTGGCCTCGCCGGAACGGGGTCGAAGTCCGTCACCGGGTTGTCGACGACCCTTCCTGCCCGGGACTTCGTCGGTGGAGAGAGCCCGACGACGCTCGGGGTGATCCCCCAGTTCGCCGGCTGGGGTTCACTCGAGACGGCCCCGACCCTCATCGTGCGGGCGTTGCTGTCCAGCCAGAACGCGGTGATCGGCTGGACCTGCCGCACCAGCTGACCCGCCCGAACTTGCACCGATACTCCCGGGCCCCTAAGCTTGACCCTTGGTCGGGCGGTATCCACGCTCGCTTTGTGCGCAACATCCGCTCGAAAGATCAGGATGCTCTCGCGTGCCGACAAGAAATCTTGGGTAGGGCACTCGTCCTACGGTATTTGAAAGAGGAGACCCATGGCTGCAACATGCCAGGTCACCGGAGCCATTCCCGGCTTCGGTCACAACATTTCGCACTCGCACCGACGCACCAAGCGTCGTTTCGACCCGAACGTGCAGAAGAAGACGTACTACGTGCCGTCGCTTCGCCGCAAGGTCACCCTCACCCTGAGCGCCAAGGGAATCAAGGTCATTGACGCCCGTGGCATCGAAACCGTGGTCAAGGACATCCTGGCCCGTGGGGAGAAAATCTAATGGCTAAGCACCAGGACGTACGCCCGATCATCAAGCTCCGCTCGACGGCCGGCACCGGATACACCTACGTGACGAAGAAGAACCGTCGTAACGACCCCGACCGTCTCGTGCTCAAGAAGTACGACCCCATTGTGCGCAAGCACGTCGAATTCCGCGAGGAGCGCTAAACCATGGCGAAGAAGAGCAAGATTGCCAAGAACGAGCAGCGCAAGGTCATCGTCGCCCGCTGGGCCACGAAGCGCCTCGAGCTGAAGAAGGCCCTCGTCGACCCGACGTCGACCGATGCAGAACGCGAAGCCGCTCGCCTCGGCCTGCAGAAGCTCCCGCGAGACGCTTCTCCGGTGCGCGTCCGCGGTCGCGACGCCATCGACGGACGCCCGCGAGGCTTCCTCACGCAGTTCGGTGTGTCGCGAGTTCGCTTCCGCGACATGGCGCACCGGGGCGAATTGCCCGGCATCACCAAGTCAAGCTGGTAAATTACAGTCGGTTCGTTGGGAAACACCTTCCCGACGATTCTCAACGTCCGAGGAGGACACACATGGCTGACAAGTCACTGAACCGTACCGAGCTCGTCGCGGCAGTCGCCGCAGAGTCTGGCCAGAGCCAGGCCGCAGTGAACGGCGTCCTCGACGCTCTGTTCTCGACCCTCGCGACTTCGGTCGGCGAAGGCACCAAGGTCACGATCCCGGGATGGCTCGCCATCGAGCGCACCCACCGTGCCGCTCGCGCCGGACGCAACCCGTCGACCGGAGAGGCGATCCAGATCGCTGCCGGTTACGGTGTCAAGGTCAGCGCCGGAAGCAAGCTCAAGGCCGCAGCCAAGTAACTCACACCACCAGCAGGATACGAAGGGGACGACACCATGTGGTGTCGTCCCCTTCGCGCTTCCTGCCGCCGTGGTTGTCGCTGGTGCCGCGCTCAGCCCGCCGGCACGGAGGTGAGGATCGCTTCGCTGCTGGCCGTGATGGTCGACGAGGTGAGCTCTAGCGCGTGCTGGGCCCGTCGAGCGACAGGTCGTCGCCGGCGATGATCTGGACAGGGGATCTTGTCTGGCCAGGGGATCTTGTCTGGACAGGGGATCTTGTCTGGACAGGGTGGAGTCTCCCGACTCTAGCCCGGGGCATGGCGGGACGGGGGCACAGCTTGCTCGCCTAGGCTGTAAGGCGTGTCTCGCTTGGTTCGCATCGCAGGACCGGCCCTCCTGCTGGTCGTCTCCCTTCTCTGTCTGCTCGCCGCCCTGCAGTTCGGGGGTGGGTCGGCCGCGCCCCTCATCGCCGATCCCGGCGCCGTCGTGCGCTACGGGCTCCCGATCTCCAAGCTCCTGGTCAACTTGGGCGCCGCGGCGACCATCGGCCCGCTGGTTCTGGTCTGCTTCGCCCTCAGCCGCGACCGCCCGGAGTACGACCGTGCCCTCGACTTCGCCGCGGGTGCCGCCGCGTTCTGGGCCGTCGCGTCCGCCGCGACCGGGTTCTTCACCTTCCTCAACGTCTACCTGCAGCCGTTCTCGCTCGACGCGCAGTTCGGGGAACTGCTCGGCTCATTCTTCACCGAGGTAGAGTTCGGGCAGGCTTGGCTCGCCACCACTCTCGTCGCCGCCGCGACCACCGTGCTCTGCTTCGCGGTGCGCAACCAGACGCTTCTGGTCTTTGTGACGCTCTTCTCGATCGTCGCCCTTGTGCCCATGGCCCAGCAGGGCCACGCGGCCGGCGCATCCGGCCACGACGCGGCGATCTCCTCGCTCGGCCTGCACCTGGTCTTCGCGGCCGTCTGGCTCGGCGGCCTGCTCACCATCGTCGCGATCCGCTCCACCCTCGATCCCGCTCGCCTCGGCATCATCATCGGCCGTTACTCGACCTTCGCCCTGGTGAGTTTCGTGGTCGTCGCCATCTCCGGCTACGTCAACGCCTCGCTGCGCGTTGGCACCCTCGACGGCCTCATGAAGCCCTACGGCATTCTCGTGCTCATCAAGGTGGGCGCCCTCCTCGCCCTGGGTGTCTTCGGTGCCGTGCAGAGACGCTTCCTCATCAAGCGGATGGTGCGCGCCGTCGGCAGAGGCACGGTGGTCGTCACGGAGACCGCCCACAGCCGCTACTTCTGGTGGCTCATCGCCGCGGAGCTCGGTTTCATGGGCATCGCCTCCGGGGTCGCCGCCGCGCTCGCACGCACGGATCCGCTGGTACCGCAGGTCGTCATCACCACCACACCCGCCTACATCCTCACGGGGGAGGCGCTGCCGCCGGAGCTCACCATCGCCCGCTACTTCACCGAGTGGAAGTTCGACGTGATCTGGGTGCTTGTCGTCGCCTTCCTGGCGTTCTTCTACCTGGCCGGCGTGTGGCGGCTGCACCGCCGAGGCGACAAGTGGCCGATCCACCGCACGGTGCTGTGGCTCGCCGGGCTCGCCCTGCTGTTCTCCGTGACCAACGGCGGACTCAACGTCTACGAGAAGTACCTGTTCAGCGTGCACATGCTTGCCCACATGCTCCTCGGCATGATGATCCCGGTGCTGCTCGTGCCCGGGGCGCCCGTGACCCTCGCGCTGCGCACGATCGCCAAGCGGCTCGACGGCAGCCGCGGCTCGCGCGAGTGGATCATGGCCTTCGTGCACTCGAAGTTCGCCGGGGTGCTCGCCAACCCGATCGTCTCCGCCGTGGTGTTCGCCGCATCGCTCTGGGCGTTCTACTACACCCCCCTGTTCAGCTGGGCGACGACCGACCACATCGGGCACCAGTGGATGATCGCGCACTTCCTCGCGACCGGCTACCTGTTCGTTCAGTCGTTGATCGGGGTCGACCCGGTGCCGTACCGGGCGCCCTACCCGCTGCGGCTGCTCCTGCTGCTCGGCACGATGGCCTTCCACGCTTTCTTCGGGCTCGCGCTGATGACCGGCACCGGCCTCCTGCTCGCCGACTGGTACGGCGCGATGGGCCGCGACTGGGGGCCCTCCGCGATCATCGACCAGCAGACCGGCGGTGGGATCGCGTGGAGCGTCGGCGAGATCCCCACGATCACCCTTGCGATCATCGTGGCGTTCATGTGGGCGAAGAGTGACACCAAGGACGCCAAGCGGCTCGACCGCAAGGCTGACCGCGACGGCGACGCCGACCTGGGCGATTACAACAAGATGCTCGCCGGCCTGGAGCGCCGGCGCTGAGCTGGCCGGTCACTGCGCCGTGATGGTCACACTGCCGTCGCCGGAGAAGGTGAGCAGGTAGCTCACCGTGAACGGCACGTCCTCGTCGAACACCGAGCGGGTGCCGTCGAACAGTGACTGCACCCCGACCACCAGGTGGGCGGCTCCGGCCGTCTCCGGCACCTGCCAGGTGCCGGGCGTTTCGCCCGGCACGATCATGACCTGCGGGTAGTCCACCATCGACCACACCGGCACGTCGTCGATGCGGTTGCGGATCGCCTCGCCGAACGGGCACCCCGTCGGCTGCAGCACCGTCTGGGTGGTGCAGTCGTCCAGCAGGCCGGTGAGCTGCTTCTGGACGAGGTCGACGAACGCCGGATTCGCGGCGATCGGCAGCTCGGCGGAGGCTTGGGCACCCGGGTCGGCCACCAGCGAGGTGCGGGGCGTGGCGAGGAGATAGGCGGAGTCGTGTGCGAGCCCCACGGCGGCCGGGGCGAGCACCGCGAGGGCCACCGGCTCGCTCGGCCCCAGCGCGGTCACGGCGACCCCGTTCGCGGTGAACCCGGCGTCGCCCAGCGGGGTGACAGTCAGGGTCGCCGTTGGGCTGGCCGCGAACGACCAGGTGGAGAAGATCCCGAGCAGGGGGCGCTGCGCCTCCACGCTGAAGGTCGAGGTCGCCGGCTTACCGTCGAGGGTGAAGCCGTACTCCACGGTGACGGTGCCGTCCGCATCATCCGCTGTCGACGTCGAAGTTGTGGACAGAGAGCGGATGTCGCCCAACTCGCCCAACCCGTCGGCCGTGAGCACACGGCGGTCGGCGCCGTCGGGAACGGTGACCCCGGGGGGCGCCAGCGCGCCGGCGATGTCGTGGCGGGCGAGCGCGGACAGGTAGCCGCCGACGAACCCCTGGGCGCTGTAGAGGGTGAGGTTGAGGGTGATCACGGTGCCGAGGAAGGCCAGGAGCAGTGCCGCGAAGAGGAGTCCCCAGCGCCGGGCGAAGCGGCGCCCGGCGCGGCCCGATAGCGCCGCCGATTGCGCCTCCCCGGCCGTCTCACCCATGGGGCCATCCTAAACGCCGCCGCGCAGCGCCGAAGCTGCCGCGGCGCACGCGGGGACCGGTAGATTGGATCGAATGGCCGGTTCGTTCTCCCTCACCCTCTCGGCGGAGCAGCAGGCGCTGTTCGACGCCATCGAGACGACGCAGGAGAACATCTTCGTCACCGGGAGGGCGGGGACGGGCAAGTCGACGCTGCTGAACTATCTCGCCGACAACAGCTCGAAGCAGCTCGTCGTTTGCGCCCCGACCGGTGTGGCCGCGCTCAACGTGGGCGGCCAGACCATCCACTCGCTGTTCCGACTCGGTATCGGGGTCATCGCCGACCGGCCGATCCCGCAGAACGCCGAGACCCGCACCCTGCTCGCGACGATCGAGACCCTGGTCATCGACGAGGTTTCGATGGTCAACGCCGACCTCATCGACGCCGTCGACCGGTCGCTCCGCCAGGCCCGCAAGAAGCCGCATCAGCCATTCGGGGGAGTGCAGATCGTGCTGTTCGGCGACCCGTACCAGCTAGCACCCGTGCCGGGCGACGCCGACGAGCGGGCCTACTTCGCCGACCACTACCGGTCGATGTGGTTCTTCGACGCGAAGGTGTGGGAGGCCGCCGACCTGCGCATCTACGAGCTGAGCGTGATCCACCGCCAGCACGAGGAGGAGTTCAAGACCATGCTCACGGCCGTGCGGCACGGGGTGGTCACCGCCGAGATCGCGAAGGTGCTCAACGACACCGGGGCGCGGCCGGCTCCCGACGACGGCGCGATCACGCTGGCGACCCGCAACGATGCCGTCAGCACGATCAACTCGCGGGCGCTCGCGAAGCTGCCAGGGAAGCTGCGCACGGCCCAGGCCGATGTGACCGGCGAGTTCGGCGGCCGGGCCTTCCCCGCCGACGAGGCGCTGCAGCTCAAGGTCGGCGCCCGGGTGATGTTCCTGCGCAACGATTCCGACCAGCGCTGGGTGAACGGGTCGGTCGGTACCGTCACCAGTATCTCGAGTACCGTTTTCGTCGAGATCGACGGCGAGGAGCACGAGGTGCAGCCGGCCACCTGGGAGAAGTTCAAGTACTCCTACTCGCCCACGACGAAGGAGCTCAAGCGCGACATCGTCGCCGAGTTCCAACAGTTCCCGCTACGCCTGGCCTGGGCCGTGACGATCCACAAGTCGCAGGGCAAGACCTACGACCGGGCGGTCGTCGACCTCGGGCAGCGGTCGTTCGCCCCCGGCCAGACCTACGTGGCCCTGAGCCGCATCAGCGCCCTCAACGGGCTGTACCTCACCCGGCCGCTGCGGCCGTCCGACATCATCGTGGACGCCGACGTGCGCCGGTTCATGGAGAAGGCCCAGGCGATCCCCGCCATCCGCGCCTGAACGCGATCGGAGCGTGTCGGCCGCTGACGGCGGCTCAGTGGCCCGGGTGCACGGAGCTGGCCGGCGCGAAGGTGGCGTCGTGACTGCCGTGCGGCTGGGCGTGGCGTCCTGACTCAGTGCCGGCGAGAGCAGGCGCGGTCATCAGGCCGACGACGACGGCGCCGCCCATCAGTGCCGCTAGGTACCGGGCGGAGCCCGGGGCCGGCCGGACCACACCGGGCGACCGGCGCAAGTGCACACTGATGGCCGCGGCGGCGAAGAGCTCGAACAGACCGGCGACCGCCATCGGCATCAGCGGCAGCGACGTGACCAGCCAGGGGGTGTGAAAGACCCCGGCCGCGACGGCGAGCAGGCTCCAGGCGAGAAGTGGCACGATCGCCACCACCCGCACGAGCCGCGGGGCGGGCAGGTTGGCGCGGGCGAAGGTCAGCACACCCCAGCCGAACTCGGCGATGCCCAGCCCAACCAGCACAACGGCGAACGGCGCGGGGGAGCTGATGACCAGGGCGAGATGCACCAGCCCAGCACCGATCGCGGCGAAGGCCAGCCAGGTGCGGGTGATCGGTGACATGTGGCTCCCTTCGGCGCTCGGGGTGGGTGCTCCGTGTGCTGGGTGCTCAGCGTGCTGGGTGCTCGGGTGGTGGGCGCAACTCAGTGGTTGGCGGCTGTGGGGCGCTTGACGACCTTGTCGGCGCCGATGCCGACGGCGAGGAGCACGACGGCGCTGGCGAAGTGCAGCACGTTGTCGGCCGAGTTGATGGCGAGGATGTTGAACTCGCTGCCCACGAGGAAGAGGCCGGCGATGCCGAGCAGCAGGTAGGCGGCGCCGATCGTGGCGTTCATGATCCGCGAGGCGAGGATGTTGGAGACGCCGGCGATGAGCAGGGCGGCTCCGATCAGCAGGTGGGCGACGTTGTGGAAGACGTTGACCTCGAACAGGCCCAGGAGCCGCCCACCGCTTGTCGCGAAGAAGCTCACACCGCTCGTGACCGTGAACCCGAGGAGGCCGACAAGGAGGTAACCGGCGCCGAAGATGACGGCGAGCATGCGGTTGGGTGACTTGGACATGAGGGTTCCTTCTGGGATGTGGCCCGGCGGGTGCCGGATCTGATTTTTCTTCGTTGCCGTCGGGACGACGGCTTGGTCGGCTAGTCGAGCAGGTGGAACTCGAGGAATTTGGCGGTTCGGGCGTAGGCAAGGGCGGAGGCCTGCTCGTCGACATTGGCATGGATCGTGCCGTTTGCGAAACCGTGCCGGGTCCCGGCATAGGTGAAGATCGAGACCGGGGTGCCGTGGTCCTCGAGACGTTCGACGAAGCGGTCGGGTTCGGCCTCCCGCTCCCAGGTGTCGACCTCCGCGAGATGCAGCTGTACCGAGCAGGGGATCACGCCGTGATCGGAGTGGTCGAGGCTGGCGCAGTACGCCGTCACGGCGTCGACCGCCCCACCCTGGGCGTGGAGGAGGGCGAGCCATCCGCCCATCGAGAAGCCGATGAGACCGACCCGGGGCGAGCCGTTCTCCCGGCCGGTGCGCACCAGGTCGTCGATGACCTCGAGCGTCATGCCGATGTCGAGCTGGTCGAGGAGGCGCTGGGCGGCGCTCTCGTCGGTCGTGGCGACCCCGCCGTAGAGGTCGGGCACCACCACGTGGAACCCACGGCCCACGAGGGCGGTGGCGTAGGCCTGCAGGCTGGGCAGCCGGCCGAACCAGTCGTGCAGCATCACAACGAGCGGGCGTCCGCGCACTCCATACTCGAGCGCGATGCCGGGCGACGGGATCGGGACGAGCATGGACATGGAATCACCCTACTGGGGTGGTCACCGGTCGCTCTCGAAGTCCTCGAGGGGTGTGTCCTGACCGGCGGCGACCGCTGAGCTGGCCGGAGGGCGGGTGCGGGGGCGGTGCACGGCGGCGCCGTCGGCGAGGTAGACATCGCGGGGCTTGCCGGCGTCGGACTTCTTTTCCGACGAGATCCAGATCGACTCCTGGTGCATGTCGTTCCCGGTCCGCACGTCCTCCGCCGTGCGCAGCTTGGCGATGCGGTGGATGAGGCCGCTGAACCCGACCTTGATGGTGAGGTCGGTGACGCAGAGGGCGACCTGGATCACGGTCGTCCATCCCCCTCCGGCGCCGAACAGCGGGATCACGTAGATGATCGGGTAGATGGCCCAGCCGCCGAGGAGGATGACGGTGGCGCTGCGGAGCAGGTCCGCGGACTCGGGGGTGAGCTTGGCGTACGACGCCCGCACCACCTTTATCAGCACGTAGTTGGCGATGATCCAGAACAGAACGCTGACACTGCCCCAGAAGATCAGGTGCGTCAGCTTCCCGTTGTCCTCGAACACCACAGCTCCCAGGTAGCCGGTGAAGATCATCAGGAAGGCGCTCCCCACGGCGATGACCCGCTGGGTGCGCATCACCCGTCCGGCGAGGGCGCAGACGGCGATGAGCTCGACGGCGAGCAGCGGCACGGAGATGGACCAGTCCGTGTAGCGCAGGGCGATGAGGTTCACGGCCAGGTCGTTCGGCACATAGTTGTCACCGACTCGCGAATAGCCGGCGTGGAACGTGAGCACGAGGGCCACATAGGTGAGAAAGGCGATTCCGTTGACGCAGAGCCGGGCGATCGTGGCCGAGCGGTACCTGGCGCCCACCTCGCCACTGGAGGCGACGGTGCGCACGAAGCCGGCGAGCAGCGCGAGGCCGGTGACGACGAGGAAGTAGAAGATGAGCATGTGCTGCGACGACGTGAGCGTCGCCAGCCATGGTGCGCTGCCGGTCACGCGCGCACGCGCTGTCCCGAACCGGAGCCGTAGCCGACCGGGACCCCGGGTTCGGGGGTGAAGTACAGGCCGCCTGCGCTGTTGGCAGAGGCCATCAGGGCCTCGATCCACTCGCGGTTGATCGAGGGGATGCGGCTGCCGAAGTAGCGGTAATACAGGGTGCTGCTGGGGTCGAGCCAGATCGTGCTGCGCCCGCTGCCCACCTCGACCGAGTCGGACCAGGAGAACACGAAGCTCTCGCGACGGCGCAGTTTGGCGGTGATGACGATCTGGAGATGCATGAGGGCGCGGTCATCGAACCCCACCTCGATTCCAGAATGCCCGTACAGCAAAGTTCCCACACCCGTACTCCTCCACCGTTCAACCTAATCTAGCCCCCATGACGGGTGGACCCGTAGTGTCCCTCCGACGGGGTACAATTCGCGCACGTCAGAGACGCGGGTCGATGTGCATCTTCGGGCCGAGCCCGGCGCCCGCCGGACGCTCCCCGGCGAGGATCGCCCCGACCCCGTCCAGGCCGACCGTCGCGGCCACCAGGGGGCGCGGATCGAGCGTTCCGGAGGCGAAGAGGTCGATCGTTCCGGCCAGCCCGGGGGAGGCGCTGAGGATCCCCACCGCGGTGATGTCGCCGAGCACGAGGGCGCGGGAGTCGACCGGGCTCGGAGTGCCGGCGAGCCCGATGAAGACGACCCGCCGACCCGGTTCGACGAAGTCGACGGCGCGGGCGGGCAGGTCCGCGGAGTTGGAGGCGTCGATCACCGCGTCGAACGGCAGGTCGGGCTGGTCGTCCGCTGTCCAGCTCCGCTCGAAGCCGAGCGCGCGGGCGAACTCGAGCGAGCGGGTCGATCGGCCGAGGAGGTGCACCTCGGCGCCCGCGGCCCGGGCGATGAGGGCGGCGAGCAGCCCGATCGTGCCGGCACCGAGCACCAGCAGGCGGTCGCCGGGGGAGAGGTCCGCCGCCTGCACCGCGCGGAGGGAGTTGCCCCCGGGTTCGACGAGCGCGCCGAGGGTGTCGTCGACGCCGTCGGGCAGACGATGCAGGGACGAGGCGGGCACCGCGAGCTGCTCGGCGAGCGCGCCGGGGAAGTCGCCGCGCACCCCCACCTCGAAGCGGGCGGCGCAGACGTGCTGGCGGCCAGTGAGGCAGCGCCGGCACCGCCCGCAGCCGAGCATGGTGTCGCCGGTGACCCGGCGGCCGAGCCAGGAGCGGTCTACGCCGTCGCCGACGGCCGCGACCGTGCCCGCCCACTCGTGGCCGAGCCGCAGCGGGAAGTGCGCGTGCCCGTCGGCGAGATACTGCATCCGCCCGGTGAAGAACTCGACGTCGGTACCGCAGACGCCGACCCTGGCGATGTCGACGACCGCCTGGCCCGGGGCGGCGACGGGGGCGGGGACGTCCTGCACGCCCGCCTCGCCCGGCGCGGTGACCACGAAGGCCCTCATCGGATCCCCTGCCCGTTCCAGGCGGCGACCGGCGTGCCGGTCTGGCCCACGTCGGCGAGGAAAAGGTGACCGGCGTTCGGATGCCGCTGCAGGCCGGTCTCGTCGAGGTCACGGGACGCCGTGGTGATGAGGAGGCGGTGCAGGCCCGGACCGACGAAGGCCACACTCGAGATGTGTGGCGCGTCCACCGCCACGGTGTCGGTGAGAGTGCCATCCGGCGAGAACGACCGCACCTCCCCCTTGCCCCAGATCGCGACCCACAGGTGGCCGCGCGCATCGGCGCACAGGCCGTCGGGAAAGCCGTCGGTGATGTGCAGGTGCTCGCGACGGGACCCGACCGCTCCCGTCGCGACGTCGTAGTCGCGAACCCAGACGATGCCGGGCACGGTGTCGGTGCTGTAGAGCAGTGCGCCGTCGGGGGAGAAGGCGAGCCCGTTCGAGAGCGAGAGGTCGTCGTCGACCGTGGTGAGGCTGCCGTCGTCCTCGAGGCGCAGGAGTGTCTCCCCACCCTCGCGGTCGTCGAGGCTGAGGGTGCCGATCAGGAACCGCCCGGCCGGGTCGCAGGTGCCGTCGTTGGTGCGGCGGCGGGAACCGGGCGGCACGACTGCGGGTCCGTCGGTGCGGGCATCGGTGCCAGGGGCCACCGCGACCAGACGCTCCCGGGCGGCGACGAGCAGCCGCCCGTCATCCGCTCGAACGACGGCGCCGACGGTCTCCCCGAACTCGAGGCGACGGGTCGTCGAGACCCGTTCGCCGTCGAGCACCCCCTCGAGCACCTCGCCCCGCTCGACGTCGACCCACAGGAGCGTGTTCGTGGACGCCACCCACACCGGCCCCTCTGCGAGCACATGGCGGTGAGGGGATGCCGCGGTCGCCGTGAATCGGGTCATCGGGTGTTCCCGTCGTTGGGGGCGCCGCGCGCCGAGGTGAGCCACATAGTGGAGAATTATTCCAAAGAATGGAAGAGGCGCAAGCATGACCGAGCGACGGAGCTCCCAGTGGTACGCGGGAACCGACCGGAACGCGTACATCCACCGGGCCTGGATGCGGCGGGGGCTGCCCGAGAACGCCTTCGATGGCCGGCCGCACATCGCGATTGCGAACTCCGCCTCCGACCTCACCCCCTGCAACTCGCACCTCAACGAGGTCGCCGAGGCCGTGAAGGCCGGAATCTACGCGGCCGGCGGAATCCCGCTGAACCTGCCTGTCGTCTCGCTCGGCGAGACCCAGGTGCGCCCCACCGCCATGCTCTGGCGCAACATGGCGGCGATGGCCACCGAGGAGATGCTCCGCGCCAACCCGATCGACGGGGTCGTGCTGCTCGGCGGTTGCGACAAGACCATCCCGTCGTTGCTGATGGCGGCCGCCTCCGTCGACCTCCCCGCGCTGGTCATCCCGGGCGGGCCGATGCTCACCGGCACCTTCCAGGGCCAAGCTCTCGGCTGCGGCACCGATGTCTGGCGACTCAGCGAGGAGGTGCGCGGCGGCACCCTGTCGCAGGAGCAGTTCCTCAAGTCCGAGTCGTCGATGATCCGCAGCCGCGGCCACTGCAACACCATGGGCACCGCGTCGACCATGGCTCTGGTCGCCGAGGCGCTCGGCACGATCGCCCCGGGCCTTGCCGGCACTCCCGCCCCCGACAGTCGCCTACTCGAGGCCTCATACGACTCCGGCCACCTCATCGTCGAACTCATCGCCGAGGGCCGCCGCCCCAGCACGTTCCTCACCCGCGGGTCGTTCCACAACGCGATCGTGGCACTCGCCGCGATCGGCGGGTCGACCAACGCCGTGGTGCACCTGCTCGCGATCGCCGGCCGCCTCGGCATCGACCTCACGATCGACGACTTCGATCGCATCGGCTCCGGCGTGCCGCTCCTGGTCAACCTCCAGCCGGCCGGCCGCTTCCTCATGGACGACTTCCACCGGGCCGGCGGGCTCCTCAGCGTGCTGCGCGAGGTGCGCGACCTCCTCGACCCGACCGCGCTCACCGTGACCGGCCGGCCGCTCGTCGACCACCTCGACGACGCGAGGATCTGGGATCCCGAGGTCATCACGGTGCGTTCCTCCCCCCTCCAAGCGGATGCGGGGATCGCCGTTCTCTACGGAAACCTGGCGCCGGGCGGAGCGATCGTGAAGCCCGCCGCAGCATCCGCTCACCTGCTGAGCCACCGGGGTCGCGCGGTGGTCTTCGACACGATCGAAGACATGCACGCCCGCATCGACGACCCCGACCTCGAGGTGGACGCCGACTCGGTGCTCGTGCTGCGCGGCTGCGGGCCGCGAGGCTATCCCGGCATGCCGGAGGTCGCGAACATGCCGCTGCCGAAGAAGCTGCTCGAGCAGGGCGTGCGCGACATGGTGCGCATCTGCGACGGGCGGATGAGCGGAACCGCCTACGGCACGGTGATCCTGCACGTGACTCCGGAGGCTGCGGCCGGCGGACCGCTCGGCATCGTCGAGACCGGCGACTGGATCGTGCTCGACGTGCCCGGCCGCACTCTCTCGATCGACGTGCCGCAGGACGAGCTCGACGCCCGGCTCCCGAACGCGGCGACGGTCGCCGGGTTCGCCGCCCCCACCCGTGGCTGGGAGCGGCTCTACGTCGACCACGTGATGCAGGCCGACACCGGCGCCGACCTGGACTTCCTGCGCGGTTCGAGTGGAGACAGGGTGTCCCGTGAGTCCCACTGACAGCTCCGTTCCCCGGTCGGCCCTGCGCGCCGTCATCACCGGCGGGATGAGCGGCCTCGGCGCAGCCTCCGCGATCCGGCTCGCCGCCGACGGGATCGAGGTGGTGACCTTCGATGTGACCGAGGGAGCGGATGTCGTCGTCGACATCTCCGACCCGGCCGCCGTCTCCGAGGCGGTGCGGTCAGTGGGCCGGGTCGACATCCTGGTCAACTGCGCCGGCATCGTCGGGCCCAACCGGCCGCTCTGGGAGGTGCAGGATGAGGAGTGGGCGCGGGTCTTCGCGGTCAACGTCACCGGCACCTTCGCCCTCTGTCGCGCCGTGGTCCCCGGCATGAGGGAGCGGGGCTGGGGGCGCATCGTCAACTTCGCAAGTATGGCCGGCAAGGACGGCAACCCCAACCTCAGCGCCTACTCCGCGTCGAAGGCCGCCGTGATCGCCATGACCAAGTCCCTCGGCAAGGAGCTGGCCACCTCCGGCGTGCTGGTCAACGCCATCGCCCCTGCCGTGATCGAGACCCCGATGAACGACGCGACCTCCCCGGAGGTGCTGGCGTACATCACCGGCCTGATCCCTATGAAGCGGGTCGGGCGGGCGGAGGAGGTCGCGGAGCTCGTCGCCTGGCTTGCCTCCGACCGCGTGAGCTTCTCCACCGGGGCCGTCTACGACATCAGCGGTGGGCGCGCGACCTACTGATTTCTGCGGGATCCGCAAGGCCTCGTCAGGGGGCGGGGGCCGAGTTACCGTGCTGTCATGACCAACTCCGAGCACACCGAGACCACCACCCACCAGACCGGATCCGGAACCGGCAGCCGCAATGAACGCGACATCGAGATCAAGCAGGAGTACGACGTCGCGTCGAGCTCTGCGGTCAGCGGCGACGACGACGTTGACGCCGAGGACGTCAAGGTGCTCCCCGGCACGGGCGGCCCCGACGATGTCGGCGACGTCGAACTCGATCCCAAGGACTACGACCCGACCGGCCACGCCGGA